>CAYPUQ010000189.1:0-11569 GCA_964413655.1 uncultured Solibacteraceae bacterium | reverse complement strand
AGGGTTGGGAGAAGTTCCGGGTGACGGCGGCGGAGTGCGGGCGGATTCCGGCGGAGAAGCTGGCCCAGGAGCGGGCGGAGCTCGGGCAGCGGGTGTACGCGCGGGAGTACGAGTGCGATTTTCAAGACCAGGAAGGGGCGCTGCTGCCGAGGGATTTGATCGAAGCGGCGCTGATGGAGTGAAGCGTGCGGGAGTGGGAGCGGATGGAGCGGTATTGGGTGGGGCTGGACCTGGGCCAGCGGCAGGACTATTCGACGCTGGCGGTGGTGGCGAAGGCGGTGTGGCCGGGCGAATGGGACCCAGTGACGTGGTCCAGGCCGGAGTCCATGGAGTGGCGGGTGACGCGGCTGGAGCGGTTCCGGCTGGGGACGCCGTACGTGCAGGTGGCGCGGGAGACGGCGAGCCTGATGCGGGAGCTCAAGGGGCAGACGCCGGCGGAACTGGCGGTGGACGCGACGGGGGTAGGGGTTCCGGTGGCGGAGCTGCTGCTGAGGGAGCGGACGGGGTGTACGGTGACGCCGGTTATGATCACGAGCGGGGACCAGACGACGCGGGCGGACCGGTTCTGGAACGTGCCGCGGCGGACGCTGCTGGGCGGGGTGACGGTGGCGCTGGAGCAGGGCCTGCTGCGAATCAGGCGGCGGCTGCCGCTCAGCGCGGCGCTGGTGGAGGAACTGGCGGGGCTGCGGGCGGACGGCGGGGCGCGGAGCGGGAAGCACGACGACCTGGCGCTGGCGCTGGCGGTGTGGATGGCGCGGCGGGGCACGGTGGGCGAGAGGAACGACGGGCGGCTGGTTTGAGGGCGGATTCAGAAGGCCGGTGAGGGGCGGCCAGAGCGGCCGAGGCATTCCAACCTTCCGTTCATCCCCGCATTGTTTTGGTGTGCATCAACTCTTCGAGGTTCACCAGGTCGGTCGGGTAGTCGCCGGTGTAGCAGGCGTAGCAGTAGTCGAGGCGGTCGTGATCGGCGACGGCGCGGCGGAGGGAGGCGAGCGAGAGATAGCCCAGCGAGTCAGCCTCGACGAAGCGGCGGATTTCTTCGACGCTGTGGTTGGCGGCGATCAATTCGCTCTTGAGCGGGGTATCAACGCCGTAGAAGCAAGGCGAAAGGGTGGGCGGGCAGGAGATGCGCAAGTGGACCTCGCGCGCGCCGGCGCCGCGCACCATGCGGACGATCTTGCGCGAGGTGGTGCCGCGGACGATGGAGTCATCGACGAGGATGACGCGGCGGCCTTCGAGCAGGTAGCGCACGGGATTCAGCTTCAGCTTGACGCCAAAGTCGCGGATGGCCTGGGACGGCTCGATGAAGGTCCGTCCGACATAGTGATTGCGGATCAAGGCCTGGCGGAACGGGATGCCGGATTCGTCGGAGTAGCCGAGCGCGGCGGCGACGCCCGAATCGGGTACGGGGACGATGACATCGCCACTGACCGGGTGCTCGCGCGCGAGCAGGCGTCCGAGCATCTCGCGGGATTGCTGAACGGGGCGTCCAAAGACGAGCGAGTCGGGCCGGGCGAAATAAACGTGTTCGAAGACGCAGTGCGCGCGCGGCCGCTCCGGCGTGAACCGTTCGCGCGTCATGCCCTCGGGGCCGATCGCGATCATCTCGCCCGGCTCCACCTCGCTCAGATACACCGCGCCGATGAGGTCGAACGCGCAGGTCTCCGACGCGAAAACGTAGCAGATGTTCCCCTGGCCGATTTCGAGTTGTCCCATCGCCAGCGGCCGGAAGCCATGCGGGTCGCGCGCGATGATGATGCGGTTCTCGGCCATGAAGACAAGCGAATAAGCGCCTTCGAGTTGGAGCAGCGCCTCGCGCAAGGCGCCGGCGAGCGTGCGCTCGCGCGAGTGGGCGACGAGATGCAGCACCACCTCGGTGTCGGAGGTCGCCGAGAAGATTGCGCCGTGGCTTTCGAGGTCGCGCCGCAATTCGCCCGCGTTGGTGATGTTGCCGTTGTGGGCCACGGCGATGTGGCCCTTATTGCAGTTGACCGCGAAGGGCTGCGCGTTGAGCAGGACGGTGTCGCCGGCGGTGGAGTAGCGGGTATGGCCGATGGCGACGTGGCCCGGCAATTTCTCGAGCACGGTGCGCGGGAAGACGTCCGCGACGTGGCCCATCGACTTGTGGCACTCGATGGTCTCGCCATCGGAAGCGGCTATGCCGCAACTTTCCTGACCACGATGCTGAAGGGCATAGAGTCCGAGATAGGCCACGTTTGCCGCTTCCGGATGGCCGTAGATCGCGACGACACCGCATTCATCGTGGAACTTGTCGAACATCGCTTACTCCTGTCCCGGGGGAGGTGAGCCAGGAACAACCTCCAGGGCGGCGGCGAGTGCGGCATCCCACCGTTCGTAGAGCCGCGCCACGTCCGCGTCCAGCAAAACCACGCCACGATTGGCAATACGCAACCGGCCGCGCACCGTGCGGCCGATCACGGGCGCATCCACCTGAAGGCCCGCCGCCACCGACTGTACCGCCTCCGGTTGCGCCGTGGCAACCAGCACCCGCGACGGCCCTTCGTGGAAGAGCAGCCACTCCGCCCGTAGCGCGGAGTCCAATTCCACTTCCGCGCCGATCCGGTCCGTTCCAAAGCTCGACTCGGCAAGGGCCACCGCCAGCCCACCCTCGCCCAAATCGTGCGCGGCCCGGGCCAGCCCCGCGCGGACCGTTTCGCGGACGGCCTGCTGCACCCGCTTTTCGTAATCCATGTCGAGCCGCGGCGGCAGTCCCCAGGTTTGGTTGTAGATCACGCTGGCGTACTGGCTGGACCCGAACCGCACCGCATCGGCACTCCCGATGCCGCCCAACAACACCAGGCTGAGTCCTTCCGCGGGGAAAGCTATACCGGCCGGTGCGTGCGTCTCCAACAAGCCGACAACGCCGAGCACCGGCGACGGATGAATCGGTTCGCCGAGGGTCTCGTTATAGAGACTGACGTTGCCGCCGGTGATCGGGGTTTCGAAGAACGCGCAAGCTTCGGCCATGCCTTCGATGCTCTCCACCAACTGCGCCATGATCTCCGGCCGCTCGGGATTGCCGAAGTTGAGGTTGTTGGTGGCCGCCACCGGCAGCGCGCCCACGGTGGACAGGTTGCGGCAACATTCGGCGACGATCAACTTGGTCCCCTCGCGCGGCGACAGCATGCAGTACCGGCCGTTGCCGTCGAGCGACATGGCCACCGAGGTTCCAGTTTCCTTGATCCTCACGATCGCCGCGTCGTGTCCGGGACCGAGCGTCGTGTTGGTTCGGACCATATAGTCGTACTGCTCCCAGATCCAGCGCTTCGAACAGAGATCGCCCGAGCCGAGCAGCCGCAGAAGATCGCCCCCGAGATCGGAGCTGCGATATTCGGGCGCGTCGAGGTCCGGCGGCTCCATCGGCGCAGGGCGATACGGCGTGGTGTAGGGGCGGTCGTAGAGGGGCGCCTCGTCGGCCAGTTCGCGATTCGGGATTTCGGCCACCACAACGCCGCGATCCTTCACCCGCAGAATGCCATCCCCGGTCACGTGCCCGATGGTGGCCGCGTCCAGCCCCCACTTCTTGAAGACGGCGAAGACCTCGTGCTCGCGGCCCTTCTCGGCCACCAGCAGCATCCGCTCCTGGGACTCCGACAGCATAATCTCGTACGGCGTCATGCCGGTTTCGCGCTGCGGGACGTATTGAAGGTCGATCTCGATGCCGGTGCCGGCGCGCGAGCCCATTTCGCAGGTGGAACAGGTGAGGCCGGCGGCGCCCATATCCTGAATGCCGACGATTGCGCCGGTTTTCATGGCCTCCAGGCAGGCCTCGAGCAGCAGCTTTTCCATGAACGGATCGCCTACCTGCACGTTGGGCCGTTTCTGGTGCGCCTCGTCGGTGAATTCCGCCGAGGCCATGGTGGCGCCATGCACGCCGTCACGGCCGGTCTTGGCGCCCACGTAAATCACCGGGTTACCGATGCCCGACGCGCGCCCATAAAAGATCTCATTGTGCCGGAACACTCCGAGCGCAAAGACGTTCACCAGCGGATTGCCCGCGTAGGAGGGATCGAATACGCATTCGCCGCCGACGGTGGGCACGCCAAAACAATTTCCGTAATGCGCGATGCCGCCAACTACGCCTTCGAGAATGCGCCGGTTTCGCGCACCCGATTCCGGATCGTCGAGCGGACCGAAACGGAGCGCGTCCATCACGGCGATGGGCCGCGCGCCCATGGTGAAAATGTCGCGCAGGATACCGCCCACGCCGGTGGCGGCGCCCTGGAAGGGTTCGATGAAGCTGGGGTGGTTGTGCGACTCGATCTTGAAGGCGATCGCCCAACCGCCGCCGATGTCGATGATACCGGCGTTCTCGCCCGGTCCTTGCAGCACGCGCCGGCTCCACACCGGCAGCTTTTTCAGATGGCGCCGCGAACTCTTGTAGGAGCAGTGCTCGCTCCACATCACCGAGAAGATGCCGAGTTCGGTGAGATTCGGCTCGCGGCCGAGGATGCCGCGGATTTGCTGGTATTCGTCCGGAGTGATCTGATGCGAAGCGATCAGGTCCGGAGTAATTGCGCTCATTGTTTGAGGGCGGCCCCGGCGGACCAGGCGCCGGCGTGCGCCGCGGCCAGCGATTGAAACACCACGAGGCCGCCAGTGGACCCCATCAGCGGGTCGGCGGCACGTTCGGGATGGGGCATCATGCCGAGGACGTTGCGTTCGCGGTTGAGGATGCCCGCGATATCGTTCAGCGAACCGTTGGGATTGTCGAGGTAGCGGAATGCGATGCGGTCTTCGTCATCGAGTTCGCGTAGCGTGCGAGTGTCGGCGTAGTAGCAGCCTTCGCCGTGCGCGATCGGGATGCGCAGGACCTGACCAGGCTGGGCCGCGCACGTGAACGGCGAATCGGCGGTCTCGACGCGGAGGTCCACTTCCTTGCAGATGAACCGCAGGCCGCGATTCCGAATGAGGGCGCCGGGGAGCAGTCCGGTTTCGACGAGGATCTGGAAGCCGTTGCAGATTCCGATGACTTTGCCGCCCTCGGCAGCGAACCGCCGGACCGATTGCATGACGGGCGAAAATTTGGCGATAGCGCCGCAGCGCAGGTAGTCGCCGTAGGAGAATCCGCCGGGCAGGATGACGCAGTCGACTCGTGAGAGGTGAGGGGAATCGTGCCAGAGGAATTCGGCTTCGTGCCCCAGGTTATGGGTGACCGCGTACCATGCATCATGGTCGCAGTTGCTGCCTGGAAACACGACGACTCCGAATTTCATCGCGGGAAACTTCAGTGTAACATCAGGCTGCGTCTATCGCGAGGATTAATCGCTGCCAGGGAGTCGCGTCGGGTGCCGACCCGATGATGTGTACAGTCATGTGAGTGTACCCCTCGTGTCGCCGATATGTTTGCCGGATGCCGCCTCACGGACACTGCCATCCGCTAACAAAAAGCCGAGCATGCCGCCTGGCGTCAACGCACGTTGGAACGGGGGATAGTTCGTTGGTACCGAAGGTAAGGGCCTTTTGGAGGGTGAGCAGCGAAAGACGGGCGATGATGATGGCGACGCCACGGGAAGGGCCGGCAGAGCGCTGAACTCCCGATTCACCGTGAAGAAACAAAAATCTCAACTGTTGTGGCGTGTGGCGTGGACCGGGCAGTCCGTGGGCTGCGACCTACTGGGCTTGCCGCTAGCTGGCGGCGGCTTTTTTGCGAGAGCGGGTGGCGCGCTTGGGCTCGGGGGGTTGGCGGTCGCTCTTCTTCAGATTCGGGATAACGATGCTCGAAACGAACTTTTTCTCCCCGTGATCGTCGAATTTGATCACCGTCTGGTCTTCGTTGCACGACATCACGGTGCCTAGACCGAATCTGCCGTGTTCGACCTGAGCACCAGACGAATAGGGGGGCTTGTGGGTGGCCATATCGGGGAACGCCTCTCTGTCATTCTACCAGATTGGCATCCCACTTGCTCGCAGTTCCACCCGGTTCACGCTGTGTGTAACTCACCCCGTTGGCGCCGCGTCGGAGACAACGTGAGTCGAACGAACAAGTTGTGGGCAATCCTTCTCCTGGCGGCGCTGCCAGCTCTCGCCGCGCCGCGAGCCCATCGGTACGCACTGATTCTGGAAGACCCGCCGCTCGCGGCGGAATACGACCCGTCCACCGCCAAGCCGAAGAGCCGCCAAGCGCTCGCCGACCGCCGCCTGCTCGTCGAAACCCGCCAGGACCACCTGCGCCAATTGCTCGCGGGCGACAAGTTCACGGTCCTCGGCGCGACTCAGACGGTTTTGAACGCAGTGTACGTCGCGGCGAAACCCGCGCAACTCGACCAACTGCGCGCCATGCCCGGCGTTAGCCGCGTGGTGGAACTCGGCGCCTCCAAGCCCCGCCTCGTCCGGGCTAACGATCTTGTCCGTTCCCCGCAGGCCTGGAACCTCGTCAACGGGCGCGAGAACGCGGGACAAGGTGTCAAGATCGCAGTCATCGACACTGGAATCGATCACCAGCATCCTGGGATGCGCGACGAATCGCTGACAGCGCCGGCGGGGTATCCGCGCTGCCGCGCTGAAGAATGCGCGTATACGAACAGCAAGGTGATCGCGGCGCGGAGTTATGTAGATCTGTTGGTGCTGCCCGAGGAACCAGAGTTTTCGCGCCCTGACGATCTTTCGCCCCGCGATCGCGTCGGACACGGTACCGCCGCCGCGATGGTCGCCGCCGGGAGCCGCATCCAGAGCCCGCTCGGCGAGATGTCGGGCGTCGCTCCGAAGGCCTTCCTTGGCAATTACAAGATCTTCGGTTCGCCGGGCGTCAACGACGTCACGTTCGATAACGCTGTCTTCGAAGCGTTAGAGGATGCCATCGACGACGGCATGGATATCGCACTGCTGGCGATCGGCAGTCCCGCGCTCTGGAGTCCGGCGGATCGGGGCGGCATTTGCAGCCTGCCCAGCAATCGCCCTTGCGACCCGCGCGCGGAGGCGGTGGAGAACGCCATTCGCGCCGGCCTGACCGTCGTCGTTTCGGCGGGCAACGATGGGGATCTGGCCGTTGCCTTTCCCGCTCTCAACTCGATTCAGTCGCCCGCTACCGCTCCCTCGGCGATCTCGGTCGGCGCCACGACCAACGCGAACCGTTATGCCTGGCGGCTGCGCGTCCAGGGCGGCGGCGTGCCCCAGGATCTCCAGGCGGTGCCGGCGTTGTTCGGTAACGGCCCGCGTCCGCCCGCCCCACTAGCGGCGCCCTTGCGCCTGGCCAACGCGGTTCAGGATAACGGCCGCGCCTGCTCGCCACTCGGCAACGACACGCTGACGGGAACGCTGGCCGTGATCGACCTCGGCGACTGTTCGCTGGCCACGAAGGTGATTCACGCCCAGCGCGCCGGGGCCGCCGGCGCGGTGCTGATTCGCACCGGCGACTCTAACTTCATTTTCCCGCCGTTTGGGCTGGCCGAGACGGGAATCCCGGCGGTGATGATCGGCGGTGGATTCGGCGCGCAACTCAAGCAGTTCCTGGCCTCTAATCCGGACCGCCCGGCCACGATGGACACCAACATCACGGCCGTCACACAGGAGCCGAATTTCATGGCCTACTTCTCGTCCTACGGGCCTTCGATCGGCGAAGGCGCAATCAAGCCGGAAGTGGTCGCGCCCGGCGATCAGCATTACACCGCGACGCAGTCCTACGACCCGAACAGCATCCTCCACAGCGCCGACGGCTTCATCGCCTTGCAGGGCACCAGTTTCTCCGCCCCGATGGCCGCCGGGGCCGCCGCTCTCTTCAAGCAGCGCTTCCCGCAAGCGACACCGGCGCAGGTGAAATCCGCCGTGGTAAACACAAGCACCGACGAGGCCAGCGAACTGGACGGCGATGGAAACCCGATCTGGGCGGATATCCTGGCGGCCGGCTCCGGGCTGCTGAACGTCGAAGCCGTCGCGCGCACAAACGTGACAGCGGAGCCTGCGACGCTGTCATTCGGGATCCTCACCGGCGCCCAACTCCCGTCGCGGGGGCTGCGCATCACGAACCTCAGCAACGACACGGTGAATATCCAGGTCGAGGTTTTCGACGCCGCCGGCAATCCGAGCGCGCGCGTCGTGGTCGACCAGGCGGCCTTCTCGCTGGGCGCCGGACAGTTCCGCGACATTACTGCGCGTCTTGATGGCAACCGCCCCGCGCCGGGCATCTATCAGGAGTTCGTTCGTATCCGTGGCGGCGCCGAGGATCTGTGGATTCCGTACCTCTACCTCGTAGGTGACGGTGTGCCCGCGAACCTGCTGCCGCTGCGCGGCCAGGATTTCCTCGGCAATCCGAACGAGGAGGTGCCGGGCCGTCTGGTTGTCAAAGTGATCGACCGCTACGGCGTCCCCGTTTTCGGCGAGCGCGTTCAGTTCCGTCCGGCGTCGCTGATCGATATCGCCAACGACCGGACCGACGAACTCGGCATCGTCGAGGCACGTGCCTTCCTGTCCGGCCAGACGGGCGATCAGAGCTTCACGGCCGAAGCGGGGAACCTGACCCTTGGCCTCTTCGGCCGGGCCATTCCGATACCGGCCATCTCGACCAACGGCGTGGTGAACGCAGCCAGTTTCCGGCCTGAGGACGACGCGGCCCCCGGCTCCTATGTATCCATCTTCGGCAACAATCTGAGCGAGGTGTTCCGTCAGGTCACCACGCCGTATCTGCCGCTTTCGCTGGCAAACATCAGCGTCAGTTTCGATGTCCCGGGCCGGGCGCTGAGCTATCCCGGCCGGCTCCACTTCGTGAGTCAAGGCCAGGTCAACGTCCAGGTTCCGTGGGAATTGGAGGGCTTCAACGCGGTCTATGTGAAGGTGAGCTACGGCGACAGCTCCACTTCGCTGTACACGCTACGGCTCCAACGTTACTCGCCGGCGTTCTTCGAGTACGAAGAAGCTTCGAGCGGCCGACGGCTGATCGCCGCGCTCGACGAAGGTTTCCAGCTTGTCGGAACCGCCAACCCAGCCCGTCGCGGCCGCGTGGTTCAGCTCTATTTCAACGGCGGCGGTCCGGTCACCAACCGGCCCCCATCCGGCGAAGTGTCGCCCGGGTCCCCGCTCGCCGAAACCCTAACCCGGCCCACCGTTACCATCGGCGGGCGCCCGGCGGCTGTGGAGTTCAGCGGACTGGCGCCGGGGATAGCCGGGCTGTACCAGGCCAACGTCGTCGTGGCACCGGACACGCCATCCGGTCTCCAGCCGGTTGTCATTACAATGGAAAATACCGTCTCAAAAACCGCAACACTTCCCGTGGAATAAGCACTTAACACTGAAGGTAGACGTAATGCGCGTTCTTTTTGTCTTGTTCTGGGCGTCGCTGCTCTCGGCCGAGCGTATCCCCGGCCTTTTCATCGTGGAACTGAATGAGGAGCTTGCCAAGCAGCCGCAGCGCCAGGCCGCGATTGCCAAGCAGGATCTCGCCCGGCAGATGGAAGGGACCGGCGCCGTCGTGGTGGACTCCACCGAACAGGTTATGAACTCCCTGATCGTCCGGACCCCCACCGACGACGCGAGCGCCCTCGCCGCGATGCCCAACGTGAAGAAGATCTGGCCGGTGTTCGAGGTGACGCTCGAAATGGACCGCACCCCCGCCCTCCACATGGCGCGCGAAGCATGGAACTTGTCCGGCGGCATCGACCAAGCGGGCCGCGGCGTGAAGATCGCGATCGTCGACACGGGCATCGAACGCGATCACCCCGCCTTCCGGGATGCGGCACTGCCGGTGCCCGAAGGTTATCCCAAGATCAGCCGCGAGTCGGACCGCGAGTGCACCAGCAACAAGATCATCGTCTGCCGCACCTATGCGGCGGGTAACGGCGCGGCAACGACTCCGCGCGACACGATCGGTCATGGCACGGCGGTGGCGATGGCCGCCGCCGGCGTATCTCATAGCGCGCCGTACGGTCCAGTATCGGGAATCGCGCCCAAGGCGTGGCTCGGGGTGTACAAGGCGTTCGACGACAATGGCTCCACCAGCACCGCGGTTCTTGTGCGCGCGATCGACGACGCGGTCGCCGACGGGATGGACGTCATCAACCTCAGCCTCGGCATCACGCCGGCGCCGCGCCCGGAATTGGATGCCCTGATCGAGGCCGTCGAAAATGCGGCGGGCCGGGGCGTTCTGGTGGTGAAGTCGGCGGGCAACAGCGGCCCCAACCCCAATACCGGGAGTTCGCCGAGCGCCGCGCCGTCCATTCTGACCGTCGGCGCCACGCTGAACGACCGGTTCTTCGCCGCCGCCGCCACGGTGGGTTCGGCGCAGCCCTACACGGCGGTTCCAGCCGCCGCGCCGTTGCCGGCAGCGCCCATCGAGGGGCCGATGGCCGACGTCGCCGGCGTCGACGGAACCGGCCTGGCGTGCTCGGCGCTTCCGGAGGGTGCGCTGGCCGGGCGGATTGCGCTCATCCTGCGCGGCGACTGTTTCTTCGAGGACAAATTGATCAACGCACAGCGCGCGGGTGCGGTGGCGGGGCTCGTCTTCACTGACGCGGAGCGCCCGGTGACGGTCATGGGCGTCGGCGGCGCGACCCTCCCCGGCATGATGGTCAGCCACGCCGACGGCCTCCGCGTCAAGGCGCAGATCGCAGAGAATCCGGCCGTCCGCGGCCTCCTCCGTTTTGAGGGCGCGGCCGTGCCGCTCGACCCGCGCCAAGTCTCGACATTTTCGAGCCGAGGTCCGTCGGACCAGTTCCGCATCATCCCCGACTTAGCCGCCACCGGCGAGGATGTCTACACAGCCGCCGGGACCACCAACCCCGGCGGGGAGGTCTACGATCCAAGCGGCTACACGATGGTGAACGGTACCAGTTTCTCGTCGCCGATGGTGGCGGGCGCGGCCGCCGTGCTGAAGGCGTTTCGCCCCGGTCTCACCGTGGCTCAGTACAGGTCGCTGCTGGTGAATTCCAGTTCGCCGCTGTTGGTGCGGGGCGAAACCCCGGCCGGCGTTCACGAGACCGGAGGCGGGGTGCTGAACGTGTACAACGCCCTGATGCACACCACCACCGCCGAACCCGTCTCGCTGAGTTTCGGCGCGTTTGGGCGGACCGCCGACGTCTGGCGCCCGCTAAAGGTGACGAACCTCTCGGCGGAGACGCGGCACTATGTCATCGACGCCGAGCCTTCTGCCGCCGGTCCGGTTCCCGTGTCGCATCCGCACGACTTCTGGTTGGGGCCCGGCGCCAGTTTGACTGCGTGGTTGAAGTTCGAATTGTTCGACGCCGAACCCGGCCAGTATCAGGGCACGGTGTTTGTGCGTAGCGGCGACGGCGCACAGGCCCTGCGCGTGCCGTTCTGGTATGGCGTTCCCGATTACACGCCGCGGTTCATCACGCCGCTGAACCCGCCGCGCACGGGGCGGGCCGGAGCGGTAGTGAACCTGCTGTTCCGGGTGAGCGATGTGATTGGACGGTCGGTGACGCATTGGGATCCGGCGATTATCGGGCCTAACGACTCGGAGATTCAGGGCATCCAGTTGGTCGACGAAATTTTCCCGGGGGTTTACAGGGCGCGGCTGCGGCTCGGGGCGGCAGGGGCGAACCGGTTCACGATTCATGTGGGGGATTTGGTGGTTCCGGTGACGATTACGGCGAATTGA
>CAYPUQ010000188.1:0-11604 GCA_964413655.1 uncultured Solibacteraceae bacterium | reverse complement strand
TACAAGCAGGAGCTCCGCAGTTCCAGCCTGCGACCGCCCACCACAACCCTCGATCATGTGCGCCCATCCCTCGGGGCGCCCTCGAAATCGCTTGCCTGTTCGATTTCCAGCAGGCCAGTCATACCGGCGAGGGAGCATGCCAGCGTTGCAAAACCAGCGCTGCAAAACTCGCCTTCGCGCCACCGTTTTGATATCGTAAACGCTGATTCCACGGGAGGATCATGAACTGGGACCGCATCGTCAAGGCGGCTCGCGAGTCGTTTCGCGACGGCGTGAACGACTGGATCAGCCGCGCCAGCATCCAGGGTGGCAGGGTGAGCGGACCGAGTGGCGAGATACCACCGGGCTCCTTCGTCAGCACTGTACAATTCGAGCCCGTGATTACGCAGGCACTCACGGCCGCTGGCGCGCCTCCCGCCGTGGCGCGCGCTCTTGCCATTGAGCTTTGGTCGTCCTGGAAGGCCTGGAGCGACGGCTTTGGGGTGAGCCTTCCGGGCGCGTTCCCGAAACTGGCCGCTGTGCCGGGACCGGTCGCGCCGCCCTCGCGTGGCATTCCGTTTCCCCTGTCCAAAGGTCATTCCGCTGGCGAGGTGAGATTGAGTTCGGCGGTCTTAACGCAAAACCTGCTGCGTTCGCTGGGACCACAAGCCAAAACCGGCGGAATCGTCGTTGAGAAAGCCATCAAGGGCCTCGCGGATTGGGTGGATGCGAGTTTTCGGGAATGGAAGGCGCGAGCAGAAGTTGTAGGCGTGCTCGGCAAGGGCCCCGTCCCCTCCTACGCTCCGCCTTACGTGCCTGTCGGTCCGGTGTCCGCAGGGGATATCCATGGTGGCGGCGCTTTGGGCGCCCTGATCGCCGGACCCCGCTTCGGCAAAATCGTTCTTTAGCCCGTGCGAAAGCCCGATGCGAATCCTGCTGATCAACCCGCCGTCACCTGAGCAGCTCGGCGCGCCGCTGCTGGGATTGCAGTATGTCGCCGCGTCGCTGTGCGCTGCGGGTCATGACGTGCGGGTCATCGATGCGGCGGCGAAATTTTTCTCGCACGACCAGGAGTGGATCGCCGGCGAGGCCGAGCGATAGGCTCCGCGGCTCGTCGGCATGGGTCTGTTCACGCGCTGGGTATGGCATGCCTACGGACTGGCGGCGTTGTTGCGCGAGCGCGGTTCGTGGATCATGGTCGCCGGAGGCGCGCATGCGACCGTCCGCCCAGAGGAAACGCTGCATCGCGGATTTGACGTCGCGCTCACCGGCGAGGCCGAGGAGAGCCTTCCGCAACTGGCCGCCTGGATCGAGGGGCACGCCCAACTCGAACAAATTCCTGGCGCCGTCTTTCGGCGCACCGGCGGAGGCATCGGCTGCGGTCCGCCGGCGCAGGCGGTTCGCGATCTCGACGCGCTCGCGCCTGCCTACCTTGCCCAGCCGCTGTTCGAACCCCGCTGGTACGACTCGCGTGGTGACACGGTCACCCCAGGAGGAATTCTTACCAGCCGCGGCTGCCCGGCGCGATGCACGTTCTGTGCGAACTACGTCACGGGCCGGCGGTTCCGCCACCGTTCCGCCGCCAACGTCATCGCCGAGATCCGCACCATGCACAACAACTGGGGCGTTTCGTTTTTTCCGTGCTGGGACGACGCGCTCACCGCGGATCCTCGCCGGTTGCTTGACCTCTGTTCAGCCCTCGAGCGCGGGCTCGGCTTCCCGTTCGCGTTCAGCGCCATCACACGGGCCAACATGGTGACTCTTGAGTTGCTGCGCGCGATGCGGCTCGCGGGCCTGATCCACGTCAACTTCGGCGTCGAGAGCGGCGATGATGAGATCCTGCGTGTCATCAAGAAGGGCATTCGCACCGGCCAGGTCGTGCGCGCATTGGAATGGTCCAAGCAGGAAGGACTGCACACCGCCTGCAACTTCATGCTGGGTTTCCCCCAGGAAACGCCGGCCGCTCTCGAGCGCACGCTACGCTTCATGGAACGTATCGCCCCGCTGGTGGACACCTTCAGCACACTCGGCGTGGTGGTGCCGTTTCCGGGCACCCCCATCTACGATGACTATCACGAAAAATTCGGCTTTACCGGGTGGTGGCTGCGCGAGGAGTACAGCCGCTACACGCCGCCGCCCCCGCTCGACGATGCCGCGCGGTTCTATCGCTATTACATCGACGATGCAAACCTGGATCTCGACTTCTTCCGCTACAGCCGCGACGTTCGCGATCTGATCCGCGCCGGTTTGAAATTCAAGGCCGAGCACAACCTGAAGGCGATGGGTCTGCCCAAGGTCGCATGAACGGCTGGGACCATCCGGCGACTCCCTGCTATTACGAGGCATTCTGCCGGGAACACTCGCGGTACCGCGAAGCGAACGAGGCGTTGATTCGCGCCGCGGCGCTCGCTCCCGGGATGCGGGTTCTTGACATCGGCGCCGGCACCGGACGGACGGCCGAAGGTGCTCTTCGCTTTCTTGGAGACGTGGGCTCTGTGATCTGCGTGGAGCCCTCCGGGCCCATGCGGCGGGCCGGCGAGCAGCGGCTCCGCGATCCTCGCGTGATCTGGCGCGAAGACGCGCCCGCGGCGGAAGCACAGTTTGACCGCGTGCTGGCCGGGGCGTCGATCTGGCAGCTCGATCCCCTGGAAACGTGGATGCGTTGGTTCTGGCTGGCCGTCCGCCCCGGTGGAGCATTCTGCTTCAATATCCCCGGACTCAATTTGTGCGAGCCGGACGAGCCGGGCGGCGGCCGTGACCCACACCTTCTGGAGCTGATGGCCGTGCTGGCCAACGGTTGCGGCGCACCAGCCACGGACGGGCGCCCGCCGGCTTGGCAACTCGACCGGCCGGGCATCTCCAACTTGCTCGAAGCAGCAGGTTTTGCCCCGGTCTGCTGGAGCTTCCGTATCCAGGTCACGCAGGCCTCGTATGCGAGCTGGTTGAAGATCCCGGTGTTAACCGATCGCCTGCTCGCTGGCATCGATCCTCCGGAGAGAGCGCGGATGATCGACGCGGCATTGGCTGCCGCCGATCCGGCTTCGTGGAAATGGGAGCGCTGGTACGGGTGGACCGCGTGGAAGCAATGACAATATCGCGAATCGTGCCGTTGGAGGACGCTTCGGCGAGCCTCGGCGATCCGGTGGCATTGCGCGAACGAGTACGGCGCGACGGGTTTCTTTTCCTGCGCCGCCTCATTCCGCGCGGCCGGGTATTGGCGTTACGCCGTTTCATCCTCGACTACGCCCGGGCCGCCGGTTGGCTCGATCCAGCCGCGCCGGTCGAGGAGGCGCGTGGATGGCCCGGCAAGCGCATCGGCGATTATGAGGCCGGCGACTGGATCGAGTTGCAGGCGCGTGCGCAGATGAGCCGCGAACTATGGGAAGTGGGAGATTGCATCGAGATCCATCGGGCCTTTCATGCCGCCACCGGCCGGTCGAGTTTTATCTACAACGGGATGAACACCTGCCGCGTGGTGTCGGCGCACCGCGACATGGTCGCACTCCCGCACTAGGACGCACACTACGTGCGGGCTCAAGGAGAATTTTGGACCGTGTGGGTTCCGCTGGGTGACTGCCCGCTGGAGCTCGGCCCACTGGCGGCGCTGCCAGGTTCGCACCAGGACGGCTTGCGCCCGCACAGCGGACAAGGAATTTTCCAGGGTGGCGTCGCAATGCCGGTAGACACAATCTGGCACACCGCGGACTTCGAGTGCGGCGACGTTCTCTTACTGACGCAGCACACCATTCACCGCTCGCTGCCCAACCTGAGCGATCGGAGGCTGCGCCTCTCCGGCGATTTTCGGTACGGGTTCTGGAACCAGTAGGAATCGGCACGCTGCGATAAACATCATCCCGGACATTCCATTCGTTGTGGCGGAGCCGCGCGTGGCCATGATCGAGGTCCGGGACGCCTTCTCTGCCGGGGGCTGCCGTAACGTCCGGACCAGCATCCGGAGTGGCAATGTGATCCTCGACCGGTTACGTTCGGACGCCGGACGTAATTCTGAGAAGCCTTGCTGAAATCCATCGCCTCGTCCCGAATCAGACCGCCATTCCCGCCCGTCTCGGATAAGCAGGCGCTGGAAGCCACCGGGATCGGCGGCCAGGAGGTGTGTGTCGTTAGCCCCCGCAAGAAGGACGAATGCTTCGGGTTTCGCCCCCCGCGGGCGGCTCAGCGGCAGCGTCCGGGACCCGATGTTATCATGAGCTTTTCGCCCACTCCACTCATGCCGGTTCCTGCCGCCGCGAAACGTCCGAAGACCGTTGCGGACAAGAAAAGGCGCATCCTCGGAATCCTGCGCAAGCTCGACGAGATGTATCCGAACGCCATTTGCGCGCTCCATCACCGCTCGCCCTGGGAACTCCTCGTCGCCACAATCCTTTCGGCGCAGTGTACCGACAAACGCGTCAACATGGTGACCCCCGAATTGTTCGCGAAGTATCCAACCATCCGCGACCTCGCGCACGCGAACGTCCACGAGGTGGCCGAGGTCATCCGCACCACCGGCTTCTTCAACAACAAGGCGAAAAATATCGTCGGCGCGGCGCGAAAGATCCTCTCCGATTTCGGCGGTGAAGTGCCGCGCGAGATGGACAAGCTGTTGACCGTCCCCGGAGCGGCCCGCAAGACCGCCAATGTTGTGCTTGGCACCGCTTACGGCATCGCCTCCGGTGTCGTTGTCGACACCCACGTCCAGCGCATCGCGCAACGGCTGGACCTGACCAGGGAAACAGCCCCGGACAAGATCGAGCGCGACCTCATGAACGCGATCCCACGGGATCGCTGGATTCTGTTTTCTCACCAGATCATTCATCATGGCCGCGGGCCCTGCGCGGCCCGCGCGCCAAAGTGTGCCGAGTGCGCCCTGGACTCCCTGTGTTACGCGAAGGACAAATCAAAACCCTGAGGCTCCGGCGAGTCGCGCTCGGAGCTCTTCTGGCGCTGACCGGATGCGTGAATTACCCGGAGACCTATGCCCCGTCCATCCAGCGCCTGCCGATGTCCGGCAAGATGGAGAGCCCGATCCCGGCCAAACCGAGCGGATTCTCCAGGGGAATCGCGAGGTCTTCGAACCTCTGAAGGCGGCCGCGTGACTCTACGTATTCCGAACTTCCGTTACGTCATCGCCGTGTTGTTGCTGCTGGCGACGATGATCAACTACGCCGACCGGCTCATGCTCTCCGTGGTCGCGCCGCAAGTACGCCAGGAGTTCGGCATGACCGAACAGGACTACGGCGTCGTCCTCTCGTGGTTCATGTTTGCGTACGCCATCATGTACGCCCTCTCCGGACCGATCGCCGACCGGCTGGGCACGCGGCGCGGGTTCGCCGTCTTCGTTACGTTCTGGTCCATCGCCGCCGTTGGCCATGCAACGGCCGTTGGCAAATGGTCGCTCACAGCCTGGCGATTTCTGCTCGGGCTGGGCGAACCCGGCAACTGGCCGGCGGCGGCCAAGGCGGTGGCTGAATGGTTCCCGCCCGAGCAACGCGCGCTCGGCGTGGGTATCTTCAACGCGGGCTCGTCGCTTGGATCGGCGTTGGCGCCGCCGGTAGTGGCGTTCCTCACGCTGCACTACGGTTGGCGCACAGCCTTCCTGTTCACCGGTTCGCTCGGCTTTCTGTGGCTGATCGTTTGGCTGCTCGTCTATCAGCCGCCGCACCGCAGCCGTTTCATCACGCCGGCCGAGTGGAGCTACCTCAAGGACAAGGTCCGTCCGCCAGCGGAAACCGCGCCGGCGCCCATCCGGCTGAGCGAGTGGTGGAACACGCTGCGCCGCCGCGAATGCTACTCGCTCATCGTGGCGCGGTTCTTCACCGACCCTGTCATCTACTTCGTTATCTTCTGGCTGCCGGAGTATCTGCAGAAGGAACGAGGCTTCGATCTCGCAATGGTCGGCAAATATGCCTGGGTGCCGTTTATCTTCGGCGACATCGGGTACATGTTCGGCGGATGGGTTTCCGGTTACCTGATGCGGCGCGGTTGGCCCTTGCGGCGCGCCCGTTCGGCGGTGCTGTTGGGCGGCGCGTCCTTGATGCCGGCGGCGTTCTTCGCGCCGCTCGTATCGGAGGCGTGGATGGCGATTGCGCTCACTTGCGTCATCACGCTGGCCCACGCGCTGTGGGTCTCAAACTTGCTGACGTTGCCGACCGACCTGTTCCCGGCGACTCGAGTCGGTACTGTCACCGGTCTCTCGGGCATGGGCGGCGCCGTCGGCGGAATCTTCGCGAACCTCGGGACCGGCTACATCGTGCAGCGGTTCTCCTACCGGCCAATCTTCGCCACCGCCGCGCTGATGCATCCGCTCGCCCTCGGCCTTCTCAATCTGCTGCTGCTCCGCAAGTGGCGGCGGCAGGAGATCGTTTGAGAGTGACGGGGGTGTCAGGCGGCGGTGCTATAATCGAAGGGTTCCTCAAAGAATCCTCCAAGCGCAGGCTGGGCCTATGAAAATTTTCCTCGACACTGCTAATCTCGACGAACTCCGTCAGGGCGCCGATTGGGGCATCGTTGACGGAGTTACCACCAACCCATCCCTGATCGCCAAGGAAGGCGAGCCGATCGAGGACCGCATCCGCCGCATCTGCGAATTGATCGACGGCGACATCAGCGCCGAGGTTGTCGGTACGCGTTTCGAGGAGATGGTCCCCGAGGCGCGCGAACTGGCGAAAATCCATCCCAACGTGGTCGTCAAGGTCCCGCTGACACGCGAAGGCATCAAAACCACCGCCCATCTCACGAAAGAAGGCATCCGCTTCAACGTCACACTTTGCTTTAGCGCTTCGCAGGCGCTACTGGCGGCTAAGGCGGGCGCCTACATCGTCAGCCCCTTCGTCGGGCGGCTCGACGATATCTCGCAGGAAGGCATGGAGTTGATCCACGTCATCACGGAGATGTACGCCAACTACGGCTTTCCGACCCAGGTGCTGGCCGCCTCGCTTCGCTCGCCGCTGCACGTCGTCCAGGCCGCGCAGGCCGGCGCCGACATCGGCACGCTGCCCTTCAAGGTGCTGGATATGATGTTCAACCATCCGCTGACCGACAAGGGGCTCGACCAATTCCTGAAGGACCATGCCAAGGTGTTTCAAGAGGTGGCGGCGAACCGGTAGTCGTCCCCACGCTGCGTTGCGTCATCCATGAACGGTCTCGAAACAGTAGTCGCTCTGGTGCTGTTGGCCGGGATTCTTGTTGCGGCTATTTTTTCCCTTGTGCGCGTGCGGCGGACCACGCCGGAAGAACGGGAACGGCGGCGGCGACTGGAGTTGAGCCGGCACGGCCGGTTGCTTGAGGCACTCGTGACCGACTGTCAGGATGGCGTTATCTGGTATACCTATTCGCGGAGCGGCGCGCAGTATCACGCCTCGCAGGATGTCTCCACGCTCACCGCGTGCCTGCCGGCCGAACCGTCCCAGATCATCGGTCCGGCCTCCATCAAGTACTCGGTCCGAAATCCGGCCGATTCGATTTTGTTGTGCGAGGACTGGTCCGGCCTTCGCGGGAAACCCGCGGCTGGTCCTGAGAAATTTCAACCCACAGGAAAGAAGGAGTACGTAGCGAATGAAACAATTGCTTAACTGGAAGGCCGTCGCAATGCTGCTGGCCTGCTCGCTCATCTTCGGGGCCATTGCGCTGTACGCGGCCGAGAAGCCGAAGTCGGTCATTCACGTGGTCACGGTGAAGTGGAAGCCGGAGGCGACTCCAGAACAGATCAAGGCCGCGCTCGATGGTGTGGAAACAGTGGCCAAGGAATATCCCGGCGTCACCCGCACCTGGACACGCACCATCAAGGTGCAAGGCGGGATGAAGAACGTGATCGTGATGGAGTTCGAGAGCGAAAAGGCGCTGGCCGATTACGCCAACAGCGCCGCGCAGAAGAAGTGGTATGAAGTGTATCTGCCCATCCGCGAGCAGAGCATTACCCACGACGTCACCAATTGAACGGCCGAATCTGACGCAAAAAGGGCCGCCCCCGAGGGAGCGGCCCTGGTATGTCCGGGAGCTAAACGACTGATTAAGCTCTTTGGACGTTCTCGGCCTGCAAACCTTTCGGCCCCTGTTTCACTTCGAATTCAACCTCCACGCCATTATCGAGGCTGCGGTAGCCATTCATATCAATCGCGCTGAAATGGACGAAGACATCTTCGCCCGTGGATCGCTGAATGAAACCGTAACCCTTTGCGTTGTTGAACCACTTGACAATGCCTCTTTCTCTCACCAGTTATTCTCCTGAAAGAAGTGGCTGCAGCACCGGCTGTTGTCTAATGGAGGCCTTCCCAGTTCCCCGAAAAAGCAAAAAGCTACGGACCATTCCGTAGCTTCCTGTATCCCTCGACCGCAGAACGACATGCAACAGCTTGATCAGCCTTGGGCTGACACAGCAGTATCGCAGAACCCGCGCTTCAGGTCAAGTCAAAATTCGGAAAAAAATCAAAACCATTAGCGTGACGGACTGTCCCCTTCCTCAACGGTCAGGATCTGGTCCGCTGTCACGTTCGTGAGCGTCTGGACCAAACCACTCGGCCAGCGAATCTCGACCGAGGCCGCCACCTTCTCGCCGGCCAGGCCGAAATGGACCCGTGGGTCGCCGGACGACATAAAGCCGACGCTGGTTGTGACGTGATTGGATAAGGCGCGTCCCGAGGGAGTCGTGACCAGGATCTTCGCGCCGATTGCGTCGCGGTTCGACTTCCGGCCGATGAGCCGAAGGAGCAGCCAGTGGCCCTCGCCGCCCGAGTTCAGAAGGACTCGCGGCTTCCGGTTCAGGGACGTCACCACGATATCGAGGAAGCCATCGTTGTCGAGATCGCCGAAGGCGGCGCCGCGCTGGTAGCCCTTTCGCAGGAAGTCTCCGCCCATCTGCCCGGAGACATCGACGAATTCCTTGCCGCCGCGATTCTCGAAGAGCGTATCATGCTGCTCGGCGCCGGCGCGGAGGGAGTCGACATCGCCGTTGGCGGAGAAGATGTCCTTCCAACCGTCGTTGTTGTAGTCGATGAAACCCGCGCTCCAACCGGAGAACGGCTCGCTCAACCGGACGATCCGGGCGGCGGGCGACGTGTAGCGGAACGAGCGGCCGGCGAGGTTGCGGAACAGGCCCCAGACCTGGCCCATGAGGTCGTTGTAGAAGATATCGGGCCAGCCGTCGTTGTCGTAGTCCTTCACGTCGGCGCCCATGGCCGACACGGTGGCGGCGTCATCGTTGTAGGCGACGCCGAGGAGAAGACCCTGTTCCTTGAACGTGCCGTTCTTCTGGTTGATGTATAGGAAGTTCGGTTCGGTATCGTTGGCGATGAAGACGTCCAGCCAGCCGTCGCCGTTCACGTCGGCGATGCCGATGCCCATGCCTTTTCCCAGCGCCTTGCCGAAGCCGGCGCGGTCCGTGACGTCCTCGAACTTGCCGCCGCCGAGGTTGCGGTAGAGCCGGTGAGGGACGGCCGGGTAAGTCTTGGGGTGGCAGTAGAAATCGATACCGTCCTCGCGTACACAGCGGCGATCGGTGGCTGGGGTCCACAGGGTGTAGTTGGACAGAACGAGGTCCAGCAGGCCGTCGTTGTCGTAGTCGAACCATGCGCCCTGGACACTCAATGTACCGGGTGGTTTCGAGTCGAGCCCCGAGTTGGTGGTGACGTCGCTGAACGTGCCGTCGCCGTTGTTGCGATAGAGCGTGTTGGCGCCGGCGTTGGCGATGAACAGGTCGGTCCAGCCGTCGTTGTCGTAGTCGGCGGCGGCCACGCCGAAGCTGAAGCCCAAACCCTCACCGGTGAGGCCGGAGCGGATGGTGACGTCTTCGAAGGTCCCGTCGCCCTTGTTGCGCAGCAGGGCGTGGTGGAAGGAGGGGTCCGTCTTCTTCAGATCCGGCAGTGCCGCGCCGTTGGTGAAATAGATATCCAGGAAGCCGTCGTTATCGTAGTCGAGGAGGGCCACGCCGCCGCAAAGGGGTTGAGGAAAGTATTTGCGCCCCGTGAAGCCGTTGTTGGTGACGTAGGAGGACTTCGAGCGTGGCGCGATGTCGGCGAAGCGCGGCGGGCTTGTCTGCGCGACCAGGGTTGCGGCCAGGAGAAGGGTTGCGATGGGACGCAAACTCACAGGCTATCGCAGGAGGACAGCAGCCAGCGTTCGAGGTCCGCCGCGCAGGCGCACTGGGGACCGGTAGCGGGTTGGCCCGCCAGGCGGGAGAGCGCGCATTCGGCGGCAGGATCGCCGGAGCCGAGCGCGGTTGCGGTCCGGAGCTTTCCGGCTGCTTCCAACTTGCGCCCAGCATGTTCGAGCACGAGGCCATGGACAACGTAGGGGCGGTCCCATTCGGGCCAGCGGGATTCTATGGTTTTGAGCGCTTTCTCCGCATCCGGACCATGGCCGAGGAGCACGAGGACGATGGCGTGGGCGAGGGCGACTTCGGCGTTGTCCGGCGCGGTTCGCGCGGTCCGCTCGAGCACTTCGAGCGCCTCCTGGCGGCCACCGTAGCGGGCCAGCAGGAGAGCCGCGGGGGGAACGAACTCGGGCGGCGGCGCGGTTCCGGCGAGCCCTTCGTTCAGGGCCTCACGAGCTTCGGCGGTGCGGCCGGCGGCGTCGAGTATTCTCGCCTTCAGGAGTACGGCGCCGGGGTTCGAGCCGTGGTCCGGGATTCCGGCGAGGGCTTCGAGGGCGGCAGGGGGCCCGGCGGTATGAAAGAGAGCGGCGGCAAGGTCGAGGCGGGCTTCGGGCCGGCTGGCAGCGGCGCGTTCGAGGAACTCGCGCGCCAGTTGGAATTCTCCGGCGTGGAGCAATGCGCGGCCGGCCTGTTCGAGAACCTGCGCATCGGCGTTGAGAGTAAGAAGGCGGCGAAACTCATCCTCGGCTTCTCTGGCCGTCCCCCCGGCGAGCAGGAGCGACGCCAGGCCGGCTTGCAGAACCGGGTCGTCGGGACGCGAGCGGGAGAGTGAGCGGAAGCGTTCGATCTCGCGGGCGCGCCGTTCGGCCTCGGGCAGCGTGGCGAGTTCGATCATGGCCGGTTCGCGGCGAGGATCGCGCTGCCGGGCGGGACGCGTCTCGCGGTAGAGGTCGAGGAAGCGCTGAGCTTCCTCCTGGCGATCGAGCGCCATGAGGGTCCGGCCGAGGTGGAGGAGCACTTCGGCGTCGCGGGGCGCGATGGTCAGCGCGCGGCGCAGGGGAGGCTCGGCTTGTTGCGGCTCGCCGAGCGAGAGGTGGACGAGGCCAAGGAGGTCGAGGGCGCGGACGTTGTCCGGCGCGGTTTCGAGCGCGGCTTGCAGGTGGGGAATCGCGTCCTCGCCACGTCCGAGGCGGTGGAGCAGCCAGGCGCGGGAGACATGGGCGGGGGCGAAATGGGGATCAAGGTGGACGGCGGTTGCGAGTTGAGCGAGCGAGGCTTCGGGATCGGAGCGCCATGTGAATTGCGCGAGATTGAAGTGGCCGACCGGATCGGCGGGGTGGGCGGCGATGTAAGCCTTCATTTCGCGGAGGCCTTCATCGAGGCGACCCCCGGTGTGGCCGAGGACGCGAGCGCGGTCCCGCCGGGCGGTTGTGTCGCCGGGCTGGAGGCGGAGGTAATCGCCGTATGCCAGGGCGGCGTCGCCGTAGAAACCAGCGTCCTCGGCGGCGCGGGCCAGGGCCAGCAGGATGTCCGGCCGG
>CAYPUQ010000187.1:0-11611 GCA_964413655.1 uncultured Solibacteraceae bacterium | reverse complement strand
CTACAAGGTTTCCGAGGACACCGGTTTCATCCCCGATCTTTCCGCGCAGGTTCCGGCCCGCAAGCTCACCGGAACCGGACCGTTTCAGGGCGCGCCCGAGCTTGCCATGGAGGTAGTTTCCTCCGAACCGGCCGCCGATTTGATGCACAAGGCGGACAGCTACCTGACCAACGGCTCCCTCGCCGTTTGGCTGGTTTACCCGGACTCGCGTGACGTGTGGGTCTACCACCCGGACGGCACCGCGCGCCGCTACTCCAGCAGCGACGTTCCGGAAGAGCCCAGTCTGTTGCCTGGCTTCCAACTGCCCGTCGCGACGCTATTCGAAGGGCTCGATTAGGGTCGCAGCGCGATGTTGCTAGGGATTGTCCTTGTTGCGGTGTTCATCCTCGTGGCTGCGTACCTGATCGTCGGCCGCCGCCCGAAGGAGACGGAACCACAACTGCCTCCGGCTCCGCCGCGCCGTCTCGCCGGGGTTCCCGACGGTCCGCTTCTCGATTGGCTGGTGACCGAGGCGGTACGCCAAACGGGTTCGCCCAGCGTCGCCGAAGACCCGGTTGCGCGCCAGCGACTGGAGGACGCCGCACTGAAAGCGGTGATGGAAATATCGATCAGGCAGTCGGCCGAAATCAACCTCCCATTTCTGACGGCGACCGCGGCCGGGCCCAAGCATTTTCAGACGAAGGTTACCCGCGAGGACCTGGACCGGCTGCGCCGGCAGGCCGGCTCGGCCTAAACAACCGTGTTGACCCGGCGCCATTTCGGGCTTACCGCGCTGGTCGCCGCGGCATGCCGCCGCCAGCGATCGAGTGGATTCGCCGGCTATGCCTTCGTGGCCAACCGTTCCGGCCGGGCCTTGGCCGCGGTGGATCTCAGTGTGTTCGCCGTCACGCGTCACTTGGCGCTCGACGACGAACCCTCCGAAGTCACCACCCACACGGCCCATCCCGCGGTATACGTTCTGACGCCGGCCAGCGGAGCGATCCACGAGGTGAGCGCCGACACGATCCAGTTGCAGCGCCGCGCGCGACTCGGCGGTGAATCGGCCTGGATGCGGTTCCATCCGGCGGGCGATTCGATCCTGGCGGTTAACCAGGAGGATCGCCGGCTGATTCGCGTCCCTCTACGGGAGTTCCGGAGCGAAACCGTTTTCCGTTTGCCTGGGCCTTCTTCGGACCTCCGAATCTCGCCGGATGGCACGCTCGCCGCCGTTGGCCTCGGCGATGCCAATCAAGTCCTTCTTCTCGGTCTGGAGGAGCAGCGGAAGCCGACGCTGATCGACCTGGACGGCGAGGTTGGGCGTCTTGCCTTTCGCCGTGACGGCCGGCTGCTGATGGTTGCCAATCGAGGCGGCAAGTCACTCGATCTGATCGATGTCGAGGCGGGCGGACTCGCCGCCCGGCTACCGCTCGCGATGCGGCCCGATTTCTTTTCCTTTAAACCGGATGGAGGCCAGTTGTTTATCACGGGCGACGGTCAGGATTCGGTGGTCACGGTTTATCCTTATCAAACCGAGATTGGTGGAACCGCTCTCGCCGGCCGCGCGCCCGGTTTCACGGCGGCCTCGTCCTCCCCCGATTATTTATTCGTTGCGAATTCGCCGGCCGGCAATGTAACAATTCTGGACATCGCCAACCAGAAAGTCGTGGCAGTTGCCACGGTCGGCGCGGATCCATGCTTCATTTCGATTACACCGAACCAGGAATACGCGCTCGTGCTGAACCGCCATTCGGGCGATGTCGCGGTTCTCCACATCGGCACCATTAGCCGACGCCGAGCCCGTTCGGCGCCCTTATTTACGATGATTCCGGTGGGTTCCGGACCAGTGAGCGCAGTGATTCGCGGGGTTTGAACCCAACCTATCCGTCCTGCCCGCTCCGGCGAACTAGTTAACTCTGCAAGCATCCCCCCAAAAAACCGTTTACATAACGGTTAAGCCGCTGTATACTAGCCGAAACTACGGCCAAGGCGCCGGACTACCAGTAAAAGGGGATAGAGATGCGGAACCTATTGACTGCGTTTGTCGTTTCCGTGGCTCTCGGGAACGTCGCGACGACGGCGTGGGGGCAACAAACCTCCGGACAGATCGGCGGAATGGTGCGCGACAGCCAGCAGGCCGCGATCGTCGACGCGAAAGTAACAATCATCAACCGCGCGCAGGGCACGACTCGCGAGGTGAACACCCGTGCCGACGGCAGTTTCCTGTTTACGCCGCTTCAGCCGGCCGACTACGATCTGCTGATCGAAGCTGCTGGTTTCAAGCGCTTTGAGCGGCGCGATATCAAGCTCTTCGCCAATGATCGCATCCAGTTGCCCGACCTGGTCTTGGAAGTCGGCGCTGTGAGCGAAACCATCACGGTCGAGGGATCGGTGATTACCCTGCAAACCAAGAGTGCCGAGCGTGCTGGCGTCGTCACTGGCCGGCAGATCGTGGAACTTGCCACCAGCGGCCGGAACTTCCTCGATACCGTCCGCACGATTCCCGGCATCAATTTCCGCGGAGGCGGTCTGGGAGCGATCTTCACCAACGGCAATCGAGGGAACCAGAACAACCTGACCCTCGACGGCGTCAACAACGTCGATACCGGCTCGAACGGCGGCACCCACACGAGCGTGAACCTCGATGCGATTGCCGAGTTCAAGGTCATCACGAACAGCCAGCCCGCTGAGTTCGGCCGGTCCGCCGGCGCCGCGATCAACATCGTTACGAAGAGCGGCGGCCAGGAATTCCACGGTGTCGGGTACTGGTTCCATCGCCACGAACAGTTCAATGCCAATAACTGGCGCAACAACATGGAGAACCGCTCGCGCCAGCTCGAACGAGTGAACTGGTTCGGCTACAACATCGGCGGTCCGTTGTATATACCCGGCAAGCTGAACACCAACAAGGACAAGTTCTTCTTCTTCTTCGCTCAGGAGTTCCAGCGGCAGTTGATACCGAATAGCCTGCGCAACGTGACAGTGCCGACCGAACTCGAACGCCAGGGCGATTTTTCACGCAGCTTCGAGGGCGACGGGTCACCGGTGCGCATACTCGATCCGCTGAACAACCGGCAGCCTTTCGCCGGCATGGTGATCCCACAGAACCGGCTCCACGCCGACGGCATGAAGATCCTGAACTTCTATCCGCTGCCGAACGCCGCCGGTCGCGATCCGTCGTTCAACTACCAGACGCAGGTATCGGAAGACTTCCCCATCCGCCAGGAGATCTACCGCGGCGACTATAATATCAGCGATAATTGGCGGCTCTTCTCGCGTTTCGTGCAGGACACGCGCGAGCAGAACAAGCCATACGGCCAGTGGAACGCCGACTACAATATTCCGTTTTCGCGCATGAACTTCGGCACCCCGGCCTGGAGTTTCATCACCAACCTCACCACCGTCGTCAACCCGACGCTGACGAACGAGTTCATCTTCGGATCGAGCAAGAACATACTGAATATCGATCCGGTGGACGAGACGTTCAATCGGGCACCGCTGGGCTTGGGCTATCAGATGCCGTTCCCCGACGCCGACACGCTCGGCCTGGTGCAAAACTGGCGGTTCGGCGGCGTGCCGAATGGGCCATTCACCGGGTTCAATGGAACACCTTTCCGGAACTTCAACCACATCTGGGAATTCACGGACAATATGAGCAAAATCGCCGGCTCGCACCAATTGAAGGCCGGAATGTACGTCCACTATAGCCAGAAGGACCAGACGGCCTTCACTTCGGTGAACGGCAACATCTGGTTCGACCGCGACGGCCAGAATCCGGGCGATACGAACTGGGCCTTCGCCAACGCGCTGCTCGGCAACTATCAACGCGTGCAGCAGTCCAACGTCGTGCACAACGGGATGTACCGCAACTACAACATCGAGTGGTATTTCCAGGACAACTGGCGGGTGACGTCGAAACTGACGCTCGACCTCGGCATGCGCTTCTATTGGATCCAGCCGCAGTACGACGCCGCCGGGCTCACCTCGTCGTTCTATCCGGAGCGCTACAACACCGCCGACGCCGCGACGCTGGTGCAGCCTTTCCGCAACGCCGAAGGGAATATCGCCGGACGCAACCCGATTACCGGGCAGGCCGTTCCCCGGGCGCTGATCGGATCGATCGTCGAGAGCGGCGGCGGCTTCGTCAATGGTCTGTACGCGAACGGGATGGGACTGGAATCCGACCCGGCCATCCCGCAAGGGTTACTTCGGAACCGTGGTATCCATTACGCGCCGCGCGTGGGCCTGGCCTATAGCTTCATGGACAAGACCGTGCTCCGCATGGGCGGCGGCATATTCTACGACCGCTTCCAGGGCAATCCGGTCTTCGACATGCTACCGAACCCGCCCTCGACGGTCAGCCCAACGTTCTATTACGGAAACCTGGACAACCTGGCAACCGCCCAGGGCACCTTCTTTCCGCAGAACGTGCGCGGTTTCTCTATGGACGGCCACGTGCCGACCACTTACAACTGGAACATCTCCATCCAGCGCGAATTGCCGCAGGGCATCGTCTTCGACATTGGCTATGTCGCTTCGCGCTCGAAGCACCTGTTGGCGATTCAGGACTTCAACCAGACGCCGTTCGGCAGCGCCTGGCTGCCGCAGAACCAGGACCCGACGGTTGCGAATCCGACGTTTGACGGCAGGACCACGAAGCAGGTGAACCTGTACCGGCCCTACCTCGGATTCGGGCAAACTCGCGTGACGACCTTCGGCGGCCACTCGAACTTCAATTCGCTCCAGGTGTCGGCGAACCGCCGCATGGGCCATGGACTGCTCTTCGGCGTGGCCTACACCTGGTCGCGCACGCTGGGAATCGCCGGTGGAGATGGCGACACGCTGCATCCCACCTCGTTCGCCGTGGCCGATTACGGTCCGCTGTTCTTCGACATCCCGCATAACCTGGTGTTCAACTACACCTGGGATGTGCCAAAGCCGGCGCGCGGCGGCAACTTCCTCGACAACGCATTGGGCCGCGCGATCTTCAACGGCTGGACCGTGAGCGGCATTACCAGCTTCGTGTCCGGTGAGCCGGACAACGTCAGTTTCTCGATCGCCGGCGTCGGCGGAGCGGACGTGAACCGGATCTACACCGGGTCGGAAACCTACGGCCCGCGCGTCGCATACACGGGCCGCGCGATTCTGCCAAAAGGCGACCGGGCGCTCGATCGTTACCTCGACACGTCCGTGTTCCGGCTCCCGTCCATCGGCAGCCTGGGCATGGACTCCGGGCCCCGCATGGTCCGCAGGCCCGGTATCAACAACTGGGATCTTTCGGTGTTCAAGAACATCCCCTTCTGGGCCGAAGGGCGTTACCTGCAGCTCCGCTGCGAAATGTTCAATGCCTGGAACCACACCCAGTTCAGCGACTTCAACCGCAGCGCGCAGTTCAACCAACAAGGCGTGTTGACGAACCTGCCTGCTTCGCAGGGTGGCGGCGGCGGCCGTTTCGGGTTCGGCGCGATCACGGCGGCGCGCAACCCGCGCATTATTCAGCTTGCGATGAAGTTTTACTGGTAGATAGCCGGACCCGCCGTCTTCCGGACGGCGAGCCCCGCGCTGTTCCCAGTTGCCGGATCTACGACGTTTCGAGGAGGATGTATGCTGCGTTTGCGGGCAATTCTTCTGATCGGTTCGCTGTGCTGGTTGAATTCGGTGAGCGAACTCGTGGCGCAAGGACTAACGGGCCAAATTTCGGGCAGCGTAGTTGATCCCACCGGGCGCGCCGTGGCCGGCACCACAGTTGTCCTGGTGAATATCGATACCGCGCAAACGCGCGAAGCGACGACCGGAGCGAGTGGTGACTTCGTCATCGCTCAACTGCTGCGCGGAACCTATCGGCTGACGGTGTCCGCTCCGGGATTCAAGCGATTCGAGCGGGCCGGCTGTCGAACTGACCGCCACCGAGCGCGTCGTATTGCCCGAGATCGTCCTCGAACTCGGCGAGGTTACCCAGACCGTTACCGTGTCGGAGGAGGCGGCCCGCATTCAGACCCAGAGCGCCGAACGCTCCGGGTTAATCAATACCCAGCAGATGCAGCAGATTTCGATGAAAGGCCGGGACTACCTGGGTTTGGTCAAGCTGTTGCCCGGTGTGATCGACACCCGCAACCGGGAGGCGCCGGGGTGGAACAACCTGGGCGGCATCAACATCAACGGCAACCGCAGCGGTACCATCAACCTCACGTTGGATGGAGTCTCCTCCCTTGATACGGGCTCGATGGGCGGTCCGTACCGTGCGCCGTCGCTGGACGCCGTGGCGGAGGTGAAGGTGCTTTTGACCAACTATCAGGCCGAGTACGGCCGGTCGTCGGGCGGCACCATCAACGCCGTCATCAAGTCCGGTACCCGCGATTTTCACGGCGGCGCCTACTACTTCTTCCGCAACGAGGCCCTAAACGCGAACGAATTCTTCCGCAACCGCGACGGCCTCCCGAAGCCGCAATACCGCTTCAATTACCCCGGCTACTTTGTCGGTGGGCCGCTTCTGCTGCCGGGAGGCTATAACAAGCAGCGCGACAAGCTTTTCTTCTTCTGGTCGCAGGAGTTCCTGCCGCGCAGTTACCCGACGGCCCTCGCCCGGCGCACGTTTCCGACGGAATTGGAGAGGCAAGGAAACTTTTCGCAGACGTTCGACACGAACAACGCCCTCATTCCGATCTGGGATCCGCTGAACAACCGGCAACCGTTTGCCGGCAACGTTGTCCCAGCGTCCCGGATCGACGCGAACGGCCAGCGGCTGCTCAACGTCTTCCCGCTGCCGGACAACTTCGATCCGTCGCGCACCTTCAATTCAGTGTTTCAGGCGACCGTCGACCAGCCGCGGCGTGAGGAGATCCTGCGGCTCGATTGGAACATCAGTCCGAACACGACCTTCTACTGGCGCGGCATTCAGAACTACGAGGCCTTCCGCGGCGAATTCGCGTTCGTGCTGGCCTCTTCCTCGTGGCCGCAGTTGCCGATCGACTACCAGATTCGCAGCAGTGGAATGGTCTCCACACTGATCCACACCTTTGCGCCCAACCTGATCAACGAGACCACGTTCGGCGTGAATCGCGCCTTGCAAACAGTCGATCCGCGGACCCAGGAAGGATTGCAGCGGAACGTACGGTCGGCCATCGGCCTCGACCTGCCGCAGTACTTTCCGCAGGCCAATCCCCGGAACCTCATTCCCAACGCCAATTTTGGCGGGGTTCCCAACGCCGGGCAACTCAACATCGAACAACGGTTCCCGTTTTTCGGCACGAACAACATCTGGAACTGGTCTAATAACCTCTCGTGGATTACCGGCGGCCACAACATGAAGTTCGGAATCTACGTGGAACGCACCACGCGCAACGCGCAACGGTCGGCGGCGTTCAATGGAACGTTCAACTTTAACCGCGACGTCAACAATCCGCTCGAAACCAACTATGCGTACTCCAACGCGCTGATGGGCATTTTCCAGACCTACACCGAAGCCAACGGCCATCCGCACGCTCACGCCCGGTACGCAAACGTCGAATGGTTCGTTCAGGACCAGTGGAAGGTTCACCGGCGCTTCACCATCGACTTCGGAGCGCGGTTCTACTTCATCCAGCCGACTTGGAGCGCTGGCGACCAGTTGGCCGCCTTCGACCGCTCCTTGTATCAGGCCAACCAGCAGCCATCCCTGGTTCAACCCTACCGGGCAGCAGCGGGAGCGCCGCGCATTGGGCGCAATCCGGTGACCGGGGAACTTCTGCCCGCAGCCACAATTGGCACATTCGCCGGCGACGGCACGCCCTTCCAAGGCATGGCGGTATTTGACGAACGCATTCTGGAGACCCCGTCAATCAAGGTTGGACCTCGCGCGGGTTTCGCCTGGGATGTCTTTGGCAATGGGAAGACGGCGGTTCGCGGCGGCTTCGGCATCTTCTTCGACCGCTTCAACGACGACCAGATCCTGCAACTGGTGGAATCTCCTCCACTGTTGGTGACCGGCACCACGTTCTACAGCACGATCGCCGACCTGTTGAGTTCCCCAGCGCGGCTGAATCCTCCGAATGTCTTCGGCGTCGAGAGGAATTTCAATCCACCGACGGTCTACAACTGGAGCTTCGGCATCCAGCAAAACGTCGGTTTCGGAACCGTGCTCGACGTGGCGTACGTCGGCAACGTGGGACGTCACCTGCTGCATCGCCGCAGCCTGAATGCCACCAACTACGGCACCAACTTCCTGCCATCCTCGATCGATCCCACGACCGGCAACACGCCCCTCCCGGTGAACTTCCTGCGGCCGAACACCGGTTTCGGCGATATCCAATACATCGAGATGGCGTCCACGTCGAACTACCACTCGCTCCAGACCCAGCTCACGCGCCGCTTCGGGCGCTCGCTCACCTTTGGCGGCGCGTGGACATGGTCCAAAGCGTTGACACTGGTGAACGGCAATAACGAAGCCGTCAACCCGTATCTCGATTTCCGCATGCGGAACTACGGGAAGGCGTCGTTCGACCGGACGCATAACCTCGTCGTGAATCTCATCTACTCGCTTCCCAAGGCGTCCCAGGTGTGGCGGAACGGCTTCGCCAAGTGGGTGCTGGACGACTGGGAGATTTCCGGGTTGACCACGTTTACCTCGGGTCAGCCGCTGGGCCTGGGCTACTCTCTGGTTGTGGCGCAGGATCTGACGGGCGCCTCAGGCGCTGGTGTCGATTCGCGCGTCGTGCTGACGGGCAATCCCAATCTGCCGCGAAGCGAACGTACGATCGACGGCCATTTCGACACTACGGTCATCCGGCCACCCACGCGGGCGGATTTCGGAATCGGCAACGCCTCGAAGGACCCGATTCGCGGACCCGGCTTGCGTACTTGGGACCTGTCCTTGTTCAAGAACATCCCGTTCGACCGCGAATCCCAGCGGCGCTTGCAGTTGCGCTTTGAGTTCTACAATGCTTTCAATCACGCGAACTTCAACTCGGTGGACACGGCGGCGCGGTTCGATGCGCAGGGCAACCAGGTCAACGGACGTCTCGGACAGTACCTGAACACGCTCGACGCGCGCCGGATCGTGTTGGGCGCGAAGTTCTACTTCTAACATGGGAGGCGAGGACAAGCACGGCCGAGGTTCCCTGTGCGACCCGGCCGCGCGATTTCAGGGAATCAGCAGGCTTGCCCGCGATTGTCGATGCGAAAGACGGCTACGACTTGCGGGTTGTCAATGTGGAAGAATATTCGCCATTTGCCGGCCCGAAGGCGATACTCACGTGACCGGCCTTGCAGACGCTTGACGTCACCCGCATGAGTGTTCGCGTAACGTTCTAGCGCGTCCAGAACGCGCTACTGCGTGAGACGATCCAGATGCTGGAGGTCGCACCAGCCGTGTGGAAGAAATTCCACACTTCGGGTCCATATTCTGAGACGCTCGCGTGCGGCGTCGAGTTCGGTGCCGCTCCGGGAATCGATGGGCTCTTCCTCGAGCGTCTCCTGGCATAGAAACCGTAGATAGCGGAGCGCGGCGGCGAATTCGGACGGTGGAAGTTCGTCGATAGCCCGGTGAAGTTCCTGGCGGTTCACCTCGCTCACCATGGTAATTCCAAAATAAGCCACGTCTTCCGCCACCCGGCAACGCGAATCGGCTCCGCCGTGCCCGGCCGCACGGTCCACCCGGCATGGCGAACGTATGGGATGCTATTTCCTTACGTCGCTCTCCTGGTCCTCCTCACCGGCAAGACTCAGATTGAAGACAGCCCGGGCGGCCGGCTGCGCTACAGCGCGGCCGCTCAATTCCGATCCGGATGCCCAGTAGAAGAGCCGCCCCAAGCGCCGGTCCACCGCACGCGACCAGCCTACCTCGGCACCGCCCGCGGACAGACCTTGATAGTAGTTTGCCTCTCGCTACGCATTACATCTTGGAGGGGCGCCGCCCGCCAGGAGGAGACGAGAACATGGCTAAATCGGGAGTATTCCGGGTTCATCTGAAGAGCATGATGTGGGGGTCGGACGCCAAGGGCGCCCACTCCGGTTGGGGCGAGGGCATGATGTACGCCATCGGTATGGAACTCAAAGGCCTGCTGCAGGCGGTGTGCGATCAGAAAGCATCGGGCTTTATGACCGCCGATTACAGCTGGGACCCGGGCTCGGCCCTGATCGCCCAGCACGAACCGATCATTTATTTCCTCAATTCGAACAAGAGCCTGATCGCGAAAGAGAGCGGCACGAACCCGTCTGGCGCGGGCATCGGCGGCGCGACGTGGATGTCTGGAGTGAAGGGCATGATCTCCGAGGTCTACCTCGACAACATCAGCGGCGACTCCCGGTTCTGCGAGAAGGTCGCCCGCGTGGCCTTCCATGAACTCATGCACAACAAGCTGGACGCCGAGGAGGCCGGACGGCGCGCCATGTCCGACATTCATAAGAGCGGCGGAGGCGGCCTGGCGCTGCATCACGTGGAGGCCTACACACCGCTCACCAATGTGAACAAGCAGACGCTGGCGCCGCACCTGGGCCGGAAGGTCAACCAGTACACCGCGGCGCTGTCGAAGAAGTTCTACCTCGACGTCTAACTCTAACCGGCGCCACTCGCGCGCCGGTTATGGTGAAATGTTGGCGTGCGGGTGCTGTGTACCGTCCTGCTGCTGGCGCTGGCCGCGAACGCCGAAGACCACCTTGCGGCCGGCCAGGCCGCCTTCGCCGCCGGCGACTTTGCCCGCGCCGAATCGGCTTTCCGCCAGCACTTGAAAGCGAACCCGGACTCGGCGGAGGCGATGAGCAACCTGGCCGCCGTGCTCTCCCGCCGCGAACAGTTCGACGAAGCCATCGGCCTCTACCGCAAGGCGCTTGCCGCCAACCCGCAGCTCGCACAGATCCACTTCAACCTCGCCGTCGCGCAGCTTCGAGCCGGCCGCTGCGACGACGCTTCCGCGTCGTTGCGCGAATTCCTCAAACCATATCCGAAGGAGAACCGTGCCCGCCAGTTGCTCGGGCTCTGCCTCGTGGAGACCGGCGATCTTTCCGCCGCCATAGAGGAACTGGAACAGGTGTACAGCAGTAGCGCCGCCGACGCATCAGTGGCCTTCTCGCTCGCCTACGCGCATGCCCGCGCCGGCAATACCGCCCGCGGCAGCGAACTGCTGACCAAGGTGGAATCGAACCCGGTCCACGCGAACTTGCTCCGCGGCCTGATGCACTACCGCAACGGCCGCTTCGCCGAAGCACGCGAAGCCTACGAAGCCACGCTGCGCCACCAACCGGACTTCGCACCGGCCCTCGCGGCGGCCGGCCGCCTCTATTTGCTCGAGAACCGCGACGAGGACGCCATTCGCTACCTGGAGCGCGCCGTTGCGCAGGCACCCCACGACGCCGAGTCCACCTATCAGCTCGGCGTGCTGTACCAGCGAAACGGCCAGCCTGAGAAGGGGCGGGAAGTGCTGCTCCGCTCGCTCACCCTCCGCGCGAACTACGCCGACCCGTATTATCAGCTTGCCCGCGCCGAGTACGAATCCAAGCGATACGCCGAAGCGCTCGACCTCATCGACAAGGCCGCGGCGCTGCTGCCCGAACACGAGTCGGTGCGGCTGCTGCGCGGACGCATCTACCAGGCGCTCGGCCGCCCGGCCGAGGCTCGAGTCGAGTTCGCCGAGGTGCGCCGCCTGAAGGCGGCCGTCGTCGA
>CAYPUQ010000186.1:10213-11638 GCA_964413655.1 uncultured Solibacteraceae bacterium | reverse complement strand
CTGAGATCTCGCGGTTCTACGGCAGCGTAATCAAGATGTTTTACGCGGATCACGTTCCACCGCACTTCCGCGCAGAATACGCGGAGCACGAGGTGAGAGTGGCCCTCGACAGTTTCGCGATTCTCTCTGTCCAGTTGCCGCCTCGCGCTATGGGACTGGTGACAGAGTGGGCCTCATTGCATCGGCAGGAACTCCAGGCGGCGTGGGCGCGCACTAGCCAGTTGCGGCCACCAGGCCGCATTGAACCCCTGTCGTAACGGAGGCTCACCCCCGCCGCTACCATAGCTGTATGACCGAAGAACGGAAACGCCTCGAAGCGGCGGCGCGGCGCGAGGCCCATTGGCGGCGTTGGGGACCCTATTTGTCCGAGCGCGCCTGGGGCACGGTGCGCGAAGACTACAGCCCGTACGGAACCGCTTGGGAGCACCTGCCGCACGATCATGCCCGGTCGAAGGCGTATCGATGGGGCGAGGACGGCATCGCCGGTTTCAGCGACAATCACCAGCGGCTGTGCCTCGCGTTTGCGTTCTGGAACGGCCAGGATCCGATTCTCAAGGAGCGCCTCTTCGGTCTCACCGGCAACGAGGGCAACCACGCCGAGGATGTGAAGGAGTACTACTACTACCTCGACGCCACGCCGACGTACTCGTATGCCAAATGCCTGTACAAGTATCCGCAGGCCGCGTACCCGTATCACGATCTTGTCACTGAGAACCGCCGGCGGGGCAAGTTCGATTGGGAGTACGAACTGATCGACACCGGAGTCTTTGATGGAAACCGCTACTTCGACATTTTTGTCGAGTACGCAAAGGCGGGCGTAGACGATTTGCTGGTCCGCGCCACGATCTGCAATCGCGGCCCGGAGGATTCGCTCCTGCATCTTCTGCCGACGCTCTGGTTCCGCAACACCTGGGTATGGGGGCGCGACTCGCTGCGTGGCCACATCCGCCGGATCAACGGCGATACGGTCCTTGCTCACCACCCAACTCTCGGAGACCTTCACTTCTGGCAGCGCGACGTTCCCGAGCTTCTGTTTACCGGGAACGAAACCAATACGCTGCGCCTGTACGACTACGCTAACGGTGAACATTTCTACAAGGATGCGTTCCACGAACGCGTTATCCAGGGGTGCGAAGATGCGGTGCGGCCGGACGGCCATGGCACGAAGTTAGCCGGCTGGTACCAACTCAATGTTCCCGCCGGCGGCGAGAAGACGATCGAACTTCGTCTGAGCCGCGAGTTGAACCCGGTCGATTTCGACGAGACCTTCGCGCAACGGATCGCCGAAGCCGACGAGTTTTACAGTTTCATGTCGGCCAATCTGCCACCGGACGCGCGATCCATCGAACGCCAGGCGTTGGCCGGACTGTTGTGGAGCAAGCAGTTCTTTCACTTCGTGGTCGAGGAGTGGCTGCAAGGCGACCC
>CAYPUQ010000186.1:0-10113 GCA_964413655.1 uncultured Solibacteraceae bacterium | reverse complement strand
TGTGGAGCAAGCAGTTCTTTCACTTCGTGGTCGAGGAGTGGCTGCAAGGCGACCCGGCGATGCCGCCGCCGCCCGAGCAGCGCAAGCGCGGGCGTAACTCAGCGTGGGTCCATCTCTACAACGATGACGTCCTCACGATGCCCGACAAGTGGGAGTACCCTTGGTTTGCCGCCTGGGATACCGCGTTTCACATGATCCCGTACGCGCTGGTGGACCCCGAGATGGCAAAGCAGGAATTGCAGCGATTCCTGCGCGAATGGTACCTGCATCCGAACGGGCAGATCCCGGCCTACGAGTGGGCCTTCGATGACGTCAATCCACCGGTTCACGCCTGGGCTTGCTGGCGCGTGTACAAGATCGACGGCAAACTGCGCGGGGAGAAGGATGTCCCGTTCCTGGAGCGCGTCTTCCACAAACTGCTGATGAACTTCACTTGGTGGGTGAACCGGAAAGACTCCTCCGGCGACAACATCTTCGAGGGCGGCTTCCTCGGACTCGACAACATCGGCCTGTTCGACCGCAGCAAACCGCTGCCCGCCACCGGGCGGCTGGAGCAGTCCGACGGAACGAGTTGGATGGCGATGTACAGCCTCAACATGCTTCGCATCGCGCTGGAACTGGCAACCGTCAATCCGGTCTACGAGAACATCGCCAGCAAGTTCTTCGAGCACTTCCTCTACATCGCCAACGCGATGAACACGCTCGGCGGTTCGGGCCTGTGGGACGAACACGACGGGTTCTATTACGACCGCCTGCGTTTCGAGGGTCACAGCGAACCCGTGAAAGTACGCTCGCTGGTCGGGCTGATTCCGTTGTTCGCGGTGGATACGCTCGAGCCGGATCTGCTCGAGCGTCTGCCCGGCTTCCGGCGCCGCATGGAGTGGTTCATGCACAACCGGCCCGATCTGCGCGGCAACGTCGCTTCGATGATGATCGAAGGCGTTCACAACCGCCGCCTCCTGGCCATCTGTCACGGCATGAAACTGATTCGCGTTTTGCAGCGGATGCTCGACGAAACGGAGTTCCTGTCCCCCTACGGGCTGCGCTCGCTATCGCGGTTTCATAAGGACAACCCCGTGGTGATGCATCTGGATGGGCAGGAACTGCGGGTCGGCTACGATCCGGCCGAATCAACCACCGGCCTGTTCGGTGGCAATTCGAACTGGCGCGGTCCGGTATGGTTCCCGGTGAACTACCTGATGATCGAGTCGCTTCAGAAGTTCAATCACTACTACGGGGATTTGCTCCAGGTGGAGTTTCCGAACGGTTCCGGCAACTGGATGAATCTTGGCGCGGTCGCGGCGGAGTTGTCGCGGCGGCTGGCGCGATTGTTTCTGCGCGACGAGTCGGGGCGGCGGCCAGTCTACGGAGGTTCCGGGAAAATGCAGAACGATCCGCACTGGCGCGACCACATCCTCTTCTACGAGTACTTTCACGGCGACAACGGCGCCGGCCTTGGTGCAAGCCACCAGACCGGATGGACATCGCTGGTGGCGAAACTGATCCAGCAGAGCGGCGTGTAAGGAGCCGGACCGCTTGCGAGAATAAATCAATGCTCCGCTTTCTGGGCCGTTTGGCCGTCCGCCTGCTCTTCAAGCTCAAACTAAACGGCCAGATTCCGGCCGGCCGGCCCGATCGTCTGGTTATCATCGCCAATCACCAGTCGTTCCTCGATCCCGCGCTGGTGGGGGCGTCTCTACCTTTCGACTGCACATGGATCGTGCACACGACGATTGCCGCCAAGTGGTACTTCAAACCCATTCTCAAGATGGCCAATCACGTGGTGGTGGATACGACAAGCCCGCTGGCGATGAAGACGATGGTGCAGGTCGTGGAATCGGGGCGTCCGGTGGTGATCTTTCCCGAGGGCCGATTGACGGTGACGGGCAGCCTGATGAAAGTCTACGACGGTCTGTCGTTTCTAATCGTGCGGACAGGGGCGACGCTACTGCCAGTGAACATCGACGGCGCGGTGTTCTCGCACTTGCGCCGCGAGAAACCTGAGACGCTGCCGAAGCTGTGGCGGCCGAAGGTCACGGTGACGTTCTATCCCTACGAACAGATGCCGCCACCGGCGGGCAGCACGGCCCGCGAGCGGCGCAAGGCCGCCAGCCGCTGGGTGCGGCGGCGCCTGGAAGAGATATGGTTCGCGTCGCGGCCCGCGACGACGCTGTTCGAAGCGCTCCTCGACGCGATAGAAGTTTACGGCAAGGAAGCGGAGATCCTGGACGACATCCGGTTTCAACCGGTGAATTATGGGCGGGTGCTGCTCGGCTCGCTGGCGCTTGGCCGGATTGTCTCGAGGCTCGCGCGGCCGGGTGAGAATGTCGGCGTCATTATGCCGAACGCGTCGCCGACGGTGATGCTGCTGTTCGGCATGTTCGCCGCTCGGCGCGTGCCGGCGATCATCAACTACTCTTCCGGCGTCGAGGGAATGCAGAGCGCCTGCGACGTGGCGGCAGTGAAGACCGTGATCACGTCGCGCGTATTTCTCGAGAAGGCCAAGCTCACGGAGAAGGTGGGCCAACTCCGCAACGTCCGGGTCGTGTACCTCGAAGATGCGCGGGCCGGCTTCGGGTTGCTCGACAAAGCCTGGCTGATCCTGCGGGCAAAGCGGAAACCGCGCAAGGTGTTTCGGCGGCCGGACCCTCACGACCCGGCCGTCATTCTCTTCACCAGCGGCTCGGAAGGCAAACCGAAGGGCGTGGTCCTCAGCCACGCGTCGATCGTGGCCAACGTCGACCAGATGCGGGCGGTGATCGAGTTTTCCAATCGCGACAAGTTCCTCACCGCGTTGCCGCTCTTTCATTCGTTTGGCTTGACGGCGGGTTTGCTGGTGCCGATGGTGACCGGTGCGCGCGTGTTCCTCTATCCGTCGCCGCTGCACTTCCGGCTGATTCCCGAGATGGCCTACGACCAGGACTGCACGGTTCTGTTCGGCACGCCGACGTTCCTGGCGCACTACGGCCGGCTCGCCAATCCGTACGACTTCTACAACATGCGTTACGTGGTGGCCGGCGCGGAGAAACTCGGCGAAGACGTGCGGCGGCTATGGGCGGACAAGTTCGGTATCCGGATTATAGAAGGCTATGGCACGACGGAGTTCTCGCCGGTTGTGGCGACGAACACGCCGTTCTTCCACAAACCGGGTTCGGTGGGCAAGTTCATGCCGGGCGTCGAATGGCGGATGGAGGCGGTGCCGGGGGTCGATCAAGGCGGATTGCTGCATTTGCGCGGGCCCAACCAGATGCTCGGCTATCTGCGGCACGACAAGCCCGGCGTGATTCAGCCGCCGGAGTCGTCGCAGGGCGCGGGCTGGTACGACACGGGCGATATCGTGGACGTGGATGACGAAGGCTTCGTGACCATCGTCGGGCGGGTGAAGCGATTCGCGAAGATCGCGGGCGAGATGGTGTCGCTCGAGGCGGTGGAGAATGTCGCCAAACACGCATCGCCCGCGCGGATCCACGCCGCGACCGCCGTGCCGCACAGCCGCCGCGGCGAGATGGTGCTGCTGTACACGGAGGACGCGAACCTTCAGCGCGACCAGTTGGTCGCGGCGGCGAAGGGGCTCGGAGTCCCGGAGATTTCCGTACCCCGCCAGGTACTGTACATGAAGAAGTTGCCGCGCCTTGGCAGCGGAAAAACCGACTACGTGACACTCAAGCAGATCGCCCAGGAATCCCGCCAGACCGTTCCCGCCGAGGACAGCTAACCCGAATGGCGACTGACAATCCGATAAGCCTTCCTTATTCCAAGTCCGAGCAGCGCGCGTGGTATTTCTACGACTTCGCGAACTCGGCCTTCTCGACGACGGTGGTGACGCTATTCCTCGGCCCGTACCTGACAGCCCTGGCGAAAAGCGCGGCCGGACCGGACGGGACGGTGAGCTTCTTCGGACTTCAGGTGGCGGCGCAGTCGGTGTGGCCGTATGCGGTCTCGCTGTCGGTGCTCACCCAGGTCTTAGCGCTGCCGTTGTTCGGCGCCATCGCCGACTACGGCAGCCGCAAGCGGGAGATCCTGGCCCTGCTGGCGTGGCTGGGCGCGGCGGCCACGATGGCGATGTACCTATTGCATGGGGAAAGGTACGTACTCGGCGTCTGGCTGTTTCTCGCGGCCAACCTGGCCTTCGGGGCGTCGATGGTCGTCTACAACGCGTTCCTCCCCGAGATTGCCTCGGCCGAGGATCGCGACGGAGTATCCTCGCGCGGCTGGGGGCTCGGCTACCTCGGCGGCGGGACGCTGCTGGCACTGAACCTGCTGCTATACGCGAACGCCGAGAAGCTGGGGCTTACCGAAGGCGCCGCGGTGCGGATCAGTATCTTCTCGGCCGGGCTCTGGTGGGCGGTGTTCACGTTTATCCCGGTCGCGGGGCTGCGCAACCGGCCGCCGGTGAAGGTGATTCCCGCCGGAAAGAACTACCTGAGCGCGGGCGTACAGCAACTCGCACACACACTGCGCGACGTGCGGAATTACCGGCAAACGCTGCTGTTTCTGCTGGCATACCTGATTTACAACGACGGCATCCAGACGGTGTTCACGATGGCGGCGCAGTTCGGCAGCGAGGCGTTAAACCTTGGCATGGGAACGCTGACGGCGGCGATTCTGCTAGCGCAGTTTGTCGCCGTGTTCGGCGCGCTGGGGTTTAACTGGATCGCCGCCCGGATGGGCAACAAGAACGCGGTGATGCTGGCGCTGGTGGTGTGGACCGGGGTGCTGATCTACGCGTGGATCGGGGTGCATGGGGCGGCGGAGTTTTACGTCCTGTCGGCGATTGTCGGCGCAGTGATGGGCGGCAGCCAGGCGCTAAGCCGGTCGATCTATTCGTTTATGATCCCAAGGGGCCGGGCGGCGGAGTACTTCTCGATTTATGAGATCAGCGATAAGGGCACCAGTTGGCTGGGCCCGTTGTTCTTCGGGTTGGCGCTCGACATAACCGGCAACTTCCGCCTGGCGATTTTGTCGTTGATTATCTTCTTCCTGATCGGGATGGCGCTGCTGGCGCGGGTAAACGTGCGCGAAGGCGCGATCGCGGCCGGCAACGAGCCGCCCCTCAAGTGAAGCTGGGTATCGGTTACGCCTTTTCGCTTATGGGCGCCCGGTTCCCCACCGAGAAAAACTCGATGAAGCGCTTCCGGGGGACGTCCGGCTTGTGTTCGGGCTCCCGCCCGGAAAGCTGCATGGCGAGCTGCGCGAACTGCCGTCCGAGGTCGGTCTTGCTTTCCACTTCGGTGGCCTCTGTCATCGCCCGGTGAACGCCGCGGTAATCGTTGGGGAAGTCGAGGAAGACCTCCATGCCGAGCAGTTGCTCGATCTGCTCACGGCTGATGACCATCTTGCGCTGGGAGCGGTTCAGCAGGACGGCGGTCCGGTCGGCGAGTTCGAGTTGACGCAGAACCTGGAGTTTCTGGCGGGCGAGGTGGAGCGCGGGCACTTCCGGCGTCGTGACGAGGAAGACCTTTCTGGCCTCATGCATCAGGTCGATTGAGAATCGCTCAAGGTTGCCGGATAAGTCCACGCAGATGGTGTGGTAGAAGCGGCGCGCGAACCCGAGCAGCAGCCGCAAGTCGTCGGTGGCGATCCGGGTGTTCAGATCGAGCCGGCCCGCCGGCAGGACATCGAGGTCGCCGAAGCTGGTGATGAGTTGCGGCCAGAGATGTTCGTCGAGTTTGCCGGCGCTCTCCACGGCTTCATAGATGGTGTAGGCATTCTCCAGCTTCAGCATGAACCCGATGATGCCGGAGTTGAGGTCGAGATCCATCATCAGAGTGCTGGAATCCGGCATGCGCGATAGCGCCAGGGCCGTATTGAGCACGATGGTAGACGCGCCGACGCCGGCCTTGGCCGGGAGGAAGGCGAACAACGTTCCCTGCGCCTCCGGACGGTCTGTTCTCTTTGCCGCCACGCCTTGGAGACGGATGATCATGGCGACGAAGTCGGTTTCCTGAAAGGGGAAGCTCAAGAATTCGCGGACGCCCGCGCGCATCAACTCGACGAGAACGCCCGGGTCCGAGCGCCGGTCCAGCGCGGTAACGGCCGTGCCAGGCGCCAGTTGTTCGATCTCGTGAATGACATGCAACGCCTCTGGGGCCGAGTTCGTATAAAGGAAAACGATGTCGGGGGCGTGCGCGCGCAGGCAACGGTCCAGGTCTTGGCCGGTAATGTACTTGTCCACTGTCCGGACAATGTCCACCAGGCCGCTGGTACCGGCCAGATTCACCAGAGACGCGGTCATTTCGGTGTCGGGGGCGATGATGACTGCTCGAAGCATGCCTATAGATCCTCAGTGCTTGTATCGGCTGAATCGCTGATCCTCATTAGAGGGTTTCCAACCAAGACCGGCCCGGACTAGTACAATCCGGTTAAGGTTCAATATGCGACTCACACTCGGTTTCCTTATCGTTTCCCTGTTGTCCGCCCAGCCCTACGACCTGCTGTTGCAGGGCGGACACGTGATCGATCCCAAAAACAACGTATCGGCGATCCGCGACGTGGCGATTGCCGGCGGCAAGATTGCCCGGATCGCCGAGAAGATCCCGGCCACGGAGGCGCGGCGGGTGGCCGACGTCGGCGGCCTGTACGTGACGCCGGGGCTGATCGACATTCATGTTCACGTTTACGCCGGTACCGGCATCCCGCGCGCCTACACGGGCGATCTGTCGGTGTACCCGGACGGCTTTTCGTTCAGGACCGGCGTGACTACCATGGTCGACGCCGGGACGGCCGGCTGGCGCAATTTCCCCGATTTCAGGCAGCGGGTGATCGACCGCGCGCGGACGCGGATCCTGGCTCTTATCAATATCGTCGCGGAGGGCATGGGACCGAAGGGCGAGAACGACGCAGCGGAGATGAGCGCGGAGGAGGCCGCCAAGATGGCCCGGCAACACTCGGACATTGTGGTGGGCTTCAAGACTGCGCACTATTCCGGCGAGGGCTGGCCGTCGGTCGACGGCGCTGTTGGGGCGGGCAAGCTGACCGGCCTGCCGGTGATGGTCGATTTCGGCTACGCCACCGAACAGCGCAACCTGGACGTGCTGCTGCGCGACAAGCTGCGGACCGGCGACATCTATACGCACTGCTATTCCGGCAACCGCGACGAACTCAAAGACGGCAAGGTGAACCCAGCGATGATCGCGGGCCGGAAGCGCGGCATCTTCTTCGATATCGGGCACGGCGGCGGGAGCTTCTACTGGAACGTGGCGGTTCCGGCGATCGAGCAGGGTTTCGGGCCGGACTCGATCTCGACGGATCTGCACACGGGGTCGATGAACGCCGGGATGAAGGACATGACCAACGTGATGTCGAAGATCCTCAACACGGGCTCTTCCTTGGAAGACGTGATCCGGATGTCGACGTGGACACCGGCGCAGATCATCAAACGGCCCGCGCTTGGGCATCTCGATGTGGGCGCCGAGGCGGATGTGTCGGTGCTCCGGGTGGAGCAGGGGACGTTCGGTTTCCTCGACTCGGCCGGGGCGCGGAACACCGGATCGCGGCGGATTGTCGCCGAGATGACGGTCCGGGCGGGCAACGTCGTTTGGGACCTGAACGGCCGCGGTGGACAGGACTGGAAAAGCTTCCCCTACCGGAAACGGGGGCCGGCCGGCGCAAAGCCACGAACGAGGACACCGCGCCCCTAATTCATGAACGCCTTTCTGGCGAAATGGGGCATCTGCCTGCTGCTGCTGGCCGCTACCACGCTGAACTATCTCGACCGGCAGACGATCAGCATCCTGGCCCCAACCATCCAGCGCGAGATGCGTCTCGACAACGAGGCGCTGGGCTGGCTGTTCGCGGTCTTCTATTACTCTTACACGTTCGCGCAGTTTGGGGTGGGCCTGTTGCTCGACCGGTTTTCGCTGCGCTGGCTGTACGGCGGGGCGGTGGTGGGATGGTCGGCGGCGTGCGCGTTGACGGGGCTGGCGAACGGGTTCGCCGCGCTGATCGGGTTCCGGCTGCTGCTGGGGATCATGGAATCGGCGAATTGGCCGGGGGCGATGCGGATTGTGGCGCGGGTGCTGCCGCCGCCGGAGCGGGCGATGGGGAACGGCATCTTCACGAGCGGGACGAGTATCGGAGCGCTGATCGCTCCGGCGCTGATTCTGGCGATTCAGGCGTGGGTGGGGTGGCGGATGGCGTTTGTGGTGGTGGGGTCGTTCGGATTGGTTTGGTTCGCGGGCTGGTATCTGGCGACGCGGAGCCGGCGGTACGATTCGGTGTGGCACGCGCAGCCGGGGGAACGTCCGCCCGGGTCGACGTTCGCGGCTTATGGCGAGATTCTGCGCCAGCGGCAGTTCTGGCGGGTGTTCTGCGTGACCATCCTGGTGAACCCGTGCCTGTACTTCTACCTGAACTGGCTGCCGACGTGGCTGGACCAGGAGGTTCATTTGCTTGACAAGACGAAACTGGCCGGCGTGCTGACGGGCGCGTACCTGGGGCTGGACCTCGGCTACCTGTCGAGCGGCGTCGCAGTGATTCTGCTGACGCGGCGGGGCTTTTCGTTGCGCGGGGCGCGCCGGGCGGTGTTCCTCGGCGCCACAGCTCTGCTGCTGTGCTCGTCGGTCCTGCCGTGGCAGCGGGAGCTGGCGACGATTGTCCCGTTACTGATGGTAGTCAACTTCGCGCTGGGCGTTTGGATTACGATGTACCTCACGATGGCCCAAGAGGTTAACCCGACGCATGTTTCGACGGCGGCCGGATTGTTGGGCGGCAGCGGATCGCTGGCCGGCGCCCTGGCGATGTGGGGTGTGGGGCGGGTGACGCGGCTGACCGGCAGTTTCGGCGGGCCGATGATGGCCGTGAGCGTGGCGGCGGTTCTTGCAGCGGCGGCGGGTTGGGCGGTGACCCGCGCGACGGTGAGCCACACCGTAGAGAAATCGGCATGACGCGGCTGCCCGGGTACCTGGAGCAGGCGGTGGACCTCCACGTTCACAGTGCGCCGGACGTGGACCAGCGCCGGTTCGACGATATCGAACTGGCGCGACACGCCGCCGAGGCGGGCATGGGCGGACTGCTCATCAAGTCCCATCAGAACTCAACGGTGGAACGAGCGTACCTGGTGTCGAAGGTTGTGACGGGAATCCGGGTTCGCGGCGGGCTGGTTCTGAACCAGACGGTTGGAGGGCTGAATCCTCACGCGGTGCGGCTGGCGGTGCGGCTTGGGGCGAGGGAAATTTGGATGCCGACGCGGTCGGCACGGAATCATTTGCGGCATCACGGGGTGGATGGCGGCGGGCTATCGGTGCTGGACGAAGAGGGCCGGCTGCTCCCGGAGGTAGAGGAGATACTGAGGGAGATCGCGGCGTCGGGGTGCAGCCTGGGGACCGGACATCTCAGCCCGGAGGAGGCGGAAGTACTGATCGGGCGGGCGCGAGCGGTGGGGGTGAACTATATCGTCGTGACTCATCCGGAGTGGTCGGTGACGTTTTATACGATAGAGCAGCAGCGGCGGCTGGCCGGTCCCGACCTGTACTTCGAGCGCTGTTTTGTGTCGACGACGGAGATTTGCGGTTTCACGCCGTTTGAGACGATTGCGGAGGCGATCGCGGCGGTGGGGCCGGAGTCCACCGTGCTGGCTTCCGACCTTGGGCAGGTGGTAAACCCGGCTCCGGTGGAGGGGTTGATGCTGTATGCGGAACGGTTGCGCGCGACAGGCTTCAGCGAGGGGGAGATCCGGCGGATGATGGTGGACAATCCGGCGGGGCTGCTGGGCGGGTGAGTGTAGAGACACGCCGGACGCGGGCGGGGGGCGTCGGAAGAGCGGCCTTTATCGGCGGCCCGTGTCCGTTTGGCGACTTTCCCGTAGTCGAGCAGCGCTGGCATGCCTGTGAGAAGGTCCGGCGACAATTCCGCTTTCGTTTGCCGGACGGTTTGTTGTTCGCGGAGTTCGGCGGCCGGGGACGCGAAGTATGAGAATTCTTCTAACCTGCGCGGTTGGCCTCGAAGCTTTCTTCCAGGAGGCCGGCATCCCTGTCAGCCTAGTCGACGTGTTGCCGTCTGGTCCGCCTACCCAGGCGGACATCGAGCGAGTCTTTGCATCGGATGTTCACCCCGGTAGTCCGCGCCCGCTGGCCCTCCTCGAACGGCAAGATCTACGAGTCCATCTACCTCCGC
>CAYPUQ010000185.1:0-11656 GCA_964413655.1 uncultured Solibacteraceae bacterium | reverse complement strand
CGACGGCATTCGTCGATGCCGAAACACCGTCGGGCACGGCGAACGGGGTTAATACAGCGTTTCTGCTGACCGAAACTCCGAACCCTCCGAGCAGCCTTTTTCTATACCGCAACGGTCTTCTGCAGCTTCCGGGCACAGACTTCACATTGTCCGCCAATCAGATCACGTTTCTTCCCGAGGCTATCCCTCAGTCGGGCGACGTGCTGGTGGCCGCATACCGCATGTACACGCTCGGCGGAACCAGCGGTCAAGTGCTGTGCAGCGGACCGGGCACGGCGACAACGGCGACTACATTGGCCAGCTTGGGGAACTGTACGATTCCCGGCGACGTTTTGCGAACCGGCGACCGCGTGGAGATTCACTTCGACTACGAGCATATAGGGGCGGCCAGCGGGTTTCAGTTCGCCGTCCGCTGGGGAGCTACGGTACTGGCGGCGCGAACCGGCGTCGCAGCCGATGAGTTGGCGACGGGCAAAGCCGGCGCGTCGATCCACGGGGCCGGCACGCAGTGGAGTTCTCAAAGCTGGACCTCCACACAAACGGCCGTGTTTGGCTTGGGTAAAGGCACGGAGAGTCCGGCGGCGCCGATCGTTGTCGATTTTCTGGGAGCTGTGGCAAGCGCCGGCGGCGACAGTGTTTCGCTCCGGAATCTGTCGGTGGTGAGATATCCAGCGCCGTGAGGAGGCCCTGGCCGGGGCGTTCGTAGGCGATGTTGGCCGCGTGTCCCGGCCGGGAGGTTTTTGAGTTGGTGCGGCGCCGGCCATTCATTGGCATGGGGGGACCTGGCGACACGCTGTTTGGCGGCAGCGTTTCGCCGGGCACTGATGAACCGGCGCCGTTCCGGGGCCCTGGCTTGGGGCGGTTGTAGGCGGTTTTGGTTGTTTCTCCCGCCTCCTGCCCCGGCCAGGGGTGGTTTTCGTGAGTTGGTGGGGTGCCGGTCACTCGTTGGCATGAGGCTCCGGCGACACGCTGTTTGGCGGCGGCGTTGCGCCGGGTTGCCGATGAGTCCGGCACCTTTCCGGGGCCCTGGCTGGGGCGGTTGTAGGCAGTTTGCCTCCTGCCCCGGCCAGGGGTAGTTTTCAGTTGGGTGCGGTGCTGGTCGTGATCCGCGTGGGGGCCCCGGCGTTCGCGTCGGGTTTGCCGATCACGACGGCACCGTTTCGGGGCCCTGGCTGGGGCGGTTGTAGGCAGTTTGCCTCCTGCCCCAACCAGGGGGGCTTTCTTCAGTTCGGTGCAGTGCTGACCATTTACTCACATTGGCACGCGACGGCCCGGCGGCACGCTGTTTGGCGGCGGTGTGGCGCCGGGTTGCCAAGGAGCCGGCACTGTTTCCGGGCCCTGGCCTGGGGGGTTTGTAGGCGCGTGCTTGACTCTGCAGCGCCTCCCACCCGGCCAGGGGTGGTTTCTTTCAGTTGGGGTACGGTGCTGTCGTGACCGGCATTGGGGGGCCCGGCATTCTCGCCGGGTTTACCGATCACGACAACCAGCGCCGTTTCGGGGACCCTGGCCGGGGTGGTTACGGGCGCTGTTTCTACTCCTTACGGCGCCCTGCCCGGCCGGGGCGTTAGCGTTGTTTTCGGTCACTCCTTGTGAAGGACGGCGCCGGTGGACATGGCGGCGCTGTTCCGAGCACCTGGCCGGGGCGTTTTTGAGAGGCTTTTCGCTCCGGCCAGGCTTTTTTCCAGCTTCTTGCTACCGCAATGTTACCCTTAGTTGTTATGGCTGAAGGGACATTAGGGGTTATTCCGCTAGGCGGATTGGGCGAGTTTGGGATGAACTGTCTCGCTTTGCGGTTCGGCGAGGACATCATCGTGATCGACTGCGGCATGATGTTCCCCGAGGACGAACTGCTGGGTGTCGATATCGTCGTCCCCGACTTCACTTTCCTGACCGAGAATCGCGAGCACGTCCGCGCGGTCTTCCTGACGCACGGCCATGAGGATCATGTCGGTGGCGTTCCCTTCCTCCTCAACGAACTCAACGTACCGATTTACGGCACGGCCTTTACGCTCGCTCTCGTCGAACGCCGCCTGGACGAGCACGGCCTGCTCGGCGAGGCGCAGCTTAACGTGGTCAAGGCCGGCGAGGAGGTCGAGGTCGGCCCGTTCCAGGTTCGGTTTCTCCACGTCACCCACTCCATCGTCCACGCCGTCGCCCTAGCCATCACCACCCCGCTCGGCGTCGTCGTCCATACCGGCGACTTCAAGGTCGATCCAACACCGACCGACAACGAACTGTTCGACCTCCACTCCTTCGCCGAGTACGGCAAGCGCGGCGTGCTGTTACTGCTGAGCGACTCGACCAACGCCGACCGCCCCGGCTACACTGAGAGCGAACGCGCTGTCCGCCCCCGTTTGGAAGAGATCATTAGCCGCGCCGAAAAGCGCGTCATCGTCACCTGCTTCAGTTCCTCGATTCATCGCATGCAGCAGGTGATCGCCCTCAGCCGGGAATGCGGCCGCAAGGTCGCGCTGCTCGGCCGTAGCATGCTCCAGACCACCGAGATTGCCCACAACCTCGGCCTGCTGGACATCCCCGACGGTACCCTCATTCGTCCCCAGGACATCATGTCGACTCCGCGCGACCGGCTGACGGTGATGGCCTCGGGCACCCAGGGCGAGCCGATGTCCACGATGTCCCGTGCCGCCGTCAATGGCCACCGGCACCTCTCTTTCGAACCTGGGGACACTGTCGTCCTCAGCGCCCGCATCATCCCCGGCAATGAGAAGGCGATCTTTCGCATGATGAATCACGTTGCCCGCCGCGGCGCGGACATCATCTACGGCAATATGAACCCCCCGGTCCACGTTTCCGGCCACGCCAGTTCGGAAGAGTTGAAGCTCATCCTCAACCTGCTCCGGCCGAAATACTTCGTCCCCGTGCACGGTGAGTACCGCCAGATGGCCGTCCACGTCTCGTTGGCCCAGCACATGCGCTCGGCCGGCCTCGAGGAGTCCTTCATTCTCGAGACGGGCGGTACCCTCGTGATCGACCGCAATGGCGCCCGCAGAGGTGAACGCGTTGCCGTCGGCCGCGTTTGCATCGACTCGGGAACGATCGACGAGTTTGTCGACGACATCGTTATCCGGGACCGCCGCCATCTCTCCGAAGACGGTTTCGTGCTTCCGATCGTCGCCATCAATAAGAGCACGGGCCAGTGGGAAGGGTTGCCAGAGATCGTGAGCCGCGGATTCATGTCGGCCACCGACGATGGATCGGAAGTGCTCAAAGCCGCCCGGCAGGTGGTCACAAAAACACTTGAGAGTTCGTCGGCCGAGGAGCGCTCCGACTGGGGGGTGATGCAGGAGAAGATCCGGATGGACCTCAAGCGCTTTCTCACTAAACAAACGTCGCGCCGGCCGCTCATTATGCCCGTCATCATGGAGGTTTGAAGACGCTGGTGCATAGCGTGGAGGACGCGTCGGGCTTTCACGGCCACGCCGACTCCTTCTTTGCGCCGGATTCCGCCGGGGAATTCGCAGCCTGTCTCGCCCGCGCCACGCGGGAACTCGTGCCCGTCACCATCGTCGGAGGCCGCACTGGAGTCACTGGCGGCTGCGTGCCGCAAGGCGGCTGGGCCATCTCCACGGAGAACTTGCGCTGCCTCGAGATCCACACCGGCCGCGCCGAGTGCGGCGCCGGCGTTCCACTCGCCGATCTCCACGCCGCCGCGTCGCGCACCGGCCAGTTCTACCCGCCCGATCCCACCGAGACCTGGGCTTCGCTCGGCGGAACTATCGCCACCAACGCCAGCGGCTCGCGCAGCTTTCGCTACGGCCCGACTCGCGACCACGTTCTGGCACTCGAAGTTGCGCTGATGGATGGCTCGCTCCGGCGGTTCGAACGCGGCCAACCGGTCGATTTTCCGGTGGCGGCTATCCGATCACCCGCCGCGCGAAAGAACACGGCCGGCTTTGCGCTCGCGCCCGGCATGGACTGGGTGGACCTGTTTACCGGCAGCGAGGGAACGCTGGGCGTGGTGACGGGCGGGTGCGTGCGCCTGTGCCCGCAGCCGCCGCATTTAATGACGGGAGTCGTTTTTTTCGATGGAGACGACGCCGCACTCAACGCCGTCGATGCGTGGCGCGCGGTGGCTGGTCTTCGCATGCTTGAATACATGGACGGCGGCTCGCTGGACCTGCTCCGGCCCCGTTTCGCGGACATTCCGGCGGCCGCTCACGCCTGCCTGCTGTTCGAACAGGAACTGGAGAGCGCCAACGACGAAACCGCCGAAGTGGACCGCTGGCTGAATCGTTTGGAGGCGGCCGGCGCCGGCGCGGAACATTCCTGGTTCGCCGGCGGCGACACCGACCGGGAGCGCTTCCGCCGTTTCCGCCACGCCCTGCCCGAGACCATCAACGACACCGTCAGGCGGCGCGGGTTGCGTAAACTCGGCTCGGACTATGCCGTTCCCGTCGTTGAGAATGGCCGGATGCTGGCCATCTACCGGGAACGTCTCGATCCGGAGTTCCGTGACCGCTACGTGATCTTCGGGCACATCGGCGACGCGCATGTCCACGTCAACCTTCTGCCCGCGTCAAGAGAAGAATACGAACGCGGCCAGACGCTGCTCTGGTCTTTGGCCGAGGATGCGGTCCGCCTTGGGGGAACCGTCAGCGCCGAACATGGACTGGGGAAGCGGAAGTCCTCGCTGCTCGGACTCCAATACTCACCGGCGGAGATCGACGCCATGAAGGCCGTTAAGCGCCGCCTCGATCCGCATTGGCTGCTCGGACGCGGCAACGTCTTTGGGGAGTGACACACGCTGCCGTTCGTGTTTGATCGCGTTCCGCCAGGAGAGCCACGAGTCCCCAGGCAACTGCTCGTACGGATGCCCTCCGGACGGGCATCCGTGCCGGTCATCCCGCAAGTCACGCACTAACCTCCCTGACCCGAACTGCTTTGGACATGCGGTCACGATTTTCGCTCACGCGTCACGCTCCAAGGCCCCGGCATGTTTCCGCAGGCAGCGGGCATAGTTTGCCAGCGCCGTCCGCCGGTGGCCGGCGAACACGGGACCGGCCTCGGCCAGTAGCGCAACGGCGCGTTCGTACCGCGCCTCGGCCTTGACCCACTCATCCAAGTGCTCAAGCAGTTGCGCCATGTTGTTCAGCAGAACGCCCAGCGGCCCCGGCGCGGATTTCGCCAACGGCTCCAGGACGCCGACCGCTCGCGCACTGTAGGCAACCGCCTCGTCCAACCGCCCGAGGTCGCGGAGACACTCCGCCAAATTTCCCAGCACGCTCGCGATCTGCGCGTCGCCGCTCTGGGAACGCGCCTCCAGGATAACGAGCGCCCGTCGAAAGAGAGGCTCGGCCTTGCTCGCATGACCGCCCGACCGCTCGAGTTCGGCCAAGTTGTTCAGAATCGTCGCGACCGCCTGCGATTCGGCGCCGTGCTTGCGTTCGGCATCGGCGAGCGCCTGCGTGTACAGTTTGTGGGATCGAGCGCGGTCGCCGAGAGTGTGGTACAAGCCGGCCAAGTTGTTACGCAGGGTTGTCCGGAGATCCTCCGGCGCCTTCAGCCGCTGAGCACTCCGCAACGCGGCCGACCACTCCGCCGCCGCTTCCGGCCAATTCCCAGCCGCCAAGGCCGCCTGTCCTGCCTGCACCCGCTGCCGTAAACGATCGGCGGGCGTAACGCGGCTCATTTCCCTCGTTTTCGTGCCGCGGCCTTCTTTGCCGCCGCTTTCGCCGGCCGCCGAACGGGCGCCGGCATGGCTGGCGCGAGCGGCGCCAATTTGGTCGAAGCCGTCTCACGGATCGACGGGGTGAGATTCACCTTCAACTCGTGCAGGGTGGCTGGATCGACCCCCGTCGGTTCGGGAACCAGGAGGACCGAAGTGCCTCCCAGCTTCGCCGTCGCCAGTTTCAAACTGAGGCTCGCCTCTCTCAGCTCCAGGGTCTTCGTCGTTCGAAACGCGCCGAGAACCCGGTCGAACAACTGCGACGCTTCCTCCACCGTCAACGGATTGAGTGGAGCTTTCTCTACCTGAAGTCCAAGCCGGCCGACCTGCGCCGACAGGGTCTTGTGGCTCTGCTGTAGTTCGGCGATCTGTCCCTGCGCGGTTTCGAGCTTCGTCTTCAGTCCCGAGTTTTCCTTTTCGGCCACCGCTTGCGCGGCCCGCGCCTCTAACGCGACGCGTTCCAACGTTTTGCTCTGGCTTTCGAGGCTGTCCAATTCAGCGGCGAGTCTGCGGTTCTCTTCCGCCAGTACAGCCAGTTGTTTTTCGGCTTGTTCGAGCGTCCTGCCATTGGGCATGGTCCGCGCTCCTTTAGTCGTCGATCTGCAAGCTGCGCAGCGTCAGCCCGCCTGGTTCCACTATATCCACCAGCCACCGGCCGGCCGGAGCGACGAAGCGGGCCTTCACATCGAGGTCGCCGAAGGCCCTCGCCAGACGCTGGATGTCCGGCCGATCGAGGACCACGTCACGGATCTTACCCGGATTGGTTCTGGGCTTCGCCGGCTCGTCCTCGGGAACCACCAGCAGCTTGGCCTTGAGCGTGGAGAGAACGCCGGGGTTGAGATCCTGCAGGCGGCTTGCCCCGGCGGAGACGGGCTTAATCGACGTGGTCCCGCCGGCCTCTTCGAACACCAGCTTCAGCTCCAGCTCCGTTTCGCTAATGGAAAACGCCGTTCGCAATCCATCGAGAGGCGACGGGCTCTCCTGCGCAGCCTTCAGAATGTTGTTTTGGGCAGCGACAATCGCCTTGCCAAACTCGGTAAGGACCTCTTCGACTTTGGGCATAATCCCTATTCTCTGACGGTGTTGTCCTCCACCGTGCGCACCGGCGTGAGCAACTGCGGCGCCGGCACCGGGACAAGCTTGGCGGAGATTTTCGATGAGATTCTCACGTCGCGGTTGAGCTTACGTTCCAGCCGCACCGACTGCGTGCTGGCGAACAGCCCTTTCTTCGGCGTGGTGGAACTCTGCTCTTCCTCCACCACCTTCAGGTCCATCGCAACCTCGACGGTCGCTTCGGAGAACGCGTAGAAAGTCGGTTGTACCCCGAGTTCCAGCAAGCTCAATTCGACCGGATCGGCCGTTTCGAACTTCATCCGGCCTTCCTTGTCGATGATCTGCCGGATCTCGGGAATGAATTTCACCCGTGTTGCCGCGAGTTCGGTAGCCACCGAGGCCGCCGAGAGATCGAGCTTCGCCTGGGCCTCGGCAACGGCTTCCGCCAATTGCGCCACCAGGTCGGCGAGCGATGCTCCCGGCAGCTCACGGGCGGGATTCAATGCCTCCCGCGGCGTAAGCCGGATGGGCATAGTAGTTATCCTTCGACCGCCGGCGGGCGATTGTCAATCGTGGTGAAGACGGGTTTGATACGTTCGGGCGGTGGCACCGGCACCAGCCGCGTCAGCAGCCGCGACGTGCCACGCACTTCCTTCTGGAACTTGCGGTTGTGGGAGACGTCCACCTGCACGGATGCGCTCCACATCGCAAAGCCGACCTTGGCTTTGGCCGAGACCTTGATGTTGGTTTCCGTACTGGTGGTCGTCTTGATGTCCATCGTCACTTCGATGGTGGCTTCCGCGAATTGGTAAAACGTCGGCAGCAAGCCCAATTGCAGCAGGCTCATGGTCGCGGTGGACTGGGAGAAATTAACCGTCCCGTCGGCGTTGATTGTCTGGGTGACGGCAAGAACGACGTTCTCCACTTCGGTGTCGGCGAGCAACTTCGCCGTCGCCACTGAGTTTTCGTCCAGCGCCGCTTGCGCCGTGGCGATACCCATCGCCAGCTTGGTCACCATTTCGGGCAAAGGAACATCCAGCAATTCCTGCCCTACACTCGGAAATCGAGCCATATTTCTTTCTCCTGATTCAATTTCACATCACTGCTACAACTGCCGGCTTTGTTCCATCAATTTGCGAAGAACTTCCACCCGCTCCGGATTGATGGAAACGCCGCCAACCATCCGAACCCCTCTCACGCCTCGCAACGCCATCGCGCCGGGAAACGGCATTTCGGCGAGAACCCAACCCGGTCCACCGAACACCGGCCGTCCTGGGAAATAACCAGTCCATTGAGGTTCAATGTCTGGCTGCCGATGACGAGGAACAACTGCCGGTCACCAGGCGTTCTCGAGTGCTGGACATCCACCTTGGCGCCAAAGCGCCGCTGCATATCCGAATCCCGCGTCACGATCCTCCCAGCGCGCTCTCAGCAGAATATCACCACACCGCTAGAAACTCAAGAGGATCGAACGAAAATACTCTTAAATATTCCCAAAAGTTCGGTTGCAATCTGCCGCTTCACGTGCGCTGGCCGGTTCCTCCCGCGCAGTGGACAGGTATTCCTCCAGCCGGGGGAAAGTCAAATCCCACGCGCCCAGATTGGGAATCCCCCGGAACGGCAACAGCAGAAAGAACCGGGCCGCTTCCAGCCAACCTCGCGGCCCTTCGCGCACCACGTGGGTATAGAGCTTGCGGAATAGAAGCATCAATTGCCACGCGCGCTGCCCGCGGTACGACGCCAGAGCCACTTCGAGATGCTGGCGGTACGACGCCAGAGCCACTTCGAGATGCTGGCGGTAGAGACGCGCTCCCTCCGCAGCCTCTCTGCATTCCCGCTCGGCGTCCACCAACCGCCGCGCCAACTCGGTGGAGTTCACCCGAACCGGGCCTATCGCGCTATCCAACTTACCCGGCGGCATCGTAAGGCCGGTAACAGTTTTCTGGAACTCGATCTCCATCGCCAGCAAGCTTTCCAACTCGCCTCGGGTAGCCGGAAAACCCAACCGCCGGAACAAGACCGGGAGCAAATCCGCGAGCCGCAGCGGCACGCCCGGCGCCGGTTGGGCAACCGACCGGACACTCGCGAGCGACCAGATCAAGCCGCGAAGCAAAACCCACCGCAGAGGAACCGGGCCTCGCGCCTCCCACTCCAGATCGAACGGCCGCAACTCGCAATTGCCGCCGCGTACCAAGTTGGCCGGGAGGAAGTCCACGTAGTTGGCCGGAACGGTTTCGCCATCCGTCGAGGCCTTCCGGAGCAGATCGGCCCAATGCCGGGCCCACGCGGCCACATCGTCCACTCCCCATCCCTCGCGGTTCACCAGTTCTATGTACTCCTCGATATGAAGGCGACCAGGCTCCCATTCCTTCTCAACGCTCACCATTCGGTAGGGCCCGTCCGGCTGCGGCTCGTCTGGAAACAGCCGCTCGATCTCCGTCGCCGGGCCAGCTTCTCCGCCGGGCAGCACGCGAGTCTCCTTGGCGAAACAGCGGCGGCGGCCCTCGGCATAGATCCAGGCCACCGGCCAACCGCTCTCCCGCAGGCCGCTCGCTTCGGCCCCAGCGACAATCAGGAACGAGTTCGCCATGTCTTCGAGCAGCCTGTTCCGGCAAGCCAGCGGCCAAGCCATTTCTTCGGAAAACAAGCGGACATGCGGGACGGTTTGATCTTCGGCGCCGCAGCGGCGGATCAAACTACCGGCGTCGATACCGGCCTCCGAACACGCCCCCTCCCGCAACACGACGCGGGGGAACTTGTAATCCGGAAACGGAAAGAAGAACTCGATCGCCGGCAATCCGGAGACACGCAGCAATTCCTCCATCTCCCCCTTTCCGTAGGTGCGCACTCCGCCTGGAGCGTACAGATCGTGGATCCCGTGGAACGGCGTTCCTACATGATCCTCCGGCGCGCCGGCGAAGTACTTCATGCCAAGCTGATTCTCGATCGCAACGACCACCACGCCGCCCGGCGCGAGCAGTTCCCTCGCCCGGGCCAGCATCGCTGCCGGGCCGCCGGCATAGATCTCGCTGTACTCGAGGACACCGGCCAGCAGCACTACGTCGAAGCGGAGTTCGGTCGCGAAGTCGTCGAAATTCCCGCAGACAACCGCCACGTTGGCAAGATCGCGGCACCGGGAACGGCAGATCGCAGCCCGGCGCCGGCTACCCTCCAGCGCCCACACCTCAAGGTGCCGCTCGCCCAGCCACCGTGTGAGCGCGCCACAACCCGCTCCCACTTCCAGCACCCGGCCCCGCAGTCTGTCCCGCAACGGCCGCAGCAGGTTGGCGCGCTGCGAGCTCAAGTGATACCGGGATGGAAAATCGAGAATCGCTCGCTGCAACTCAAGCGAACCGGTTCCGGTATCCCCGGCCCTGGCGACAGCCGCCGCCAGACGCGCTTCCACCTCATCTCCGTCGGAATAGGCGAACTCCTCTTCGCGCTTTCCTTCCGGAATCAGAACCCCGTCCTCACCGGCGTGGAAGCCGCCGGCATGCGATTTAGACACGTTCCCAATTATAGTGGTCAGTCGGAGGCCTAACCTATAAACATGAACCGGCTCAAGAGCCTGGGAGTCCTGCTCTGCTACAACGACGGCGACCTGCTGGAGGAGTCCCTTCGCTACCTGCTCGATCAAGACCACGACCTTGTCGTCTGGGACCATGGCTCGTCAGACGAAACGCCTCGCATCCTCGATCGGTATCGTTCACACTGCCGCGAGATTCGATCCATTCCGAGAGATTTCGATTTCTACAAACTCCATGCCGAGATGTCGCGCCACCTGATCGAGAACTACATTCGCGACTACGACTGGATCTCCTGGCCGGACCAGGACGAGTTTCTGGAGGGCCCTTCCCGCGACCGGTGCTACCAGGATTACCTGCGGGAGGCCCACGACTCAGGCATCGACTGGATTGAGTTCAACAACTTCAACTTCTGGTGTACGAGCGAGGACGATTCCTCCATCGCCGAGACAACCCGCCGCGTGCGCCGCTACTGCATCTTCCCGGATTGCGCCGCGCGTGTCCGCAGTTGGCGAGCCAAGCTGACGAATATCCGCTTCTTCAATCACAACCCGCTCGAGGGCGAGCCGTCGCCACGGCGCTTCAACCTCCGGCATTACCCGATGCGCTCGCCCGCCCAAATGTTGGCTCGCATTCTCCTCGACCGCACCGGCATCCGGCGCAGCACGATGAACTTCCACTATCAGAATATGAGCCTCCGCCTCCCCGCACTCCAGATTCCCCCGGCCGCGCTGCACTACGACGACGGTGTCTCCGACCTCAACCCGGAGCCGATCTTCAACTGGCGCCAGATTTACGGCTCCGATCCGGAACTGCCCGAGACCGTCGAAGCCACTGGCTGACCGCCTGCTCCTCGTTCGCCATCTCCCGAGGCATCTCGTCCCGGTAGGCTGTGTAATACCCGTAGTCGAGAGCATGGTAGCCTCGGACGATCTCTTCGAACTCCGCCGGCGGCCATGCGTTGCCGGCGTTCAGGTTTGTCACCAGGCACAGCCCGGTCGGCGCGGTCCGCACCGTAACGATCTGCAAATCCGGCCGTCCGCGACGGAGGGCCAAAACTGCCTTCCATGTATCGCCGCTGTAGAAGTGCGTCGTCCGATCGCGGCTCGCCGTGACGGCGTTGAGCGGCAGACAATCGTGCAAGAGGATCACTGAATCGCCGTTCGAGTGCCGCTCCAGGTTCGCGAAGTCCCGGAGAACCTGCTCAAACAGGTGGAGCCCGTCGATGAAGGCAAGGGCCACCGGGCCGCCGAGCAGCGCGCCCAGGTCGTGGGCCGCAAAGAACTCGTCGCTGGTCATCGAGAAGATTCGCGCCGGCGCCGCGAAACTTCCCGCAATCGCTGGATTCGGATCGATGCCGATGCAAACCGTGCCCGCTCCCGCGGCCCGGAGC
>CAYPUQ010000184.1:0-11670 GCA_964413655.1 uncultured Solibacteraceae bacterium | reverse complement strand
CGGTCTGGCGGCGGAGGAGTGGAGGTATGCGGGTCCGTATAGCAACTACAAGTGACGGATGGCAGCTGACTTCCACGCGTCGGGCCGATACGGTATTTTGGGGTAGGGTAGCATGGCGATTCAGAACAACCTGCGCGTGCCAGACGACTTGCTGGTCGAGCTACAAGCAAGAGCTGCGGCTGAGGGCGTGAACGTAGAGACTCTCGCCGAGGAAGCGTTGCGCAAGGGCCTCGAAGAACGCGCATGGCAAGACCTGCTCGCTTATGGACGCGAGCGTGGGAAGGCCTCCGGTTACACCGAAGAGGATGTGCCGCGGCTCGTCATTGAATGGCGGCGCGAGCAGCGCGGCCAGTGATTCGCGCAACCCTCGACTCCAATATTTACATTTCCGCTCTTCAGTTTGGCGGTGGTCCGGCGCAGCTTCTTGGGATGGCGAGGGCCGGTATTATTCGCGTCGACACCTCTGATGCGATTCTGAACGAAACCGTCGGCGTGTTACGAAATAAGTTCGGGTGGGACGGTTATCGGCTCCACTTTGCCAGGCAGGAATTGCTTAAGCTCGCCCATCGCGTGGTTCCCACGCAAACTGTCAAGGCAGTGGACGACCCGGACGACGATCGGATAATCGAATGCGCAGTGGAGGCCGGTTCCGATTTCATCGTTACGAACGACCAAGCGCTATTGCGTGTCCGCGAGTACGGCGGGATTCAGATCGTCAATGTAGCCCAGTTCCTTGAGCGGAGACGGGAGGTGTAGGCAGCTTCTGTGCCTCGGTGGCGGCTCGGCCAGGTCGAGGTTGTAAGAGCATTGCGCCGGGAAGCACTCGGTGGCGAGACCCCGGTCTCGGCTGCGGCCTTTGCGTTTGCAGCCGCCTCCGGAGTTCGCGATGCAGGTCTCTTCCCAGCTCTTCGACCTCTTCGGCGAGGTGTTCAACGTCGATGCCGGTCCAACCGTGTTCGTAACTGTCGAATGAACCCTCCCCTTCCCGTTCAACCATCCGCCGCGGCTTCGGCGGCGAGTTCGGAGACGGGCGCGATCAGCGTGGCGCGAGATTGGACGGCGGGTTTCGTGGTCAACAGGACGAAGATCGTCTGGGTGGCGGGATCGGCCCAGCTTAGGGTGCCGGTGCTGCCGGAGTGGCCGAAGGCGCGGGGCGAGCACTTCTTGGCGAAGGAGCCCGGTTTGACGACGAAGCCGAGGCCGCGCGGTTCGTTCAGTCCTTGATTGTGATCGACGATCATCTGGCGCGCGAGTTCAGGCTTGAGGACGCGCCCGTCGGGCTGTTCGAGGAAGTAGCCGAGGAAGCGGGCAACGTCGGCGGCGGTCGCGTGCGCGCCGCCCCATGGCGCGCCGAAGTCGCGCCAGTACAGGCTGTTCCAACCCCACGGTTCGTCGGGCACCTGACACTGCGCGGTCTCGGGGATCTTGTGCTGCCCAAGGCCCAGCGCGGCCGATTCCATGCCGAGAGGATTGAAGACCACCTCCTTCAGAAAATCGCGGAAGCGGCGCTGGGCGATCCGTTCGGCAATCTCGGCGGCCAGCAGAATGCCCATGCTCTGATAGCTGACTCGCGAGCCGGGGCGGAACAGCAGCGGGGTGCGGCAGGTGGCGGCGACGAAGTCCGCGAGCAGAGCGTGACGCTTCCGCAGTTCCAGATTCTCGGGGAGCATGTCGGGCAGGCCGGAGGTGTGGGTGAGGAGATGCTGCACGGTGATGAGGTCGCGGTCGCCGCCATGGAACTCGGGAATGAATTTGCGGACCGGATCGGCGAGGGCGAGTTCGCCGCGGCCGGCGAGGACCATCACGGCGGTGGCGGTCATCGGCTTGGTGATGGAGGCGAGGAGAAACGGCGTTTCGCGGCCGGCGGTCCCATTTGCCAGGGCGCGGGTGTGCCCCTTCTGCCGGACGAGCAGCGACGCCGCGGTGAGATCGCCGCGCTCGACGGCGTCCTTGAGGATGGAGTAGGCCTTGTCCATCGGTTCCGGCTTCAGCGCCAACGCGAGTGGCTGCATGAGGAAACTTCTGCGGAGCATGGTTAAGCAGAGGCTACCGGGGCGTGGGCGGCGAAGTCAACCGCGACTGCGACAATGGGGAGCATGACGATTGACCCGAACCGCGAAGAGCCCCGCAATATCTACAAACTGATGATCGGCTCGATTCTACCGCGGCCGATCGCTTTCGTGTCCTCGTTGAGCGCGGGCGGCGTGCGCAACCTGGCGCCGTTCAGCTTCTTTACGGCGGTGAGCGCGAATCCACCGGTGATCTGCTTCGCGCCGATGGTGCGGGTTGGCGATGGCGGTAGCAAGGACACGCTGAAGAACATCCAGGAGACGGGCGAGTTCGTGGTGAATATCGTTTCGGAAGACTTTGCGGAGCAGATGAACATGTGTTCGGCCGAGTTTCCGCCGGAAGTGGACGAGTTCGAGCGGTCGGGGCTGACACCGCTGGCGAGCGAGGTGGTGCGGCCGCCGCGCGTGGCGGAGTCGCGCGTGCAGTACGAGTGCCGGCTGGTGCAGGTAGTGACGGTAAGTTCGAAGCCGCTGGGCGGGAGTCTGGTACTGGGCGAGGCGGTGTGGATACACGTGGCGGACGGCCTGGTGGAGGAGTTCCGGATCGACCCGGACCGGCTGCGGCCGATCGGGCGTATGGGCGGAACAACGTACACGCGCACCACGGACCGGTTCGATTTGGCGCGGCCGAAGGTGGAGTGACGGTAATTTCAGACATATTAATCCTGTTTTCAGGTACGCTGGTACACAGGAAGAAAAAATGCCGCGCATTTACACCTACCATGTCTCGCCTCGCCTGCCGGAACGTCTTGCGTGTCTCAACCGCCTGTCGTTGAATCTGCGCTGGTCGTGGGACCACGCCACCATCGAACTGTTCCGGAGCATCGATCGCGACCTTTGGGAAGAGACCGGCCACAATCCCCGTTGGATGCTCGGCCGGATCGACCAGAAACGGTTCGCCGAACTCGAATCGGACGAGGCCTTCCTCGCACAGATGGATCGCGCCGCCGAAGATCTTAACGGCTACATGGCCGGCACGGGCTGGTTCGCCCGCGCCCATCCCGAGGCGGCGGGCCTCGCGGTCGCGTATTTCTCGGCCGAGTTCGGTCTTACCGAATGCATTCCCAACTACGCCGGCGGGTTGGGTATCCTGGCCGGCGATCATCTGAAGTCCGCCAGCGATCTCGGACTGCCACTCACCGGCGTCGGCCTACTGTATCAGGGAGGCTACTTCCGTCAATATCTGAATGCCGACGGATGGCAGCAGGAGACTTACCCGATCAACGACTTCCGCAACCTACCGATCGAGTCGATGGCGGACCCGCAAGGACGCCCGCTGATGGTGAGCGTCGAATTCCCCGGCCGGCAGTTGCTGGTCCGGATCTGGAAGGCGCAGGTCGGACGTATCCCGCTGTACCTCCTCGACACCAACGTCAAGGAGAACACTCCGGAAGACCGGCGCGTGACCGGCGCGCTGTACGGCGGCGACCGCGAGTTGCGCATCCAGCAGGAGATCGTGCTGGGCATCGGGGGCATGCGGGTGCTGCGGCTGCTCGGCATTCAGCCCACCGTCTGCCACATGAATGAAGGCCACTCGGCCTTTCTCGGACCGGAACGAGCCCGCATGCTCATGGAGGACTTCGGTCTCGGCTATGGCGAGGCGCGGCAGATCGGCGCGGCGGGCAGCGTCTTCACGACCCACACGCCGGTGGCCGCCGGGTTCGACCGCTTCGATCCACCGCTTCTCGCCAAGTATTTCCACGCTTACGCCAGCCGGCTTGGGCTGCCATTCGAGCGGTTTCTCGCCTTTGGGCGCGAGAACGGCTCGGACCCGAACGAACCGTTCAACATGGCGCACCTCGCCGCGCGCCACAGTTCCTATTCCAACGGCGTTAGCCGCCTGCACGGCCACGTTACACGGCAGATGGCTCAGCGGATGTGGTCCGGCTTCCCGTTGGATGAAGTCCCCATCGGTTATGTGACCAACGGCGTTCACACCCGGTCCTGGACCTCGCTGGAAATGAGCAATCTGCTGAGCCGCTACCTCGGACCGCGGTGGGCGGAGACTCCGGCCAACGGCGTCTGGCAACGGATCGACCGGATTCCCGACGAAGAACTGTGGCGGGTCCACGAGATCCGGCGCGAGCGCCTCATTCACTACGCGCGGCGGCGCCTCGCCTCGCAGATCAAGCAGTGGGGCGGTTCGGATGCCGCGGTTACGCTGGCGCACAGTGTCCTCTCGCCCGCTGCGCTCACGATCGGCTTTGCGCGCCGTTTCGCGACCTACAAGCGCGCAACGCTTCTGTTCCGCGACGCCGAACGCCTAAAGCGTATCCTAAGCGACGAGAAGCGGCCGGTCCAGATTATGCTGGCCGGCAAGGCGCACCCGCACGACAACGAAGGCAAGGATCTCATCCGCCAGTGCATCCACATCTCCCGCGACCCCCAGGTCCGCCGGCATATCGTCTTCCTGGAAGATTACGACATGGCGGTGGCACGCTACCTGGTGCAGGGCGTCGACGTCTGGCTTAACACGCCACGACGGCCCAACGAGGCGAGCGGCACCAGCGGCATGAAGCTGCTGGCTAATGGCGGGCTGAATCTATCGGTGCTCGACGGCTGGTGGGACGAGGGTCATAACCGCGACGCCGGGTGGGCCATCGGCAACGGCGAGGAGTACTCCGATGCCGGCTATCAGGACCAGGTGGAGTCCGAGGCACTCTACAACCTGCTTGAGCGGCAGGTGGTACCCGCCTTCTACGAGCGCGACTCTGACGGCATTCCGCGGCGCTGGCTGGGCATGATGAAGACCTCCATCCGCGAACTGGCACCGGTCTTCAACACCAACCGCATGGTGACCGAATACGCCGAACGCTTCTATATCCCGGCGCACGAACGCCAAGCGCGGCTCGCCGCCGGCAACGCGGAACGCGCGCGGGCCCTGGTGGATTGGCGGAAGCGCTTGCGGACGTTCGGTTCGCAGGTGCGTGTCACTCGGGTCGAGCGGACGGGGGCCGAAGAGTTGCTGATCGGTTCGAAGCTCAAGGCGATCGCCTGGGTGGAACTTGGGCAGCTTTCGCCGGCCGACGTGCGCGTTCAGCTTTATTACGGCGCGCTCAAACCGGACGGCGAATCCATCGAGGGCACAGCCGCCGATATGGTTCTGCGCGAGTCGTCCGGCGCGGCATACCGCTACGAAGGCGAAGTGGAATGCCGCGAAAGCGGATCGCGCGGATTTACGGTTCGCGTGATCCCCTATCACGAAGACGCGATCCTGCCTTACGAGATGCCGTGGGTGCAGTGGGCCGAGTAGGGCGAGCGGGAGAGCCGGAGGGGTGCACACCGCACCCTACGTGTTAGCATTTGCGAGATGAGCGATCGCACTGTGTACAGTCTCCTTGAAGAGGCTGCCGCGCGATGGGGCGAAGCGCCGGCCCTGCATGAACCCGTTCACGCCGACGGCAAGCGCGGCTATCGCACCCATTCCTGGAACGAGTACAAGCGGATCGTCGAAGAGATCGCCGCCGGTCTCGCTGAGCTCGGCGTGCAGCCGGGCGACGTGATCGCCATCGACGCCGACACGCGTTTCGAGTTCTACCTGGTGGATCTCGCGGTGATGACGGCGGGCGGGATTTCGGCGGCGCTGTACGTCAGCTATCCGGCCATAGAGCGGGCGAAGACCATCGCGGCGTGCGAAGCGAAATTCGCTTTTGTCGAGAAGCCGAACTCGCTGCGCGAACTGCTTTCGGCGGCCGATCCGCCGCTCAACGTCCAGTGGATTCTGCTCACGGGCGAGCACGAGGATGTGCTGACGCTGGAGCGCCTGCGCGCGCTCGGCCGCAAGGCGATTGCCGGCGACGCCGCGCTGATTCAGCGGTTGAAGGAGCGGGTGCGCCCCCGCGACTACGCGATTCTCTACCTCACTTCCGGCGCCACCGGCGAACCCAAGATGGGGCTGGTACGGCACGAAGCGCTCATCGCGAACGTGGACATGGGACCGGCCGCCGTGCCGATCGGGCCCGGCGACCGCTCGATCGCATTCCTGCCGTCGGCGCACATCACGCAGCGGGTGGCGATGCAACTCTTCCCGCTGCGGATGGGGATGCCGGTGTGGTTCTCGGAAGGCTTGAGCCGGTTGCCGCATGAACTGAAAGCGGTGAAGCCGACGTTCTTCGTCGCGCCGCCGCGGGTTTGGGAGAGGCTTTACACGACGATCACGACGGAGGTGAAGAAGCGGAACGCGCTCCAACAGCGCGTTTTCTATCTGGCGCTGGGCGCGGGTGCAGAAGTCGTACGGCGGCGGGCGGCGGGGGAGTCGATTCCCGCTTGGCTCGACCGTGCGTGGAAGCTGGCCGACCACATCGTGTTCCGCACGATCCGCGAACGGCTCGGCGGCGAGTTGAGGGTCGCCGTGTCGGGCGCGGCGCCGCTGGGCAAGAACCTCGCCGACTTCTTCGCGGCAATCGGTCTCACGATTTACGAAGGCTACGGCTTGACGGAAGGCGGCATCGTGACGCTGAATCCGATCGACCGGTGCAAATCCGGCAGCATCGGCAAGGCGCTGCCCGGCGTGGAGATGAAGGTTCAGGAGGATGGTGAACTGGTGTTTCGCAGTCCGTCGATGTTCGCCGGATACTTCAAGGATCCCGATGCCACCGCCATGGTGCTAGAGGACGGTTGGCTGCATACCGGCGACGTCGCCTACATCGACGACGAGGGCTACATTTACATCACCGGCCGCAAGAAGGAAGTGCTGGTGGCCTCGAACGGCAAGAAGATTTATCCGGCACAGATCGAGGGGCTGTTCAAGATGGAGCCGTTGGTCAACCAGGTGCTGCTAGTGGGCGACCGGCAGCCGTACGTGACGGCGCTGCTCACGATGAATTGGACGGTGGCGGAGACGCTGCCGGGCATGGACCCGTACCGGGGCAAGAGCGCCGCCGAATTGACCGGCGCGCCGCCGGTGACGGATGAGGTGAAGCGCATCGTGGCGCGGGTGAACAAGCAACTGGCGCCATTCGAGCAGATCCGCAAGTATCACGTGCTGGAGAACGACTTCTCGATCGAGAGCGGCGAAATGACGCCGACGATGAAGGTACGGCGCGGACGTGTACTGGAGAATTACCGCAAGCTGATTTCGTCGCTATACATGGGGCGCGAGGAAGCGGAGTAAGAGCGAGAGGCACGCCGGCGGCGAGATGGTGTGGGAGCGTGGACACACACTTTCCATCATCGTGCGCAATCGATTGTTTACTTTCGCGAAGCCGGGCATCGTCTATGTTGGGCCGAAGAACTTCCGGCTAAGTGACCGCCAGCGAGCGGTGCCGACCGAATCGCACCGTTGTAGTATCTTTCAAGTGGAGTTCTGCTATGCCACTTATTCTACTTTTCAGCTTTGTTCTTGTTTGTCTGTTTTGCCCCGGAATGGCCGCTTCATTCGAGGGTGGAGGCACGGCGTTGCTGCCAGCAGACGCCGCGGCCGGCCTGCGGCTGGAGACTGGCGCGGCCGCAAGCATTCGCGCAGTGACCGTCAGCGGGTTGCCTTTTGCCCGCGCCGCTGAAGTGGTTTCGCCGGGAGCCGAGGCGCGCCCCCGGATTTCGATCGCCGCCGGCGGCCCGATTGCCGGCTTCGATGTGTTGCATCTTTCGTTCTGGATCCGGGCGGAAGAAGAAGGGACCGCAGTTTCCGTGCAGTTCGAGCCACCCGAATCGCGCTTTACACATTTTCTGCGGATGCCCGTCACGGCGGGCCGTGAATGGAAGCGGCATCGGTATCCGTTTACCGTTCGCCGGGCGCCGGACGAGGCAAAAATTGTCTTCGCGTTGCCGAACCAGGCTGCGACGATACAGCTCGGCGGTCTGGAGTTGACGAACTACGCGAGGTCGCGACGGCCGGGCGAACTGCCTGTGACGTCGCTCGACTATGAAGGCCGCGAACCCGGCGCACATTGGCGTGTGGAAGCGCGACAGCGGATTGAACAGATTCGCAAGGCGCCGCTGGCAGTGACAGTTGTCGACGGCAAGGGCGAGCCAGTGGGAGGCGCAAGGGTAGCGGTGCGGATGAAGAAGCACGCGTTTGGGTTCGGGACCGCGATTAGCGTCCCGGCCTTGGCCGGCCGCCGCGCGGATATTACACCCGCGGACGTGGATACCTACAAACGGGAGATCGCGCGGCTGTTCAACATGGCGGTGATCGAGAACGAGCTGAAGTGGCCGCAGTGGACCAAACGCGCTAACCGGCAGGACACGCTGGAAGCGGTTCGCTGGCTGCGGGAAATCGGGCTGGCCGTACGGGGCCACGTGCTGGTGTGGCCGTCCTGGCGCTGGACGCCGGTCGACGAGGCGCTGGCGGCGAAGAACGATCCGCCGGTGCTGGCGGAGGTCATCCGGCGGCACATCCGGGACGCCGCGGGAACGATGAGCGGCCAACTGGCGGAGTGGGACGTGATCAACGAGCCGTTCAGCAACCACGATTTCATGGACATTCTAGGCCGGAAGGCCATGGTGGACTGGTTCGAAACCGCGCGCCAGGCGGATCCGAACTCGCGCTTGTTCATCAACGATTACGGCATTCTCTCGGGCAACGACCGCAAGCATCAGGACCACTACTTCGACACGATTCGCTTCCTGCTCGATTCAGGCGCCCCGCTGGAAGGCATCGGGATGCAGGGCCATTTCCCACCGCAGGCGACCGCGCCGGTGGAGGTGCTGCGCAGGCTGGACCGCTTCGCGGTGTTCGGCAAAACCATTAAGATTACGGAGTTCGATATCGATACAGCGGATGAATTCCTGCAGGCCGAATACACACGCGATTTTCTGACCGCGGTCTTCAGCCACCCATCGGTTTCCGGATTCCTGATGTGGGGCTTCTGGGAGGGCCGGCACTGGAAACCAAATGGGGCAATGTACCGCCACGACTGGTCCATGAAGCCGAACGCGCACGTGTTCGAAGACCTGGTCTTCCGTCAATGGTGGACGAATGCCGACTTAGTGACGGACGCATTTGGCCTCGCCGCCACGCGGGGCTTTCTTGGCGACTACGAAGTGGCGGTTAGCGTGGGAGACTTCACGCGGACTCTGCCGGCGACTCTGTCGAAAGAGGGTCTGCGCCTGGCGGTGACGGTTTCAAATGACCGTTAGCAGAATGTTCGATTCGAGAGCGGCAAAATGACGCCGGCGATGAAGGTGCAACCCAAGGGTCTCATATGCCCGGGTGAATCACATTGGCGTTTCGCGACGCAAGGGGCAAATATGCGGTCCAGCCATCCGGGACGCAGGCGGCTGGTGGATGTCGAGGCTCACGCGGGCGATCCGGCTCCACGGCGCCGAAGTGTTTGCACCCCCTGACGGGCCTGGGTGAGCGGGAGCACCTAGCTTCAAGAGATGTGGGGCTCAACACGCATGTTCGGGACATACTCGCCGTGCTCCATTATGAAGACCTTCGAGATGTTGTGCTGGTTGGGCACAGCTACGGTGGGGCAGTTGCAACTGGTGTCGCCGACAGTTCTCGGTGGAACAGTTCGGCGTGACTGGTCCGGAGGACATTGCGTGGAACGAGCGCGTGCTGGTAATGCATCCGTTGAAGACTCTTGTCGAGCCTGTAACGCTACAGGCTGAACCATGGCCGTTTTCCCGTGAGCTACATCTATTGCACAGAACCGCTGATCGGCTTGTTCGATTCGCCGCTCGCGCAAGAGCCGAGGGATGGGATTATCACGAATTGCCCGCAACGCATGCAGCGCCCGCGCCGCCGCAGCGAAACAGTCTGCAGACCTGTTGATGAAAATCGCGGGTCACGGTGCCTCGCACAGGCTGTTCTGACAGTGGCCATCACTTTCCCGGTAACTTCCCCGTTTCGTGCCTCACCGCTTGTCGCTCGGTTTTCGAATCTCGCCGGTGAACCTGAACGGCGCTTCCGGAAACTGGCCGAACACCCGCCCGCAAGGCCGCCGGCCGGATGGCCAGTTAAGCTAGATGAGAATGGCTCTCAGCAAAGGCGCGCACTTCCCGTCCGAATACACCCGGTTCACCGATGCGGAGACCGGCGCGACGATTCACCAGGTGACGGCGCAGCCGTGCATCAATCATGCGACGTACTTTCTGCAAAGCTCGTTCACGCCGGACGGCGGCACTCTGATATTTGTTTCTTACCGCAGCGGCGCCGCGCAGCTCTACGCGATTTCGCCGTTTCCAGAAGGCGAGATCCAGCAGTTGACGGATGGGCTGGCGATTCATCCGTTCTCACCGGCGATCGATCCGAACGGAGAGACGGTCTTCTTCGTTCGCGGCGGCGAGATGTGGCGCCTCGACTTCGCTACGTTGGCCGACGAGCGCGTGGCCGGTTTCGACGGCGCGCAGTTCGGCGAATGTTCGCTGGGCCAAGGCGGCGAATGGCTCACTGCCGCCGCCAAGCGCGGCGGCGAGAATGGCATCGTCACCGGAAAAGCGGACGGGTCGGAGTGGCGGTTCATCCCGTTTCCGCGCACGGTGATTCATCCCCAGTTCCATCCGCTGGACCCGGAATGGATCGAGTTCGCAGGCGACCCCGCGCCGCGAATGCACCGCGTGCGGCGCGACGGCTCGGGTTTGGAGTGCCTTTACGAGCACGGTAACGACGAGTTCGTCGTCCACGAGACGTTTCTCGGCCGCACCGGCGACCTGGTGTACACGGTATGGCCGAAGGGGTTGTGGCGGATGAACTGGGAGACGCGCGAGCGGACCGCGATCTGCAAGTTCAATGCGTGGCACATCACACCTAACCGCGCTGGGACCAAGATTCTCTGCGACACGAATCACCCGGACCTTGGGATTTTCCTGATCGACGTGGCGAGCGGCGAACGGACGCTGGTGTGCCGCTCGGAGTCGAGTAATCAGGGCAGCCAGTGGAAGTTGTCGCGCTACGCGTTGGCCGAAGATTTCGCGGCAGCCAGAAGCGCGGCGAAGAGCGGCGCGCTGAGCTGGATGGAAGTAGCCACCGACACGGTGTACGGGCCGCAGTGGACCCATCCGCACCCGTCGTTTTCGCACGACGAAAGGCGGATCGTGTTTGCGAGCGACGCTTCGGGGCACCCGCAGGTTTACGTGGCCGACCTGAATCGCTGAGCACCGATCACCGGCCGACATCACCGCCCAGTTTCGGCGGGAGTTCCAGACGAAGGGCGCCATCCGAATTGGGACGCGGTGTGAGAAGCCGGTAGGCGCGCACGGCATCGCTGGTGACATCCAGTTGCCAGCGGCCGGAGTAGCTCTCAAGCGTTTCGCGCAACAGGCGATGATGAGGCTTCACGGCGTCGCCCGGCATCGGGTCGAAGATCACCAGGTCGATGGGAATACGCTCGATCAGTTCCTGAATTTCCGGCGGAGAATCGACGTGCAGTTTATAGTTCTGTCCCATCCAGCCGGATTCAGCAAGCAGTTTGCTGGCCCGCAGAACGGTAGAGCCGGGCCGGGGCTCCCGCATCGCGATTTCTGCGATGACGGCGCCTTCGATGCTCCGTTCGGAACTGATCAGAAGCACCGGCCGTCGTTCGCCGGCGCCGTTCAAGATCGTTGTGACCAACGGCACGACACCATACGACTCCTTCGTGCCGGCCGGCCGGATGAGCCAGGCTAGCGCGAGTCCGGCGGCAAGCGCCACCGCCGCTCGTGCCGGGGTTCCCAG
>CAYPUQ010000183.1:9924-11775 GCA_964413655.1 uncultured Solibacteraceae bacterium | reverse complement strand
AACGTCTGGGAGGCAAGGCCGGATCCGACATCAAGAACGGACGGCTGGTGGAACACGGTTATCACGTCTTCCCCCAGTGGTACCCCAACGTTCGAGCCATTGTGGAGCGCATCGGCATCCGGCTGATCGACTTCGATCGGTACCACTTCTTGTTGCCTGGCGAGTATCCGCACCGTATCACCGTACGCGGGCTTTCGGGCCCCGCGGCCGTTTGGCATAACACCTTTCATGGCCTTCTGCCCTGGTACCACAACATCCTCTATTTCTATTCCGTACTGGACATGATCAGCCGGCCGCTCTCCGACAAGCGGTTTCTGGACCGTGTCAGCCAGATCGGCTTGGTCCGTGGAAAGTGGTACGCCAGCGAATCCGTCGGGGAACTCGGTCAGGAAAACATTCTCAAGGCGTCCGCCATCCCCGCATATGACCTCAGCGCGATGACTGCCAAGCGAGTCGGCAGCTATTGGGTGCGCGGGGCCAGCCCGTTTCTGTCGGTCCTGCCGGGAGACCTGCAGGCTGTCTTCATCGATCCGCAGGTGCGTGAACTCGAAAACCTGGGCGTCGAGATTCGTTACGACTCCGCTGTGCGCGGAGTCGTCGCGCGTGAAGACCGCGTCGTCGCCGTCGCTCTTCAGGACGGCTCCGAGATGTCCGCCGATGTGTACGCGCTGTGCACACCGTTTGAGGTCACCCGGACCTGGCTCGATGACAAACTCTACGAAGCGGATCCCGAGCTTGGCAACATGCATTTCCTCGAAGCACAGCCGATGGCCGCTCTGCACCTGCGTCTGCGGCGCGAATTGCCCGACCTGCCCCGCGAACATGTCTTCTTTCACGGAAGCCACTACGCGCTTTCGTTCATCGACTTGTCCCGCCTCTGGACTGAGCTTCGCGGCAGGCCGTATCTTTCTTTTATCTCAAGCAACTACGGGCCGTTGAATGGGGTGAGCGAGGAGGGCGCGAAGGATCTCTTGCTGAAGGAGATCGGCGAGTATCTCCCCATCACGCCGGCCGACGTGGAGAGTTGGGAGTTGAACTCCAACGTCAGTGTGCCCCTGTTCATCAACACCATCGGCGCCTGGCCCAACCGGCCGCGCCCGAAATCGAACGCCGCGAACCTTTATCTCGCGGGAGACTTCGTGAAGAACGCCATCGACTTGGCTTGCATGGAGGGCGCTGTTTCCGCGGCTCTGGAAACAGCCGGCCAGATCCTCGTTGACAACGGCGAGACCGCGTCGCTGCCCGAGGCTCACGTGCCGCCCGTGTGGCCGCGGGGGTTGCTGGTTCTCGCACGCATCCTGCTGATCCCCATGGTGGCGGTTGCGCGGGTCATCGCCTTTCTCGAAGAGAAATTCTCGCCGCATCGACCGGACGCTTCTTTGGTCCGCCGCCTGGCGACCCCGCGCCTGCGCATGGACTCGCGCCCGCCCCGCAAGCGGTAGTTGCTGAAGCACCTTGTTTGGGCTTGGTTTCGGATCCTACCGCGCAAGGCTGCCTGGACCGGGGAGATTGCCGGAGAGATCCCGGTCGACTCGGTCATCGCAACCGCAATGGCGTCCGCGCGGACACCAGATTCCGCGGCCGCACTTCAGCAGCCCAGCGTGGCACGACGCGACGGCGCTGGGACGGGCTTGCTCACCAAGGTGAGGCCGACGCCATGACCGGCGAGCACGGTGGACAGGACGGGGGCACACGGAAGGGAGAAGCTTCGTGCGCTCTATGCGGTACGGTCTTTCCCAACCCGCGTCTTCAGTCCGAGGCAACTCCCGGCGGATCACGATCACGCGGTTTCTACCCGCGGTGCCTGCGCCGGCGAAGTCGCGCCAGCCGGTGACGTTCATCCCCCAACCG
>CAYPUQ010000183.1:0-9824 GCA_964413655.1 uncultured Solibacteraceae bacterium | reverse complement strand
AGTCGTGCATCCGACGACCATCTGGGGGAATTCCCACTACGTGGACTGGGGCATGAGGCGCATTGAGGCATTCACCCACAGGGCGAAAGCAGGAAAATTCAACGGGTTAGCGTTGGCATTGGAATTGCCACTGGATAAAGCGAAGGAGGCTGAATGAGACTACGTACCATCCTTGGATCGGTTGCTCTGGCGGGCGGGCTCTTGTTGAACCTCAACTACTCGCTGGCCAGTACGGAGTTCACGAAGAAAGAGAAGAAGCCGTGCACGTACTGCCACAAGGCCAAGTCGGCTAAGGATGCCACCGCGGACGATCTGAACGAAGCCGGCAAGTACTACGAGAAGCACAAGACGCTGGAGGGATATGTGCCCTCCGACAAAAAAGGGAAGAAGAAGTAGGCCGGCAGGTCACGTCATTCAGCCGGAAATCAGGCGGCACAGGCCATGCTCATCCAGTTGGCGCTTAGCGACACGTCATACCGTGTGGCACTGGAGGACTTGTTGGCCCGGCATGCCGACTGGCAGGTCACCTGCGTAGAGGACCCGGACCTCGGTCTGCCCGGCGTCGTAGTGGTTGACCGGCAGCATTTGGACCGGCTGCCGAATCCGCTGGACGGGGCCGACCGTATCGTCCTGATTACGCAGAAGGCGCCGGGCGAGATCGCCAGGGCGTGGGAATCGGGCGTGACGTCCGTCGTGTACGACAACGATCCGCTCGGAACCGCGGTGCTGGCGATTCTCGCGGCGCGTTTACGGTGTGCAAAACCGCGGCCGTCGTAAGAGGTTACAGACGGCCCGGTGGGAAAGGAGTGCGAGTTATGTCCGCTTTTTCATTGATCGTAGCAGCGTGGGTTGCGCTGGCCTCGGTGGTACTCGCCTTGGCGATCTACCGCCACATGGTGGCGCGGCGGGAAGACGACTTCCTGCATGTACGGGAATCGGAAGACAACCTGGTAGTGGCGCAGGGAACCATCGCTCACAAATTGGAAGTGATCGACCGATGGGGTAAACTGCTAACGGTGGTGGCACTGGTTTGGGGCTTGGCGCTTGGCGGCTATTATGTATATTTAAGCTGGCTGGCGCTCAATGCACGCTCCGTGGAAGTGCCGATCCTCCGATAGCAAACGATGAGACTGTTCGCCAGGTTGATTCTCTCCTCCTCCGCTTCAATCTGGCTCCTCGTTAGCGCGTTCGGGCAGGAGGCGATGGAATGCGCCTCCTGCCACGAGGAAAGCGCGGCGGTAGCAAAATCGACGCATGCCAACGTGGGCTGCGCGCAGTGCCACCCGAGTCACGAAGAGTACCCCCACCCCGAGGGATTGAAACCGCAGACGTGCGCGTCGTGTCATGAGCGGGTAGCGACCGAATTCGCCACGAGCATTCACGCCGAGCAGGCAGCGATGGGGAACCAGGGGGTGCCGGACTGTGCCACTTGTCACGGCTCCGCTCACGAAGCACTGCCGGCGCGGACGGCCGAGTTCCGGAGTTCGTCGCTCGACACGTGCGGCATGTGCCACGCCGACGTCCTGGCGGAGTTCGATGTCAGCGTTCACGGCAGCTTCGCCCGTAAGGGCGTGTTGGAGGCGCCGGTCTGCAGCAGTTGCCACAGCGCCCACGCGATCCAGCGGTCCACCACGCCGACGGCGACCACGGCCGGATCGCATGTCCGCGAAACGTGCGGCGACTGTCACGGCGATCTCCGGTTGACGCGCCGTTTCGGTCTGCCATCGGACCGGATTACGAGTTTCGATACCTCATTCCACGGACTGGCGGCACGGGCCGGATCGCAGCGGGTGGCAAATTGCGCCTCCTGCCACGGCTACCATAACATCCTCCCCTCCAACGATCCGGAGTCGATGGTTCATCCGCGGCGTCTCGCTGAAACGTGCGGGACGTGCCACCCGGGCGCCGGGCGGCGTTTCACCATCACGACAATTCACCTCTCCGAAGGAGGGACGGAACCGGGCCCCGTCCGGATGGCGCGGATCTTCTATCTCGTCGTCATTCCGCTGACCCTCGGCCTTATGCTTCTGCATCACGGAGGCGACTGGATCCGGAAGCTTGCGCTGCTGCGGCTGCGCGGCGCGGGACGGCCACTGGTGCAAGCACCGCCGAACGAAGGGGAGGTGCGGATGCATCGCGCCGAGCGCATCCAGCACGGGCTGCTGCTGCTGTCGTTCACCGTGCTAGTCTGGACGGGATTCGCGCTCCGGTATCCGGACCAGTTCTGGGCGCGGCCGCTGGTAATGTGGGAGTCGAGTTGGCCGGTGCGCGGCTGGATCCACCGGGCGGCGGGTATCGTCCTGATCGCCGTGGCGATCCTGCACGTCATCACCCTGATCGCCGACGGAAAATTGCGGCGGCGCTGGATTTCCCTGATCCCGCGTGCCCGCGACGCAGCCGAGGGGTGGGGCGTTTTGCTTTACAATCTGGGACTCCGGCGGCAGAAGCCCGCCGTTTCCGCGCACAGCTATGTGGAGAAGGTGGAGTACTGGGCGGTGGTTTGGGGCACCGCGCTGATGGCGCTGACCGGCATCGCCCTGTGGTCCACCAACTTCATGATGGCCTACTTCCCGAAAGTATGGATCGACTTCGCCTCGACGGTTCACTTCTACGAAGCCGTGCTGGCTACGTTGGCGATTCTCATCTGGCATTTCTACACCGTCATCTTCGACCCGGAGGTATACCCGATGGACACGGCCTGGCTCACCGGAAAGAGTCCGCGGCGCCGCAGCCACCCGCCGCGGCATCCCGAGGCAAAGGAGCCGGCCCATGGCGACTGAGCGGCGTTCCTTCGGAAGCTGGGCGCATCTGCTCATCAATCTTTCGAACAACTGGATTACGCTCGCCGGGGTGGTGATGATCACCACGGCGGGCATCTTCTGGCTTTTTCTCCTACCGACTTTCTTACGGGGCGACGCCGAAAATCCGTACCTGGGCATCCTGTTGTACATGGTGATGCCGGGGGTGTTCTTTGCCGCTTTAGCGCTCATGCCGCTGGGTATTTGGTGGCGGTGGCGGAAGATGCGGAAGGCGGGCCACGTGGAGGAGGAACTGCCGCCGATCGACCTCCAGAACGTAGCCGTCCGGCGACTGCTGGTTCTGCTGGCGGTCACGTCGTTCGCCAACGTCCTGATCGGCGGACAGATGAGCTACCGCGCGGTGAGCTACATGGAGAGTGTCACGTTTTGCGGGCAGGCCTGCCACACCGTGATGCAGCCGGAGTTCACGGCGTATCAGAATTCGCCGCACGCGAGGGTGGCGTGTGTCCGCTGCCACATTGGCGAGGGCGCTTCGTGGTTCGTGAAGAGCAAGCTCGACGGCGTGCGGCAGGTGGTCGCCGTCGTGCTCGACTCCTACCAACGGCCCATTCCGACGCCGGTCCACACGCTGCGTCCGGCGCGGGACACGTGCGAGGAGTGTCACTGGCCGCAGAAATACGGCGCCGATCGAGTCCGCATCCTCACCCACTACGGCGAAGATGAGATGAATTCCGCCACCAAGAGTGTCCTGCTGATGCGCATCGGCCATCACGAGACCGGCCCCGGGATTCACGGCGCGCACCTGGACCCCGGCGTAGAAATCTGGTACCGGCACGCGGACGAGAAGCGGCATGAGATTCCGTGGGTGGAAATGCGCAAGAACGGCAAGACGCTGTCGACCTACCTGGCCGAGGGAGCAGACGCCGCCGAAGTGGAAAAACTGCCGCTGCGGTTAATGGACTGCCTTGACTGCCATACGCGGCCGAGCCATGCGTTCCAGTTGCCGGACGTGGCACTGGATCAGGCGATGTCGCGCGGGGAGATTCCGGCCAACCTGCCTTTCCTCAAGAAAGTCGGTGTCGAGGCGCTGAAGCAGGAATACGCGTCCCACGCCGAGGCGGTGGAAAGGATTCCGGCCGCGATCGAAGCGTTTTACCGGGAGAAGTATCCGGACATGGCCGCCCAAAAGGGCGAGGCAATCCGTCAGGCCGGCGTCGAGATCGCCCGGATCCACAACCAGAACATCTTTCCAGCGATGAAAATCACCTGGGGTACCTACCCCGACCACATCGGGCACGAGAACTTTCCTGGTTGCTTCCGGTGTCACGACGAGCGAAGCGGGTCCAATGGCAAGACCATCACGCAGGACTGCTCCAACTGCCATCAACTGCTGGCGATGAGCGAGGAAAAGCCGGAGATCCTGAGCCACCTCGGGCTCGCTTCCGAGTAAGCCAACGTTCCGGCCATCGTTGGTATTAGAATTGCACTGAACTGGACTTGGAGGTGCGTTCTATGTTCTCGATGCAGAGGATCCTGTTGCCGGTCGACTTCTCGGAGCGCGCTTACGGAGCGGCGCGATACGCCGAAGCCCTAGCAGAACGCTACGGCGGTGAAGTCACGATGGTTCACGTCATCCCGGCGCCGCATTACGAGTTTGGAGCCCTGGAAGCCGGCGGTTCGATGGTTGGGGAATTATACGCAAGCCGGAAAAAGGTTCTCGAGCAACAGTGCGCCAAATTCCTCACTCAGGAGTTGCCACAACTGAAAGCCCGCCGGGTGGTGTTGGAGGGAGACCCGGCGCGGGAGATCGTGCGATACGCTCACGACGAGGGATTCAATCTGATTGTCATGCCGACCCATGGGTACGGTCCGTTCCGCCGCTTCATTCTCGGATCGACTACCTCAAAGGTTCTGCACGACACGGATATCCCGGTCTGGACCGGCGTTCACCTCGAAGAAGCGCCGAGTTCGCAGATGATCCAGTTCCGGACGGTGTTGGCGGCGCTGGATCTTTCCGAACAGAGCGAAAAGGTTCTGCGCTGGGCCGGTGAGTTTGCCAAGAGCCAGAACGCGCAACTGGTTGCCGTTCATGTTACGCCGAGCATTGAAGGACAGGCGGGCGAGTATTTCGACCCCGATTGGCGGCTGCACCTGACGCGTCAGGCGACTGAGGCGATCAACGAGCTTCAGCAGAAGGCTGGGACGTCGGCCGATGTGAAAGTGGAAGCGGGCGAGGCGCACACGGTGGTTTGCGATCTTGCCCGTACGCTGGGGGCCGAGTTGCTGGTGATCGGCCGCGGTTCGGCGACGGGGGTCTTCGGACGGCTGCGGACGCATGCCTATTCGATCGTGCGACAGTCGCCTTGCCCAGTGGTCAGCGTTTGAGTGAGAATTCGAGGGAGGTACGAGAGATGCGATTTGACGAAATGATCCGGCCTGGGATGACGGTCCGGGAGGTCCGGCAGCGGTATCCGGAGACGGCCGGGATCTTCGCCGACTACGGCTTCCGCCCGTCTTGCGACGATTGCACCATTGAAGTGCTGTGCAGGAAGTACGGGCTGCGCAGCGCGGATCTGGTTGGGGAGTTGAACGAAGCGGTTCTCGAAGCGCGGGCGGCTTAGCCGCCCGCGCGGCTTCGGGGGCGGTTACGAGCCGCCCCCGGAGCCAACACCGCTTCCGCCGCTCGATCCGACGCCACTGCCGCCGCCGGAACTTACCCCGGAGCCGCCTCCGCTGTCTACTCCAGTGCCGTTGCCGTTGGGAACGCCGCCGCTGCTTTCGCTCGCGGGAGCGGGAGCCGTCGCGGCTGTTCGTGTCGATCGCTTGGTTCGCTTCATGTCCGTTCTCCTTTGCGCTTAATCTAGTCACTCCTCGACCGCGAGCACCGTAAATGCGATTGGATCGCTACGTCCACCGGCCCTGGTGTGAACGAAAACGTCCTTCGCGCCGGGCTGGCACTTCGCGGAGATGGCCACGCTGAGTTCCAGTTCGGTTCCCGAGCGAACGATCAGATCGCCAGTGGTGATTTCCGCGTCGCGAATCTCCACCGTGGTCGCGTTCGGCAGGAAATGCCTGCCGGACAGTTTCACAGTCAACTTCTCCCCGGCGCGTCCTTTCAGAGGAGGCGAATCCGAGGCGGTCAGTTCCGGTCTCGCGGCTTGGTAGGCAACGATGTAGGTGACCTCGGTCCTGACGCCGCCCGGGCCGGTGATCCGAAGGGCGATGGGTGTGTCAGGCGCGATCGGACGGGCCAGCTTGAACACGAACGGCAGGCGGGATTCCTCCGCGTCGCCGCGCTTCTCCACGGAAAGTCCTTCCAGGGCGGCTACCATCTCAATACCTGCTTCCTTGAGCAGGCGTCCCACGACCACTCCGTGGATTTCAGTTTCTCCTTGTGCGAACTTCGCGGCCTCGGACGGTTCGATGGCGACAGACGTTGCGGTGGGGGCGCCGTTGACAGCCTGGACGAAGTTGCCGTCGATGTTGGCGGTAAGAAGTCGGAGATCGACGCAGCCGTAAACGGACTCGGGGTCCTTCCAGTACTGCGCCTGCTGTTGCTTGGTCAGCAGGTAAGACTGCGGCAGAAATACCACGAAGACCTTGGATTCCTGCTTGCCAACAACAGTGTTGGCCACAAAGGACCGGTCGTTGATGCGATTCAGTTCGTTGACGGTATAATCCGGGATCGTCGAATGAAAAGCGGAGATCACCGGGCCGTTGAACCATGCCATGGCCGGTGCGTAAGCGGGGCCGAAAGTGGCTACTCCCGTTAGACTGGCCGCAATTGCCCCAGAGCCTTGAAGCAACCGTAAGACAACATTGCGCCGGTCGAACAATTGCCCTTTCTCGGAAACCCCACGCAGGACCGAGAGGTCGGCCGAACTGACGTATGCCAACTGGTTCAGATCACCGATTCGCTTGGAGAGCAGTTGAAGATTCTCCGGGCATTCGCTCTCCTTCCGCTGCATGGCCCGGATAATCTTCCCCAGGTCGATGGAAGCTTCCTGAATGAGCCACTGGTATTCATCGTGCCGGTTGGCGACCGTGACTTGAATCGCGATATATCCCTTGCCGACCCGGCGCCCGAATTCGTCGGAGACGCGTTTCGGGTCCATCAGGGCGCGCCAGACCGCGACGTACTTCCGGTTCATTGTTTGAACGGCCGTGTTGTCCGGGGCCGGCGGGGCCACCTCGGCGGCCAGAATCGCGGCGGGTAGAAACAGCGCCGCGAAAACGGTGGGCTTGCATTGGATCATGTGAATTAACCTCCTCATGTCCAGACAAGCGGAATTCCGGGAGCTTTGGGGACAGGCCGGACGTTAGTGCCCGTGCGAGGTCCCGGCAACCGGAACCTTGCCGGCGAACCGGCGGTACAGGAAGAACGCGTAACCCAAGGCAAGCAGCATGCCGGGAATCCACCACATCAATCCCACACCGAGGCCGTAGCGGGCCGCGGCAGTGTTTTGGACGGTGAGGCTCAGCGCCGGGTCGGTGTTCGACGGCAGCACCATCGGAAACAGACCGAAGGCGGCACTGGTGAGCATCCCGACGATGAACACGCCCGAGCCGAGAAAAGCGCGCAGGTCGTTGCCGGCCCGCTGGTTCCGCAGCACGAGGAACAGACCCACCAACGTCAGCGCCGGGAAGACATAGCCCCACGGCGCGCGCCCGAAGCTGGCGGGAATCTGCGGCTGGATCGAGAAGCTGGCGGCGGTCAGGCCGACGGTGAGCACCGTCACCACGTGAACCACGCGGCGCGCAATCGCCCGGGCGCGAGCGTGGAGGTCCGCCTCGGTCTTGTACGCCACCCAGAGCGATCCATGCATCAACAGGGTGGCGGCCGCTGTTACGCCGACGAGGATCGTGTACCAGTCCAGGATGCCGGGCAGGGCGCCCGGCAGGAAGTTCGTCCAGAGCGGCAGGAAGAAATCGCCATCACGGTCGAGCGGCACGCCACGGACCACGTTGCCGAGGGCGGCCCCAAAGAACACGGCGAGCAGCGTGCTGGCTCCGGCGAACACGAGGTCCCACATCGGAGTCCAGGCCGGACTCTGGATGTGGTTGCGAAACTCGATCGAAATCCCGCGCAGGATCAGCAGCCACAGCACCATCATCAGCGGCAGATAGAACCCGCTGAAGCTCGACGCATAGAGTTTCGGGAAAGCAAAGTACAACGTCCCGCCGGCGGCCAGGAGCCAGACTTCGTTGCCGTCCCAGACCGGGCCGATGGAGGCAAGTACCTGCCGGCGCTCATTGTCGGTCTTCGCGGCCAGCAAATGAACCATTCCGGCGCCGATGTCGAAGCCGTCGAGGACGACGTAACCGGCGATCATGACAGCGACCAGGCAGAACCAAAGCGTTTCCATGATGCGTGTCCTCCATTAGCCTTCCGCCGCGACCGCCTCGGGCGACGGCGCCGGCTCGGGTCCATGATCGATCTCGCGGTGGACCAGGAACAGGAACAGGATGCTCAGCAGCGTGTACATGCCCATGAACCCGAGCAGAGTGAACATGACGTTGCCGGACGACACGTAGGGCGAAGCGCCTTCCGAGGTCCGCATCAGGCCGTAAATCACCCACGGCTGCCGGCCCAGTTCGGCCGTCATCCATCCGGCCGTGTTGGCGATGTAGGGGAACGGCGCCAGCAGCATCAGCACCCAGAGCATTGGCGTGGCCGCGAACAGGGCGCCGCGCCACAGCAGAAAGACGGCCACCGCCGTCACCGCGATGAAGATCGTCCCCAGGCCCACCATGATATGGAACGCGTAGTAGAGGAGCGGGATGTTAGTCGGCCAAAGGTCGCGCGGGTAGGCGTCCAGCCCCTTCACCTCGGCCGACCAGTGACCGTACGTAATCAGGCTCAGAATGCCGGGTATGGTGAACGGGTTGTCCAGGCGCATCCGTTCCACGTCGGGCTGGCCCAGGATGGCGATGTGCGCCCTTTCGGCGGTCTCGAAGTGCCCCTCCATCGCCGCCAGCGCGACCGGCTGGTGCCGGGCGACCATCTTGCCCTGCCCGTCGCCAGTGGGAAAGGCAACCAGAACCGAAGCGATGAAGCCGGCCACCACGCCGATACGCACGAAGGTCTTTCCGTACTCCTCGTGCCGCTTCGTGATCAAGTAGAAGGCGCCGATGGCGGTCATTACGAACGACGCCGTCACCACCGATCCCATCATGTTATGCGCGTACTGCCACCAGCCCCACGGGTTCAGGATCAGCGCCCAAAAGCTCTCAAGCTGAATCTCGCCGTTCGGACCGCGTGTGTAGCCCACCGGATGCTGCATCCAGGCATTGGTGAGGATGATGAAGAACCCCGAAAGCCAGGACCCGGCGAACACGCACCAGGCGGCGACGTAATGGCCGATCGGGCCGAGCAAATTCCGCCCGTACAACAACAGGCCGAGGAACGTCGACTCGAGGAAGAACGAATAGACTCCTTCGAGCGCGAGCGTCTGGCCGATCACGCCGCCGGCGGCCTCCGAAAAACGCGACCAGTTGGTGCCAAACTGAAATTCCATCGGGATGCCGGTCACCACACCCATCGCGAAGTTGATCCCGAAGATCTTGGTCCAGAAGTGCGCGGAGCGCTCAAAGTGCTCTTCCCCAGTGCGCAGGGCCATGGTCTTGAGGACGACGATCAGCAGGGCCAAGCCCATGGTGAGTTGGGGAAAGAGGTAGTGATAGGTAATACAGAAAGCAAAGTGAAGGCGGTGCAAGCCTAAGGCTGTTTCCATTCAGAATAAACCTCTAGGGAGAAAGGACTCGGAATAGTATTGCACGTGACAGGCCAAGGCGGCATTCAGCGAAAAAAGAGTGTATTCGCGGAATCTGTCCGTGGCTGGCGGGTGAAGTGGCGCACGCCGGCGAGTCAAAAATCTCACCCGTCTCGCAACGGCCGCCGAATCGAGCGATATACTGTGGTCGGAAACAGAAAGGGCAGTTATGGCGAAAAAACACGACCTCGTATCCCGGCGGTATCTCTTGAAGACGGCCGCGCACACCGGAGTGGCGCTGGCCGCCGCGCCGCTGATCGTTCCCGCCTCGGCGTTGGGCTTGGGCGGCGCC
>CAYPUQ010000182.1:0-11859 GCA_964413655.1 uncultured Solibacteraceae bacterium | reverse complement strand
AGTTCACTCACGAGATGGTCGACGAGTGCCGGAGGCTCAACCGGGCCTGGGCGCTCACGCTGCTGGCCGGAATCGAGAAGAAGAAACTGCTGCAGGATGAGGTGCGGAAGGCGGAGGCGGCGTTCGAAGAAGGCAAAGAAGACAAGGATCGCCGCTCGAAGCTCCTGCACACGCTCTGTCAGGCGCGCGCTGCGATGTCGGCGTACGACCAGCAGTGGCAGGAGGAAATCCGTGCGCTGATCTGGCTCGTCCGCACATGGGCGGCGCGGAAGGAAGATAACCGCATGGGATGGCTGCAGGCGCTGCACACGGTCGTATGCAACACCAAAAGCGACCAGTCGTCCGGCGCTTTGCCGTTCTATGCGTTCCCGAATGAGTTGTTGAAGGCCATCGTCGAGCGGACAGGAGGGCGGCCGGTGCAACTGGCCGTTCCGAAGGTCGCCGACGGCGTGGTGGAGGTCGACGAGGAGGGACGTGTCTTCCTCGTCGAGGAAGTCGAGGGCGACAACGGCCACTACAAGAGGATGACGTTCCTGATGTCGGTTACCGCCGACGGCAGGGTCGTCTACGACGGCGGTCGCGAGCGGTGGGTCCACCCGTTCCCGTGCGTTGCGGGTACGGGTGAGGTCCGCGGCGGGAAGGTCGAGCTTCCGGCGCGGCAGTTGCCTCAGGTGGCAACCAAGTCCTCGAAGGAGTAATGAAAGAGAGCTTCCCGGTCCCGTGCCGGGAAGCTCACCCCATCGCCACGATGCGCGATGGGAAAGGAAGGAGCTCGATAGTGAAACTATTTGCCTGCCTCGCGGCCCTTGCCGCAGCTTCGTCGATCCCGGCTCAGAAGCTCGAAACCCAACCGTCGGTCACCACGAAAGTGATCCGTGTCGAGACGGCGCGCGACCAGCTCACGGTGATCGAGGTCGCTGACCCGGTCACCATGGTGGCGGTCGGCAACCACAACGCCTACGCGGTTGAGCGCCGAGAGAACAAAGTATTCGTCCGGCCGGCGGAGGATGATGCGCGCACGAACCTATTCATATGGACCCGTGAGGGACGGTTCGCGTACGAGCTGGTTCCGGCGGCGAGCGTGGACCGGATGCACTTCGCCATCGACCATACGCCGCGCGTCGTTGCCGCGAACCGCGAGCCGTCGCCACCCGCCCGCGAGGTTCAGACTCCGATTCCCGCCGAGATGCTGCTTCGCGCCACGCCGGTTTCGGTGCACGGGGAGCGGGACACGCGCAGCCGCGTAGAGGTTACGATGCGCGACCTCTATCGCGCCAACGGCCGATTGTTCCTTCGGTACGCGATTCACAACCGCTCGGCCAGCGGCTACCATCCGACGCGACCGGCTGTGTGGCGGATGGCCGGTGCTACAAGGGGAGGGACATTGATGAGGCATTTACTGATGCGGGGAGCGCGGAGAAGAGCGGATGGAGGCAGGAAGGACCCGTGTCTGCCGAACCAATTTCCGGGTGCGGGTGCACGAGCGGTCGACGCGCGCCGGCCTGAACATCGCGCACTGCTCTTGCTCAGAGTCCCGCCAGGAAACGAGGGAACAAACGGCTCGCGGCGAGCGTATAGTCAGAGCATGGATATCGCTCAGACCGAAGACCCGGCTCCTCGGAAGCCGCTCCGGTTGTGGCCCGGCGTGGTCGCCGTGGTCCTGCAAGGGCTGGTTTGGTTCGTCGTCCCCATCGTTGCTCCCGAGGCCACCATGCTCGCGGTGCTTGGCGCACTCGGCTGCGGGCTGGCGGTGGTCGTGTGGTGGCTGTTCTTCAGCCGCGCGCCCTGGTCCGAACGTGTGGCCGCGATCGTGCTGATGGTCGTCGCGCTTGCCGCGACGTCGCGCATCGTTCACGAGTCCATTGCGAACGGGATGATGGGGATGATGCTCCCGATCTACGCCATCCCGGTGCTGAGCCTCGCCCTTGTCGCGTGGGCGGTCGCCAGCCTTCGCCTCTCAACCGGACTGCGGCGCGCGTCGCTGGCCGGCTCCATTCTGCTCGCGTGCGGAGTGTTCACAATCATTCGGACTGGAGGTATTACGGGCGGTGGGGGTTCAGACCTCCACTGGCGGTGGACGCCAACTCCCGAGGAACGCCTCCTGGCCCAAGCCGGCGACGAGGCGGAGCCGCTGCCGTCCACTCGCGCAGCCGCACCGACGCCCGAGAGGCCGTCAGCGCCACAATCCGGCGACGAACCGACGTCTTCCGCGCCGGCTCCGGCAGTTGCGAAGACTCCCGAGAAGCGGGGCGAGGCCGAAGCGGGCGAGGAGCCAATGGCAGTCGCTACCGATCTTGCAAGACCGAAACCAAACGCCGAGTGGCCCGGCTTTCGGGGACCGGAGCGCGATGGCATTGTTCGCGGCGCGCACATCGAGACCGACTGGTCCCAATCCGCGCCGGTCGAGCTGTGGCGACGGCCGGTCGGACCGGGTTGGTCGTCCTTCGCGGTTCACGGCAATCTCATATATACCCAGGAGCAGCGCGGCGACGAGGAGTTCGTCTCGTCCTACCACCTGACCACAGGCGCGCCGGTGTGGAGTCATCGCGACGCAGCCCGATTCTGGGAGTCGAATGCCGGCGCCGGCCCGCGCGGGACGCCGACCCTCAGCAACGGTCGCGTCTACACGTTTGGCGCGACCGGAATCCTGAACGCACTCGACGCTCGTGACGGCTCCGTTGTCTGGTCGCGCAACGCGGCATCCGACACCGGCAAAAAAGTCCCCGACTGGGGCTTCGCGAGCTCACCGCTGGTCGCCGGCGACATGGTCATCATCGCCACCGCGGGCGTGCTTGCCGCCTACGACCTGACCACCGGCAATCCGCGCTGGATCGGCCCGAAGGGCGGCTGGGGCTACAGTTCGCCACATTTCGCAACCGTCGACGGCGTCGCCCAGATCGTGCTGCTGAACGGAGCCGGCGCGATCGGTGTCGCCCCGGCCGACGGCGCGCTACTGTGGAAGTACGATTGGCGAGGCGACGGCATCGTGCAGCCGGCCGTGATCGCGGCCGGCGACGTCCTGATCGGCAGCGGCTCCGGACTCAGTTCGGGAGTCGGCATACGCCGCATCGCGGTCGCGCACGGTCCCGCGGGATGGAGCGCCCAAGAACGCTGGACGTCGAATGGACTAAAGCCGTACTTCAACGATTTCGTCGTTCACAAGGGCTATGCCTTCGGCTTCGACGGCAGCATCATCGCGTGCATCGATCTCGAGGACGGCAAGCGCAAGTGGAAGGGCGGACGCTACGGCCACGGCCAGATGATCCTGTTACCCGATCAGGAGTTGCTACTGGTGCTGTCGGAGGAGGGTGAACTGGCGCTGGTCGAGGCGGCGGCCGCACACTTTAGGGAACTCGCGCGGTTCCCGGCGATCGAGGGCAAGACCTGGAACCACCCGGTGCTGGTCGGCGACGTCCTGCTGGTTCGCAACAGCCAAGAGATGGCCGCGTTCCGGTTGTCCTTCCCGGGCCGCTGACGAGGGTTGCTTTCGCGGCTATAGCGGATGCCCGCCCGATAAGATTGTCAGCCATCACGGTTGGCACGCTGTTTGTGCTTTGCCTCGTTTGGGCTGCTATGCACGCTATAGCTCACGGCGAACGACACCACGCTGGAGGTACGCCGCGCTCGTTCTAAGGGTTGCCGCATTCGCTTTCCTGTATCTCAGTGCTTTCTTGCACCTGGCCGAAGGCGAAGGTTGCGTGGTTCGCGGGCACCGGTCTTTTTAACTTAGGCGCCGTAGATTCGAGACTGAACCCCAAGTACGCACTTGATCCGATCTTGGGCGCGGTCTTTCTGATGGGAGGTGGGCCAGTTCTTGCGTTGATCGGTTACCACCTCATCCGTGAGACATTTCCTCGCCGGACTGGTCAGAAGCCCTGAGAGCGGAATGCTGGAACGGCGGCTCTCCATTGCGGGTGCGGGAAAGTACCGTTTTGGACCAAGCGCCGTGGCTCAGACGACCTGGGTCAGGACGACCATCACTATGAGCAAAGCGACTGAAGAGATGGAGCCGCCAAGAGCAAATCCGTAGCTTTCTCGATCATATAGCGGAGCATCCTGTTTGTGGCCGCCGTCCATGCGTAGCTGAATGAACCTGATCACGCAGAACGCGGTCCACGTGACCTGGAGCGCAAGAAGGGCAAGCAGCGTCAAGCGGAAGTCAATGCCAAAGCCCATGAGGAGTGCACCCCCGTAAGCTCCAGCCGAAATCAATGTCGCCGTCCAGAAACTGCGTCGCATTCGCTACGACATCCGCCGTTGAACACCCACATTATATCAGACTGTTTTATCCGAATGAAATCATGAATGACAATCATGAATGACAGTACGCCGCTGTTTCGGTCTCGCGGCAACAGGTCAACCGGGGAGCCGGTATTTCCGGATGTGCCGCAAGAGCACGGCACGGTTGGCAGACCCAAGTTTAGCTTACCTTGGATTCCGATGCTTTTGGCACGGCTGCCGCGAATGCGGCCTCGCTGCCAGACTATGGCATCGTTTCAGGGCAGCGTCCGCGAGTGGTGCGTCGCCCGAGGACGCTGGCCGCGCTAGTATTGAAACTTGAGTCATGAAGGCCGAGTGCGATTCGTGCCAAGAGGGTTGAATGGGAAGACCTTGGAGATGATTTTGAAATGTTTAAAGAGTTGTTCGATCTCAGTCAGAAACAAGGAAAAGGCCTCATGTTCTACATAAGAGGCCAGTGGATCGGCGGATCTGTTACGGCGATGATCGGGGATGATCTGGTTGAGGTCCAGAACCAGGAGTACGATCGGATCCTGATTCGCGTGGAAGCAATTGATGCCGTCGCGATGAGCTGAGGCCACCCTCTCCGCCAGCCTGGGAATGGGGCACCGGAGACGGCGTCTGAGCCATACGTGGGCGCCGGTCCCATGCCGTAACCGTGCCTCACCCCAGGGCTGTGGGCTCTCTCAGGAACTGGCGCGGCTCATAATTAGAGATCCAGCCCGCGCCCATCCGCTCGCTCGAGTCTCAGGAAGTACACCCGGGACAATTGATCGGAAGCGATAATCGCCCCCCCGTCCGGCGTGACAGCGCACTTGTTCACCGCCGCCTCCGCATGGAAAGTGGCAATCACTGCCCCAGTCTCGCGGCGCCACACTTTGATAGTCCCGTCGGCCGACCCTGAGACCACGCGGCGACCGTCGGCAGTCACTGCCACCGCAGTGACGCCCTGCTTATGACCGGCGAACACTCTCCCTGCTTCGCCGGTTTGAGCATCCCACACCTTGATCTCGCTGCCGCGGCCCGCCACCACCCAGTGGCCGTCGAACGACACAGCTAGCGCTCTCGCATCGCCCTCCCACGAGTGTGTCTCAGTGGCGGTGGCCAGATCCCATACCTTGATCCGCGGTTCCTCGCCGCTAAAGCCGCCAGCCACCCAGCGCCCGTCTCCGCTGATCGCAACCGCGAGCGCCGGCCCAGTGTCCGGTTCCAGAACCCGCCGACCGTCACCGACGTCCCACGCTACCAGCGGATTATCGCCCCAGTCATCGGAACCCACGACGACACGGCGCCCGTCCCAGCTTGCAGCCGCTACGTCGCATCGGATCTCTCCGCCAAGCTTCCGCTTCTCACCGTCTTCGATGGGGTACAGGGTCACCACATGGCGCTCAGAGGCCACCAGCCACCATTGCCCTTCGGCCGTCCGCACGAGCGCTTTGCCCCACTTGTCGCTCTGGAGCCTACGTACCGGCACTGCGCGTTCGACGTCCCACAGATGTGTCGTGGGACCCGATCGGATAACAGCCCACCGGCCGTCCGCGGAAGCGAGGACGTCGCCCGTCTCCACGACCCGCGTCCCGGCTTTGCGTCCAGGTCCCAGACCTTCACCGTTCGATCAGCGGAGCCCGAGACAAGCCACCGTCCGTCCGTACTTATCGCCACCGCGCTGACATAGGCGGCGTGCTGGTGCCACGATTCGACTACCTCTCCTGTTTGAAGGTCGAGGGCTTCGATCGCCGCTCCGGAGCAGGCGATCACCTGCCGGCCGTTTGGGGCCGCTATGAGTCCTTTGCCACCACTTTCTACCTCGCGCACCCGGCGAGGCTCGCCGCTCTTCCAGTCCCAAGCCCAGATGCCGTTGTACGTGCCGACCAATACAGTCTCATCGTGCGCGCATAGCGCCAGTTCGTACACCCATGACATACCGCCTCGATCACTGGTCCACGCGTGGACCTCGGCCCCAGTCTCGCAATCCCAGACGCGAACAGTCGAGTCACTCGATCCGGAGAAGATCCACTGTCCGTCCGCGCTCACTGCTACCGCATAGACGTCAGCGGTGTGGCCCGCAAGCGTGCGCACCAGCGCCCCGGTCTCGCGATCCCAGATTCGCACGGTCTTGTCTTTCGATCCCGAGATCACCCAGCAGCTGTCCCGCGTCACCACCACCGCGTGGACCAGGTCCGTGTGGCCCTTCATGGTGCGTGTGAGCCTCCCGCTTCGCCGATCCCAAATCCGGACGGTGTTGTCGTATCCGCCCGACACGATCCACCGCCGGTCGGCGGTTATCGCGACGGAGTGAACGAATTTGTCGTGCCCTATCAGGGTGCTGACTAGCGACCCGCTCTTCCGATCCCAGATTCGAATCGTTTTATCTTCACCAGCAGAGATCACCCACCGTCCGTCCTCGGTCACCGCCACCGCCAAGACAGTTCCGCTGTGCCCTTCCAGCGAAGCGAATAGCGGCCCGCCGGGAGCAGTCAACGCCGGTCGCAGCAGCCGCAGCCAGGGAGCGCCTGCTGCATCTCCGGCGCGCTCCAACAGCTCTCGAATCTCGCGTTCGCCGACCGCCATCAATCGCCCGACAAGCTGCGCACCCAGTTGCGCGGGGTCGTCGTCCAAGGCGGGCAGCGAAAGCCGGATCGCGGATTGCACCAGGAGGACCGTTGGATCGTCCTCGAAAAACCGGAAGTCGGAAATCAAGTCGCGCGCGTTGCTGGTCGCCGCCAGTTTTGCCAGCAGCCACCGAAAGTCAAGCAATAGCCGGCGGAGGTCTTCCTTTCTTCCAGCCTCCATGAGATGGTGGGCGATCCAGCGCCACGCGTAGAGATCCGGGAGATGGTACCAGTCTCCCCACCCGTTTACGAGCCGGTTGTGGAGCGCTTGACCGTCCTTTGGCGGGTTGCCAGTGTCAGCCGCCAATCGGACTGTCGTCGTTTGCGAGTTAAATTCGAGCTGGTTCAGGCCGCTCAGACGCTGGACAAGATTCGCAGTCTCAAGCGTTTCCATACCCCACAGTGATGCCACTGCCCGGATCGGAATATCGGTTTGAACGGGAAAAATCCTCAGCTCCCGACAACGTTCCAATTCTCTTTGCGTCAAAGGCTCCACGCGCATGCTCTCGGGAAACGGGACCTATCTTCGGCCCACAACTATCGTATTCTCTCGTTCGAAGGAGTACACGACGGAATCCAGCGCTCGCCGCGCGTTCAGAGATCTGCGGGGCCTGCACCGCGCCGGGGGGCTGAATCACGATGGTGCTTTGCGGATCCGCGAACGTGCCGACGGGCACGCCATTGGGCGCCAGGCCGTATTCGTTGCGCTGGGCTCCGCCGGAAAACGGTCTGCCATAGACCAACCCGTTCGCGTTGAAACAGGTGTCACGATGCGCTCAGCGGTGCGGCAGCCCGCGCCCAACCGCGGCCCGAAATGGTAAGAGGATGTGTCTCATTCCCGCCTCCCTCGTCCTGCTGGACGGCCCTGCTTTTCGCGCTGTTTCGCATCGCTGCAACAAGGTGTTGGCGGTCAACCGAACCGAAGGCTCCCTGCCGGTATTCTCCCACGTGTAAAAACTCACCTGCCGGTCCTACCGGCAGGCAGCCGCTCGGAATTACGGGTAGCGTTCAGGGGAGGAACTCGACGTCGTCGAGGACGAATCGCAGTTCCCCGGCGGGCAAGTGGGAAAAGTCGAACACCACCGCTCCAACGTCCGTCCAGTCGTTAATCGCAAAATCCGACAGCGGAATGACGTAGGTGCGCATCGCGTTTTTCGTTGCATTTACGGTGTGGTACGCAGGGGGAATCGGCAGGTTTTCCACCACGATTGGAAATCGCAGAGGGTGATACGCCGAGGCCCAGACAGCACTTTCCTCGCCGCTGGTCTGGATTTCGATCCGAAAATCGACGTTCGAGCCGGCGGGGTTGAGCGTGTCGTGGTAACGCTGACCGATGCGGAAGCTGAGATGCTTGTACTGCGAGACGTCCACATACTCTTTCGTGAGGATCGCTACCTGGCGCTTCGCTGCCTGCGGCTGGAGATGGAATTCCAGCACGCCGGTGTCGTGAGGCGAGAAGGGATCGGTCCACGAGGGCCAGGGCGGAGCCGCGGTGACGCCTGGGGTGAACACGTCGTCGAACACATCCGGAATCGACTGCTGGACCTCCTCGAAGTTGGCCACCGCCAACCTGGCTGGCTCCGCATGCAGTTGACTGACCGGAAGATCGCTGCCGAAGAGATTCTCGATTGGCTGCATCCGTTTAAGATAAGCGTCCTGGCCGAGTTCCCCGTAGACATAGCGGCGGAGAAACGCGGTTGTGTAGGCGATGATTCCTAACTGGCCCTGTTGGTAGTGTCCCGCAAAGGGAAAGTCAAAGAAAACGAGGTCCTTGTAGAGAGTAAGCCGATTCGGGTCGTTCCAAACCACACCGGCGCGGTCGTAGATCTTGAACACGGATCTCAGCGCGGGCGTGCCCGGTGCTCCGTAGGTTGCCGAGTCATTGTCGCGGCTCCAGTGCAGGCCGAGCATGGAGTCCGTGTCGGGCAGAGCGTAGTCGGTCGAGTCCTTTGTGCGCGGCGCCATTAGCACCATCGCGCGGAGGTTCAGGCCCAGGTTGGGAACATCGTGGGCACGCTGGACCATGAGATCGCCTCCCGCACTATGTCCGACGAGGACAACATCGTCCGACAGAGCCGCTCCGTATATATCGTGCAGGAACGGAATTGCCTCGTCGAGCTGGGTCGTATGTTCGAGACTGGCGACCACAAACCCGTGAGAGGCAAGGTGGCGGCCCAGTTCGCCATAGCTGCCGGAATTATTCCCGATACCTAGCGCGTGGTAGATGAGCGCGAGGGGGTGGGATTTGCCGGCGGGGAACGCCCTCCTGCCGCACTGCCGTGCACATTCCCGACCCGTGGTGACGGGTAAATACACGTACATGGAGAACTCGGGGATGAATTTTCCGTCCTTCTGCACGACCGTTTCGCATCCACAAAAGGCACCGGGCCGTCCCGGTGACGCGGGTACCGCCGACACGCCCGCCCAGACGGGCGAGCCGAGTGCTCCGAGCGCCGTGGCAAAGACGGCCGCGAGCGCAGCCGGTCTGATCTGTTTGCTTGTTTTTGTCATGTCAATTTCCTCCTTCAGAAAACCGTTCTAAAACCCGCACCCTGCCGCCGGCGGCACGTCCAGCGGAATTTGCGCTAACGGGATGTCGCGCCGACGCAGCGAGAAGTCCAGCACATTACCGTTCGGCGGATACTGTTTGGCGTTCCGGATGCGCTGCTCCGTCCCAGGAGTCAGGCGAGCGGCCCAGTTTCTGCCTTGCTGACAGTGCGACATAGGGCTGCCAAGGAAGACACCGACCAGTTTGCGAAGGCCCTCGTGGAAGACATAAATGGGCGAGCCGCTCTGGCCGCCGTAGCCGTCGTTGGTGACGTAAAACATCCCCTTATCTCCGCCGTCGAGCCATTCATAAGGGCCGTTCAGGAAGGAGTTGTTCGGACCGGTCGTCCAGACGGTCCCGGTCGGCTTATCGCCGGGATACCCGATGGAACGAGGCGGCTCGTTCTGGACGGTTGCCCACGAGAGATACTCGAGCCTCATCCTCTTGGCCCCGGCGATGGGGCTAGCCAACTCCACTACCGCCCAATCCAAGGCCTTGTTCTCCGGCGAGCCGCTGCCGTTGTCGTAATCATTCGGGACGAACACGCGCACCGCATAGTGGGTTCCATAGGGCTGCCCGCAGGGTCCGGCGCTGAACTGCGCCAACCGAAACCCAATCGATCCAGTCCGGAAGTTATTGGCCGAGTTCAACACACAATGCGCCGCCGTCAGCACGTGCTTCGGGCCGATTAAGGTTCCTGTGCAAGCCCCGCTTCCACCATCCACGCCGCCCGTAAAACGGCCCACGAATCGCCATGGCGGCGAATCAGCCGTGTTGGTTGTTGGTCCTTGCGTGCGTTCGTCGCAGCCGATAATCATCGCCGTGCCGTCAATGCACGTGCTCGGGCAGGCGAGGATCGCGGTGGCGGCCGATCTGTTCTGTGTAGAAAGCTCGTGTCCGGTGACCCGTGCCTCGACCGGTCCGGCCTCGTCGTCCGACGGATCGCGTCCGGGTTGCCCCGGTGCCGGCACGGCAAGCACGACCCAAAACAGGCTGCTCAGCGCAACCCGGTAAGTGATTCTTCTTCCTGGCATCTCCCTGTCCTCCAATCTCGTATTCAGGCGGTGGCGCGAAAGCGCGTCCGTCAATCGAGAAGTAAAGCAAACCACCCCCTTCGTTCCATGGTCTGCGGATGAAACGAAGTTGACCGTTTAAGTCACTGGAGAACAGACAAGTTGCCGCCGTGGATGATCCGCAGGTTCCCCTCGTCGCACCGCAGTTCGACCGCGGCATCCGGGGGATGGAGTTTTCATGAAGGAGCACTTCAGTCGAACGATCGTCGCTTCGGGGTCTTTGAGGCCGATCTCCGGGCGGAAGAATTGCGAAGAGCGGGCGTCCACGTCAGGTTGCAGGCCCAGCCATTCCGGGTTCTGTCTCTCCTGCTGGAGCGGCCGGGTGAAATCGTTTCTCGTGATGAGATCGTCCGGGAACTCTGGGGAAGCGACACTTTTGTCGACTTCGACCAAAGCATTGGCGCAGTGATCCGCAAACTGCGGCGGGCGTTGGGCGATTCGGCCGAATCACCTCGATACATTGAGACGCTCCGCCACAAGGGCTACCGTTTCCTACCGCCCATCCAGACCGAAGAAGTTCCGCCCGGCCCGTTGTCTGGCTCCGCCGCTCAGCCAACCGCCGCGCATCGGCGGCTCCGGTGGTCCTATCTGTCCATCGGTCTGATCGCTGGAGCGGCGCTTTCACTGATCGTCATGGCGAGAAGCGAGCGCCCATCCGAGTCCACGGCGCCCGACCGGGGCGCGACCGCGCAGCGACCGCCCAACCGCCGCCGAGATGCCGGCGCCTATATTGCGTATCAAAAAGGCCGATACCTCTGGGAAGTGCGCACGGCGGCGGCAGTGGAGAACAGCATTGTGTACTTCCAACAGGCGCTGAACCTCGATCCGGACTACGCCGCGGCCCATGCAGGCCTCGCCGATGCCTACGCACTTTTGAATTTCTACACGGGCCGACAGCGGGGCACCTCGGTGGCACTGGCGAGGGCGGCGAATGAACGCGCTCTGAGGCTGGACCCTACTTTGGCAGAGGCGCATGCGACGCAGGCCTACATCAAACTCCATTACGAGTGGGATTGGCCGGGTGCCGAGGACGCTTTCAGAAAAGCCGTCGCCATCGACCCCAACTACGCCACGGCTCACCAATGGTATGCCGAGTATCTGTTTCATCTGTTTTATATGCGACGCTTCCCGGAGGCACTTCGCGAAATCACCCGCGCCCACGAACTGGATCCCCAATCGGTCGTCATCAGTTTTCCACTGGCTTCTCCTCATCTGTTCTCCGGACAATACACTCAAGCAATCGATAAGATACAGGAGGCGCTGAGGCTCAGTCCCGAATTTCCGCTGGGGATTTACATGCTGGCAACTTGCTACGAGCGAATCGGCCGATTTGACGAGGCGGTCGCCGAATACCGGAAGATTGCCCGAACTAAGCTGGGTCTAGCCG
>CAYPUQ010000181.1:0-11902 GCA_964413655.1 uncultured Solibacteraceae bacterium | reverse complement strand
GGGGGTTGACAACAAGGGAGAACCTTGTATAGACTCGCTCCGACTCTTTTGCGCAACGACATTGCTCCGGGACGCCACTGGTTGATCGTCCAGTGCGCCGGTCGCGAGGGAAACCGGTCCGCCATAGGCGCCCGGCTGACGCTAACGACAGTGGATAGGAACGGGAAGCGGCAGCGTCAGGTTCGGGAGATCAAGTCTGGTACGAGTTACCTCTCGCACAACGATCTGCGAGTGCACTTTGGATTGGGCGCCGCCGCCAGTGCGGAGGAACTGCGCGTCCGGTGGGCGTCGGGTAAGGTGGAGGTGTGGCGGAATCTCGAAGCGAACCAGATTCTGACGAGCGACGAGGGGAAACCACTTCTGAGACCGAGTCAGGAGTTTCAGTTCCCTCCTATGCGGGCGGCGACACTCAAGGATCAAGTCGCGAGGCACATCCGAACCGCTATTTTGCAGAGCCGGCTAGAACCGGGCGCGCGCATCGTAGAATCGCGGTTAGCGGCCCAAATGCAGGTCGCGCAAACAACGGTCCGGGAGGCGATACAGGACCTGGAGACTCGGGCCTGTTGGTCAAGTTGGTCAACCGGGAGACTAGGGTGCGCAAGCTGTCCGCCGAAGATCTCGTAAAGCTGTTCAACTTACGCACGGATCTCGAAGGACTCGCGGCGGAGTTGGCACACGTTAATGCAACCGAAAAGTCGCTGGAGCCTCTTTACCGCATCGTCGACGCGATGCGCGAGGCAAGCCGTCCGGGAGGACATGTCACAGTTTTACGAACACGACATTCGTTTTCATCAGCAGTTCTGGAAGCTTGCGGAGAACGAGTTTTTGGAACGGGCGCTGGCGCCGCTGTCACCCGGCCCGATCGCGTTTGTGATGGCGGGGGCGAAGGCGCCGCTCAGCGGCGACTATGTGCAAGTCGCCAGCGACCATGCCGAGATCCTCGACGTGCTCCGGGAACCCACGCCCAGAGCGGCACGAAATATGATGGAGGACAAGCTAAAGGCCTGGCAGGAAATGCAGATGCGGAAGTTCTATGGCGAAAATCTGGCTGAAATACGGTAATATTCTACCCTTTCTCCTTGCGGCGGCCATGCCGGCGACAGCACAAAGTCCGTCGTTTGAGACCGACATTCTCCCGATCCTCAAAGCGCGCTGCGTGGCTTGCCATACCGGGACTTCGCCCCAGGCCGGGCTCGTTCTGAATTCGTTAGAGGGATTGCTGAAAGGCGGCAAATCCGGCGCGTCGATCGCACCGGGTGCCTCTAGCCGGAGTCTCCTGGTCGAGAAAATTGTCTCCGGCAACATGCCGCCGGCCGAACCGAAACTCACCCCGAGCGAAATCGCGCTCATCCGCGAATGGATCGACAGTGAAGGCGCGGCTCACGCCCAACTCGTTACTGAACGGGACATCGTTCCCATCTTTCAGATGCGATGTGTGGTTTGTCACGGGAAGCGCCGGCAGGAAGGCGGTCTCGACCTGCGTACTCAAGCGAGCCGGATAAAGGGCGGGCAGTCCGGTCCTTCAATCGTACCGGGCAAGCCCGACGAGAGCCTCCTCGTGAAACGCATCGCCGCCGGAGAGATGCCGCCGCCCAAGCTCCTTTTCGACAACTCGGTCCGGCCTCCGACGACTGCGGAACTCGACACGATCAAGGAATGGATCGCGTCCGGCGCGCCGGCGGGTCCGGCACGCGAAGCGGAAGCGGCGGAAGCCGGCGCTCCGATAGTGAGCGACAAGGATCGCCAATTCTGGTCGTTCCAGCCACCCGCGCGGCCGAAGGTTCACGAAGTGCGGAACAAGCGGCTCGTGAGGAATCCGATCGACGCATTCCTGCTTGCGAGGCTAGAGGCAAAGGGGCTGAACTATTCCCCGGAGGCGGGCCGTTTGACTCTGCTCCGTCGCCTTTACATGGACGCGATCGGGATGCCGCCCACCCCGGAGGAGGTGCGGGAGTTCCAGAACGACTCGCGGCCAGACGCCTATGAACAATTGGTAGACCACCTTCTGGCTTCGCCGCACTACGGCGAGCGGTGGGGCCGCTACTGGCTGGACGGCGTGGGTTACTCCGACTCCGAGGGTAAAGTCGACGCTGACGCGATCCGCCCGGACGCGTGGCGCTACAGGGACTATGTGATCCGATCGCTGAACGAGGATAAGCCTTACGACCGTTTCTTGCTGGAACAGATTGCCGGCGACGAAATGGTCGACTACAGGAATGTGAAACACCCGACGCCGGAACTGCTGGAGAAACTGGTCGCCACTGGCTTCTGGCGCATGGCGGCCGATGGGACCTACTCGCCGCCGCAGAGCTTCCTGCCGGAACGAATGAACGTGATCGCGGATCAATTGGAGATTTTCGGCTCCTCCGTTCTCGGTCTTACGATCGGCTGCGCACGCTGCCACGATCATAAGTACGATCCCTTGCCACAGCGCGACTACTACCGGCTCAGCGCGGTACTGCAAACAGCTTACGATCCCTACGACTGGATCGATCCCACCAAACGCCGCCTCGATATCGCGCTCGACGAGGAGCGCAAGACCACCGAAGCGTTCAATGCGCCGATCGAGGGCGAGATCCGGAGGTTGGAACAGAGCCGCGACACACGGGAGAAGCCGCTCCGCGCCACAGTGCTGGAAGAGCGGCTGGCCGCCTTACCCGAAGCCGCCCGCGAGGATCTGAGACGGCTCGCCGAGACGCCGAAGGATCAGCGCTCCGAAGTGCAGAAATACCTGGCCGAGAAGTTCGAAGACACACTGACGATCACCACGGAAGAACTGGCCCGAAAGTTTCCTGAGTACAAGCCCGAGGCCGACAAGGTCCGGCGAGAGATCGCCGATCTGCGCGCAAAGCTCCGGCCGAAACCGGGCGTCAGGGCGTTGTATGAGATGGGCGGCGAGCCCTCCACGGCCTATCTGCTTCGCCGTGGGGATGCGCTGGCGCCCACTCAGCCGGTGCAGCCGGGCGTTCCCTCCGTGCTCTCCGTGGGACTGAAGCCATATAACGTTCAGCCGATCGGCGATTCTCCCGGGCGGCGGCTCGCACTCGCGCGGTGGCTGGTGCAGCCGGAGCATCCTTTGACCGCCAGGGTCATTGTCAACCGCATCTGGCTGCACCACTTTGGCCGCGGCATTGTCCCCAGTGCCGCGAACTTCGGCCGCACTGGAGTGCTGCCGACGCATCCCGAGTTGCTGGACTGGCTGGCCACCGAATTAGTGCGGCAGAAGTGGAGCCTGAAGGCCATCCACCGCTTGATCTGGACCTCCTCGGCGTTCCGGCAGTCATCCATCGTTTCGCCGGAAGCGGAGAAGGCCGACCCGGAGAACGCCCTGCTCTCGCGGATGCCCATGCGCCGCATGGACGCCGACGCCCTGTTCGACTCGATTCTCAAGACCACAGGGAGACTCGACGCCACGCAGTTCGGACCAGCCGCGCCCATCGAAGTCAAACCCGATGGCGAAGTCATCGCCAGGGGCGGGGAAAACGGATGGAGGCGCGCCATCTACGTCTTGCAACGCCGGCGGAGCCCGCTGACGATGCTGGAGATTTTCGATACGCCTCCGATGTCGCCCAACTGCGTCGAGCGGCCCGTATCTACTGTCCCAACGCAGGCGTTGCAACTTTTGAACGGCCAGCAGGTCCTGGATCACGCCCGGTATCTTGCGGGCCGCATCCTCGACCGCTACGCTTCCGATGAGGGCGAGCAGGTGGAACAAGCTTACCTGCATGTGCTCAGCCGTCCGGCCGCGGCTGAAGAGAAGAAGCGCGGCGCGGCCGCGCTCACGCAACTGAAACACCACTGGCAAAGCCATTTCGAGCAGCGCCGCGAGTCCGCTCCGCACGGCTGGACCTCGCGATGGATGGCGCTAGGCGATTTTGTGCATACGCTGCTGAACTCCGGGGAGTTTGTCTATGTCGACTAGCAAGCGGATTTCGCGCCGCGACTTCTTCTCGCGCCTGAGCGACGGCGTGCACGGCGCCGCGCTGGCATCGCTCCTGACATCCGACTTGGCGCGCGCCGAGGGCGCGGGACAGATACACGACCTGAAACCGCGCCCGCCTCACTTTCGCGCCAAGGCCAAGGCGGTGATCCATCTCTTTCAGAACGGCGGGCCGAGCCAAGTGGACTTATTCGATCCCAAACCCGCGCTGGCGCGCTTGGCCGGCGCCGCCGCGCCCCGCGACATCGCGGCCGAGATCGAGTTCACGAACGAGGCGGGAGGCATCCTCCCTTCGCCGTTCCGGTTCTCGCGGCACGGCAAGTCGGGCGTTGAGCTTTCAGAAATGCTGCCCCACCTCGGAAACGTGATCGACGACGTCTGCGTGATTCGCTCCATGTTCGGCGAGCACTTCAACCACGAGCCTGCCCTCTACCTCATGCAGACAGGGCGGACGATCCCTGGACGGCCCGCGCTCGGGTCCTGGGTCGTCTACGGTCTCGGCAGCGAGAATCAGAATCTGCCCGCCTACATCGTGCTCGACGACCCCAAGGGTTTGCCGGTGAATGGAATTCAGAACTGGCAGGCAGGCTGGCTCCCGCCCGTCTATCAAGGTACGAGGTTCCGCTCGGAAGGTTCACCGTTGCTGAACCTGAAACCGCCTGATGAGGTTCCCGCTCCCTTGGCGGAAGCCCGCCGCCGTTTGCTGAAACAGTTGGACGAGGTCCACCGCCAGCAGCGCCCGAATCAGCCAAATCTCGACGCGCGCATTGCCAGCTACGAACTGGCAGCGCGCATGCAGGTGGAAGCCAGCGATGCGCTCGACCTGTCGCAGGAGAGCGACGACACCAAGGAGATGTACGGCCTCAACCAGGAGATGACGCACTCCTACGGCAAGCGGTGCCTGATGGCCCGGCGCCTCGTTGAACGAGGCGTCCGCTTCGTGCAGATCTACATCGAGGGCCAGATCTGGGACGCCCACTCCGAGCTGGAGCAAAGTCTCCGTTATAGTTGCGGCAAGACGGACAAACCGGCCGCCGCCCTGATCACGGACCTGAAACGCCGCGGTCTACTCGACAGCACATTAGTCATCTGGGGCGGCGAGTTCGGGCGTATGCCCCTTTCCCAAGTGCGTGACAACTCAACCGGCGCCGGGCGCGACCACGGCCCGAGCGGGTTCACACTCTGGATGGCCGGCGGCGGCGTGAAAGGTGGCCTCGCCTATGGCGCCACGGACGACCTCGGTCACAAGGCCGTGGAGAATCGGGTCAGCGTTCAGGACTTCCATGCCACGATGCTCCACCTCCTTGGCATGAAGTTCCGCGAACTCACCTACGAGCGGCACGGACTTCACGAGCGGCTCACCGACCAGTACCCCGCGCGCGTCGTAACCGATATCCTGGCTTGAGCTGGCTCGACCACACCGGCGCGGCGGACAAAGGAGGTTCGATTGAAGGCTTGGCGATTCTACGGCTTCGGCGACATGCGCATGGACGAAATCCCAACGCCCACACCGCGGCCCGGCCACGTGCTGGCGCGGATTCTTGTGGTGCAGCCAAGCGTGACCGAAGCGCAGCTTGCGTTCGGCATTCCAACGCTGGCGTTCGAGAAAATCAAGAAGCGCCTGGAGACGGAAGCGCCCGTCCAACTCTTCGGGCACGAGTATTGCGCGAGGATTCTGGAAGTGGGGAAGGGAGTCGTGCGGTTCCGTCCGGGCGATCGAGTGGCAGCTCGCGCGAAACTGCCCTGCCAGGAATGCCCGCTGTGCACCGATGGCCGGCAGCATCTCTGCCGCAAGGGACCCATCATCGGATTCCAACTGCCAGGCTGTTTCTCAGAGTTTGCCGAGTTGCCGGAGATCGCCTTGACGCTCGTTGACGAGCGGATCTCCGACAGCGAGGCCGCCTGCCTTCAGTCCTTGAGCGACAGCGTCGCATCAGTGGAAACCGCCAACATTCGCATCGGCGACACGGTCGCGCTTTTTGGGCAGGGCAGTATGGGGCTGGAGTGCATGCAGATCGCTCGCGTCAGTGGAGCGGGACGGATCATCGCCGTGGATGTGCGTGAGGAGGCGTGCGCGATGGCTCGGGAACTCGGAGCGGATCATGTAGTCAACGCGGGCACGGAGGACCCGGTGGCCGTCATCCGCGACCTGACCGGCGGAAACGGCGCCGACGTCATCTTCGAGTGCGCGGGCGGCAGCCCCAAGCAAGGGCTCGCCGGGGTCCACAGCCTGATGCAGGCCATCGACGCGGTGCGAAGCGGCGGAACCGTAGTGGGCGTCTCCTGGTTCGGAGGACCGATCGAGTTTCCGGTGGACCTGTTGCGCGAGCGCAGCCTCCGTTATGTCTTCCCCGATATCAGCACCCTGGAACACCTGGAGCACACGGTTCGGTTGGTTGGCGCCGGGCGGGTGCGGCTCAAGCCGATGATCACCCATGTCCTTGAGGGCATCGAGCGAGTTCCCGAAGCCTTCGAGATCACGGCAAATAAGGGTAAGTATAAAGCGATCAATCCAGCCCAGGTCGTCGTATGCCCGTAGCCACGCTGAGAAGGCTCGGCGCGGCGGCGATCTCCGATGCGCTCGGCAAGCGTGGTGCGATGGATCACGACATGAAGTGCCGCTCCGCGAATCCCAAGATGGCGGGTCCGGCGTTCACGGTTCGCGTTCATACAGCCGACATCCTGATGATTGCGTCCGCGCTCGCCGAATGCCCGAAAGGTTATGTGCTGGTAATTGACGGGCAGGGCGAACTGAACACGGCATTGTGGGGTGAACTGACGACGTATCGCGCGCTGAAGAAGGGACTGGCGGGCGTCGTGATCGATGGCGCGATTCGCGACGCCGCCAAGATCGCCGTCAGTCGGCTTCCTGTGTTTGCGCGAGCCGTAGTTCCCAACGCCGGCGGGGCCGAGTACCTGGGAGCGTTGAACTCGATCGTGTGCTGCGGCGGACAGGTAGTGCAACCGGGGGATTGGCTGATCGGGGACGAAGATGGCATCGTCGTGGCGCCCGCGGATGAACTCGAACGGGCGATTGTGTTGGCGGAGCGAATCGTCGCCGCCGAGAAGCAAATGGAGCGTGCCATCCGGCGCGGCGCGGACCTGAGTGAGTTGCTGAAGGCCAAGGAGGCCATCGAGCGGAAGCGCGCGCAGACCTTCATACCTCAACTGCGAGGCAGAGAGGACCGGTGAGCGCTCCGGCGCCGTGGGGAAAGGCCGAGCTTCCCGAACCCCTGCCGATGACCGTGCGGAACGTACTGCGGACGATTGGTCCCGGCGCGATCCTACTGGCCGCATCCATCGGCGGCGGCGAATGGCTCGTTGGCCCGGCGCTCACCGTGCAGCATGGCGTTGGTCTGCTTTGGATCGCCACCGTCGCGATCGCCCTGCAAACGGTGTTTAACCTCGAAGCCGTCCGGTACACGCTGTACACGGGAGAACCGATCATTTCCGGATTCATGCGTCTGCGTCCGTCGCCGCGATTCTGGGCTGCGGTCTACTCGATTCTGACCGTGGCTCAGTTGGGGATGCCGGCATTGGGCGCCGCGTGCGCCGCGGTGATCTTTACCGCGTTCGCCGGGCAACTGCCTGGCGCGGCCGATGGGGCAGCGCTGGCTTGGGTCACATACGGAGTGATGGCGGCTACGGTAGCGATCCTGATGATCGGCGGCACCATCGAACGGATGCTCGAACGCGCGTCATGGCTGATGATCGGGTTCGTGTTCCTGTTTCTGTTGACGGCGAACCTGCTGTTCGTGCCTTTCGATCACTGGGCGCGGACATTCGCCGGCTTCCTGCAATTCGGCCATTGGCCCGAGGGGACAGACATTATTCTACTGGCGGCGCTCGCGGCGACGGCGGGCTCGGGCGGCGTGGGAAATCTGGCCATCTCGAACTGGATGCGGGATAAGGGCTATGGGATGGGCGCCACGGTTGGCGCCATTCCGAGCGCGTTCGGCGGACGCGAGATCCGGCTGTCGCGTGTGGGCAAGGTGTTCGACATCACGAGCGAGAATCTGCGGCGCTGGCGCATTTGGCTGCGGTACGTGATGTTGGACCAAGTAGTGCTATGGACCGGCGGCTGTTTCATCGGCATGTTTCTCAACGTGAACCTCGCCACGTTCATCGCTCCAGCCGGTGCGAATCTGACGGATGTTGGCGCGGGCGCTTTCCAGGCAAAGTATATGGCCGAGAAACTCTGGAGCGGATTCTGGTTCCTCGGACTGTTGAACGGATTCTGGATCTTGTTCTCCACTCATTTGGGCAACACCGATACGCTGGTCCGCCTGGTAACCGACACCCTCTGGAGCGCGGGCGTCAATAAGCGTCCGGCGGCGCGCGTGGGCCGTATTTACTATTCGCTGCTGATCGGCTTCACAGTCTGGGGCGCGGTAACGGTGCAGTGGGGTTCGGCGATGACGCTGTTCAAGGCTTTGGGCGTGGTGGCGGGGGCGGTGCTGGCTCTGGCCGCCATCCAGATTCTGCGCGTCAACACCACTTTGCTGCCGGTCGAGCTGCGTCCATCCGTCTGGCGGCGCGCGGGTTTACTCTGTTGTGCCGGGTTCTACGGGTTGTTGTTCGCCGCTGTCGTGCTGAAGTAAGGCATCGGCTTGTCATTGGAGATGCGATGGACCCACCCAATCAACGAGAAGTACGAGAACCTCAGAAAACGCGGCGGCTGAGGCGGTGGATGCGGAACTTGGCGGTGTCGGCGATGGCCATGACGGCCATCACACCGGCTTGGACGGGGTCGGTGACGACAAGATCGGCGGCGTCGGGGACGCTGCCGGCCATGTTGAGGCTGATGACGAGCAGGCCTTGGGCGCGGACTTCCTTGACGGCTTCCTCGATCTCGCCACCCATGATCGAACCAGCCAGGACGAGGGCTTTCACGCGCGGGAGGCGGGCCGAGGCGCGGACGGCCTCGGCGAGCGGCTTTTCGCCAACGAGTGGGATGGTGTCCACCGAGATGTGTTCGCCGCGGATGTTGTGGCGGTCGGCTTCGGAGATGGCGCCGATCGCGACCTGACCGACCTGGGCGCCGCCGCCCATGATAATGATGCGCTTGCCGTAGACCTTGTCGAGGGCCGGGACGAGCCGAGCTTCGTTCACCATCGGGAGCGCGGCGAGGTCGGCGACGAGGACGGCGGGATCGGAGCCGAGCACGACTTCGAAGTGGATGCCGGTGGTGGGCGGAGGCGCCTGAAAGATTTCGATGGAGGTGATATCGCCCTCGTGGCGCGCGATAACGCCGGTCAACTGGTGGAGAACGCCGGGTCCATTGGTTGCGAAGACGAGGACGCCAACCTTCTCACTCGCCATCGTCGATTTCGTACTTCTTCAGGATCTCCGGCCACAGTCCTTGCGCCTTGAGGATGAAGACCGCCACCTCGCGCATGGCGCCGTTGCCGCCGGAGGCCGCCGTGACATAGTGGGCGAAGCGCTTCACTTCCGGCAGGGCGTTGGCGACGGCAATGGCGAGGCCGACGCGGCGCATGACGACCACGTCGGTGAAGTCGTCGCCGATATAGGCGACCTGATCGGCCTTGTACCCCGAGTGGACGAGGATTTCATCGAGGATCGGAATCTTCTCGATGTTGCCGGTGTAGCAGTAGCTGAACTTGCCTTGTTGAGCGCGGAGTTCGGTAGCCTTGGACGAGCGGCCACTGACCATGCCGGTCTGGATGCCGCTCCAGTGGAGCCAGTGCATGGCGATGCCGTCCTGGGAATCGAAGCCCTTTGTCTCGGTCCAACCGCCGACGCCGTCGGGGACGAAGTAAATGCGGCCGTCGGTCAACACGCCGTCGACGTCCATCAGTAGCAGGCGGATCTTCGCGGCGCGTTCCTCGATGGTCAGGCTCATTCGCGATCGGTTCTCCTCGGTGTCGGCACGCTCGAAGAGCAGTAGGAGCAAACGGCGGGGCGGTTTACAATGAGATCGCCGGAGCCGGTTTTGCTCGATCGAGTTATCGCAAGCATCTCTCGTTATAGCATGTTCACGCCCGGCGCCCGCGTGGCTCTGGCTGTATCTGGAGGTGCTGATTCAGTCGCGCTGCTGCACCTGCTGGTCGAGCTGGGACACGAGTGGGAGCTAAAGCTGGCGGTGGTGCATGTGAACCACGGCCTGCGCGGAGCGGAGTCCGACGCGGACGAGCGGCTTGTAGCGGAGCTGGCGGCGGCGGCCTCCCTGCCCTTTCACGCCCGGCCGGTGGACGTGCGGGCTGGCGGCGGGAATTTGGAAGAAACGGCGCGGGAGGCGCGGCGCAAGGTGTTTCGCGAGATGCTGGGCCGCGTAGCGGACTGCGTCGCGACGGGGCACACGCGCGACGACCAGGCCGAGACGGTGCTGTTCCGGATTCTGCGGGGGACGGGTCCGCGGGGGTTGACGGGCATTCTGCCGGTGACGCCTGATGGAGTGGTGCGGCCGCTGCTGGCGGCCGGGCGGGAGGAGTTGCGGGCGTGGCTAGTGGCTCGAGGGCATGTGTGGCGCGAGGACTCCTCGAATGCCGACCCTCAGTTTACGCGGAACCGTTTGCGTCACGAGCTGCTGCCGGCGTTAGCACGCGATTGGAATCCGCGGGTTTCGGAGGCGCTGGCTCGGCTCGCCGTGCTGGCCGGCGAGGACGAACAGGTGCTGGTTGCAGAGGCGCGGCAGGCGGGTGCAGCCTGCATGCGCGTGGAGGCTGGGGGACTGTTACTGGATTGTGACGAACTGAGCAGGCTGCCGCCGGGCTTGGCGCGGCGGGTAGTACGGCAGGCTGTGGAGCAAGCGCGGGGCAGTCTACGGCAGGTCGAATACGACCATATTGATGCGTTGCTGGCGCTGGCTGCCGGGCGGCGCGGAACGGGTTCCGTGCGGCTGCCGGGGCTGGAGGCGCGGCGGTCGTTCGGATGGTTAAGGCTGGAGGGGCCCGGCGAGGGGGCCGAGGGTGGGTTTCAGGTGGCGTTGACGCCACCGTGCCGGGTGGTAGTTCCGGTCAGCGGCGAGGTTTTGGAGCTGGAGGTCATCCAACTGAAAGATTCGGAATCCGGCTATAATACGAATGGGTTCGAATTGGATTGGGACCGGCTGCCGGACGCGTTGGAATTGCGGAGCTTCCGGCCGGGCGATAGGTACCAACCCATGGGAGCCGCGGGAGCCGTTAAGATCAAACACTTGTTCCAACGGGCCGGCATCCCCGCCTGGGATCGCGGGCGGTGGCCGGTGGTGACAAGCGGCGGGCAAATCGTTTGGGTGAAACGGTTTGGGCCTGCCGCCGGATGCGAACGCCAGCAGTCCACCCGTAACGTCCTGCGCATCCGGTCCGGAAAACAACTGGGGGTATCCTGAATCGGGAAACCGGTTTGCTACGTCTTAAAAGTGTGTGAGGTGTGGGGTTCCGTCCCCCAAGTAGGGAATCTGCATGAATTCAAATGTTAAGACCGCCATCTTTTGGGTCGTACTCATCTGCGTTGTCGTGCTGTTGTGGGCGGTAGTCCGCACTGGCCAGTCGCCTCGGGAAGAGGCGCTCAACTTCACTCAGTTCTTGAGCGAAATCGAGGCGGGCCGGATCAAGGAAGTGACGATTTCGGGCATGTCCGTGGAAGGCAAGTTCCGCGAGGATGCCAGCAAGAAACTGCGCACGACGATTCCGCCGAACTACCCGGACATTTACAAGCTGATGCGCGACCACAACGTCGTCATGGAGTTGAAGGAGACAGGCTCGGGCAATTTTGTTTCGATCCTGATCAACGCGGTTCCGTTCATCCTGCTGCTGGGGTTTTGGATTTTCATGATGCGGCAGATGCAGAGCGGCGGCAACAAGGCACTGAGTTTCGGCAAGAGCCGGGCGCGGCTGCATTCCTCGCAGCAGAAGAAAGTGACGTTTAAAGACGTCGCCGGCGTCGAGGAAGCCAAGGAAGAGCTTCAGGAGATCATCGAGTTCCTGCGCGAGCCGCAGAAGTTCCAGAAGCTGGGCGGGC
>CAYPUQ010000180.1:0-11924 GCA_964413655.1 uncultured Solibacteraceae bacterium | reverse complement strand
CATTCCTCGACGGTGCACACCCCAAAATCATCTGGATCGGCTTGGGAAACTGTTCCACACGGCAGATCGCCGAGTTGTTGAGGACGCGCTGGAGCCAGATCGAGGAGTTCAGCTTATCCGAAGAAGGAGACCGTCCCAGTCCTGATATAGGCCGCTGCGCCCTATACTGTTATCTGCGCCAAAGGAACCCGGTACCGCCCCTGGAACACCTCGCCGAACAGCTCCAGCGCGGCCTCGTGGATTCGGCCATTGGAGGCCGCGATATGCGCTCCGGCCAAGCCCATCGGTCCGCCCTTCATGTCGGTTACCTTCCCGCCGGCCTCGCGGACCAGTAGAATCCCGGCCGCCATGTCCCAGGGCTTCAGACCGAACTCCCAGAACAAATCCAGCCGCCCACAGGCGACGTATGCCAGGTCCAGCGCCGCCGAACCGGCGCGGCGGACGCCGTGCGTCGCCATCGCCACCTGGTGGTAGAAATGAACGTTCACGCTGAGGTGCCGCTTGTAGCTCGGAAAGCCTGTCGCCACCAACGAGTCCTCCAGCCGCGCGGCGCGCGAGGCATGGATTCGGTGGTTGTTCAAATAGGCGCCGCCGCCCCGCTCAGCGCTGAACATCTCCTGCCGCACCGGATCGTAGATCACGCCCGCGACCAGTTCCCCAGCGTTCTCCAAGGCCAGCGTAACGTTGAACATCGGGAACCCGTGCGCAAAGTTCGTGGTGCCGTCGAGCGGGTCAACGTACCAGCGAAACTCCGACGCAGACTCGTGCCCTCCGCCTTCCTCCGCCACGATGGAATGCTGCGGGAAATGCGAACGCAGCCGCTCCACCACCAACTTTTCCGACGCGCGGTCGGCCTCGGTCACCAGGTCGAACTCCCCTTTCAGCTCGAAACCGATGCGGCGTTCCAGGTAATTCGCCAGCAAACCGCCGGCCTCGCGCGCGATATCCTGCGCCGTTTCCAGGTAGGAAGCCATGCCGGGTCCTAGCGGTCTTCGTACAAATACTTGATGTCGTGTTTGTAGATGAACAGGTTCGGTTCGGCGGGTTCGCGGGTGAGGCGAAGGAATCCGCGGTCGTAATACTCGATGGTGCCGGCCACTTCCGAGTTGTCCTCGAGCTTGATCCGGACCGGCGTGCGGTTCTGGATCAGGCTCCGGAGGTATCGCACTTCTTCGAGCGTTTGTTCAGGCGCTTTTTTCTTGCCCGTGGTCACTGATTCTCCAATTTGTTCGCATGGCTGGCCGTTGCCGGCTCAATGGCGTGATTATTTCTCATAGTAGCCATTGCGCGAGAAAACCTGCAAATCCGGCCGCGTCACCTCGATCTTCACGCGGCGGAAATCGCCCCGCTGATCGGGCAGGTTCCGCGGATAATAGCCAATCAGGTATTGTGTCCGAAGGTCCCGGAGAATCTCAGCGAAGGCGGCGTCGAGGCCGGGCCCGATGGACGGCGCAAACATGCGTCCGCCGGTGCTGGTGCTAAGCGTAGTCAGCGCGTTCTCGCCGCCGATGTTCCGGCCCGCGTCGCTCGCGATGGGCACGACCAGAACCGCGTACAGCACGGTGTCCGTCGTGTGGAGTTCCCGCATGGCGTCGTGAAACGTGCGATAGCTGGTCGTGTCGCCGCCGTCGGTCACGATCACCACCACTTTGCGGCCGTCACGGTTGCGGAGGCGTTCCGCCGACAGGCAGATGGCGTCGTACATCGACGTGCCGGCTTCGGATTTCAGGCTCCGCAGTGCCCGCAGCACGCGGCGGCTGTCGCGGGTGTAGCCGGTCTGGAGCGTCACTTCGTGGTTGAAGCCGTACAGCGCCAAGGCGTCGTTCGGGTTGCCCTCGGCCACGAGCGCGTTCAAAAACCGGCCGGCCGATTCGATCTCATACCGCTGCTCCCGCGCGGTCGAGCCGCTCGTGTCGATCAGCATCGCAATCGACAATGGCTGCTCGGTCCGGCGCTCGAAGACGGCGATGTCCTGGGGTACCTCGCTGTCCAGGATCACGAAGTCTTCCTGGTTCAGCCCGCCGATGAGCGCGCCGTTCCGGTCTTTCACCGTGGCGAGCAGCCGCACCAGACGCACGTCGACGCGAAACGAAACATCCGGCTCATGCTTCTGTTCGATGGTTTGGGCCGCGAGCGGCAGGCCGGCCAGCAGACCAACTAGCGCCGCGCAACCGAGTCGTCCCATTCGCCCTCCACCCAAACCTCGCCGTCCGCGAAGTACTCCTTCTTCCAGATCGGCACCAGCTTCTTCAGCCGGTTGATTCCCTCAAGCGCCGCTTCGAACGCCGGCCGCCGGTGCGGCGCGGTCACCACCACGGCCACACTGGCTTCGCCGATTTCCAGACGGCCGAGCCGGTGTACCAGCGCGATGCGGTCGACGGCGTGCGACGCCGCGATCTCGCGCCCAATCCGCGACATCATTTTCACTGCCATCGGCTCGTAGCATTCGTAGTCGAGGTAGAGTGTCGGGCGGCCCTTAGTGTTGTTCCGCACGACGCCTTCGAAATCGACCACCGCGCCGTCCTCGCCGCGCAGCAACCGCGCGATCACCGCCCGCGTGTCGATCGGCAAGCGGGTAAGTGCGAAGAAGTTGCCCGTATCCGAATCCGCGATCTCGTGCGTGAACCCGGCGCCGCCGCTCACCGGCGGCAAAAAGGCCACTTCGTCTCCGTCCGAGAGGACGTCGGTCCGCGCCGCGAACTCATGATTGCGCGCGAGCACAATGCTGGCTTCCATTTCCTTCAGCTTCGGAAACTGGCCGGAATAATGGGCGAAGACGGCATCCAGGTTCGCTCCCGGCGGGGCGTCGAAGTCGTCCGTCGAGCGCCCGGCGATGTCCTTGAGCATGCCGAAAAAGAGTACACGGATCCGCACTCCCTCGATGCTAACAGACGGGCTCCTTTATAATCGCGTTTCATGCCGACGCACGAAACGCGCCTGCGGGTCCGCTATGCCGAGACCGACCAGATGGGGATCGTCTACCATGCCAACTACCTGATCTGGATGGAGGTCGGGCGCGTCGAGTACTGCCGTTCGGTTGGGTTGCGCTATCGCGACCTGGAACGCGACGCCGGTGTCCTCCTGGCGGTGGTCGAGGCGAACTGCCGCTACCTATCGCCGGCGCTCTACGACGACGAAATCGCGGTGCGTACCCGCGTCGAGGCGTTCACACCGCGCATGCTGCGGTTTGGCTACGAGATGCACAACGCCGCCACCGGGGCGCTGCTGGCCACCGGTTTCACCAAGCACCTCTTCCTCGGCCCGAACTGGAAGCCGTGCAAGCTCCCACCCGAGTTCCGGAGGTTCTTCGTGCGAGAATCGGCGTAACGGCTACCCGGCCGGTCCTGCCATGTCATACGCGATTTGGCTTTTCGCTCTTTCCGTTCCGTTCCTGTTGCTGGAGCGCCTGTGGCCGCGCAGGCGGATGCCCCTACTGCGCCGCGGCTTCTGGAACGACGTCTTCTACATCGTGTTCAACAGCCACGGTCTGAGCTACGTGGTGGGTTACGGCGCCATCCACGCGATCGCCGCGCTCGACAAGGCGCTGGACCTTACGCATCTCAAGGAGTGGGTCTACCTCGGCGCGATGAGCGGCAAACCGTTCTGGCTGCAACTCGTGGTGCTGCTCATCGCCATGGACTTCGCGCAATGGTGCGTTCACAACCTGCTGCACCGCGTGGGCTGGCTTTGGCAGTTTCATAAGGTGCATCACAGTATCGTTGACCTCGACTGGATCGGCAACTGGCGCATCCACTGGGGTGAGATCGTCGTGTATCGCGTGCTGCTCTACGTGCCGGCGGCGTTCTTCGGCTTTGCGCCCGTGGCCATGTTCTGGTACGGCGTTGTGAATACGCTGATCGGCCACTTCGCCCACGCGAACCTGCGGTGGAAAATCGGCCCGCTGAAATACATCGTCAACAGTCCGGAGTTGCATGTCTGGCACCACACCCATCCCGATAGCGGTCCTCCGAACCGGAACTTCGCCCTGACGCTCAGCGTTTGGGATTGGCTCTTCCGGACGTGGTATCTGCCCGGCCGCGACCCCGAACGGCTCGGCTTCACCGGCATCGAGTCCTACCCGGGATCGGTGCCGGGCCAGTGGCTGGAACCCTTCCGCCGCCGGGCGGCGACGGGCGCGCCGGGATCGTAGTTTGACCCGCCACGCCGTTTAAACATAAATTAGTTTCAATGAATCGGACCCTGCGACTCGCGCTCGGGTTCACGGGCATCGTGTCGGTGGCGGCGACGGCTCTCATCCTCTCCCTTCGCCCCACCGGCAGCCCACCCGACCCGCACCCGGCCCTGGAAGCCGTCCCAGCCGCACCGGCGCTCAGCACCGAGACCCTGTCCATCGCTTCCGGCGACACCTTCTCCGACCTGTTAAGCCGCGCCGGCATCGACCGCAATACCATCGCCGAGTCGATCACCGTGGTCGAACAGACGTTCGACGTCCGGCGGTTCCGGGCAGGCTCTCAGTTGATCCTCACCCGTTCCGAGCCCGGAATCCTGGAATCGATCGAGTACGTCATCGAGCCCGACCGGATGCTGCAACTGTCGTACGGCGAGAATGGCGTAGCTGCCGCGATCCGCGAAGTCCCCGGACGCGTCGAGGTCGTGCCCGTTTGCAGCGAATTAATCGGCTCGCTGTTTCGAAGCATCGCCGAAGCCGGCGAGAGCCCCGAACTGGCGTTGCGCATCGCCGAGATCTTCGCCTGGGACCTCGACTTCTACACCGACCCCCGCGAAGGCGACGAGTTCTGCGTGCTGGTCGAGAAGAAAGAGTATGAGAACGGCCAGCCGCCTTCCTACCAGCGCATTCTCGCCGCCAAATACGTGAACGAAGGCACGGTCTACGACGCGTTTCTGTTCCACGGCGAAGAGGGCAAGCCGCGTTTCTATTCGCGCGACGGCCGTTCGCTGCAGGCGGCGTTTCTCCGGTCGCCGCTGAAGTTCGAGGCGCGGGTCAGTTCGCGCTTTTCGCCGCGCCGCTTTCACCCGGTCCTGAAGACCTACCGGCCTCACCTGGGGACCGACTACGACGCGCCCACCGGCACACCCGTTCAGGCGGTGGCCGGAGGACGCGTCGTTTACTCGGGCTGGTCGGGCGGCGCAGGCAACCTCGTGCGGATTCGGCATTCGGGCGGCTACGAAACGTACTACATGCACCTGTCGCGGCGGCTCGTGCGGGCCGGCCAGCGCGTCGAACAAGGCCAGCGGATCGGCCAAGTGGGCGCGACCGGCCTGGCCACCGGTCCACACCTGGACTTCCGCATTCGCCGCAACGGACGGTTCGTCGACTTCCAGCGCCTCGACCTGCCGCGCACGGCCAGCGTCGGACAGGATTACACCGAGCCCTTCGCGGCTGTGCGGGAATACTTCGACGAACTGATGGAGCCAGAGCTGGAGCCTGTGGAGACTTTCTCCGCCGGGGGTTGACGCCGCCGATCCGCACCAATCCGTAAATTTCACTGGCGAATAAAAGGCGAAAATGATATCATCGTCCGGTAGTTCATTCCCCTGACCAGGAGTAGCTTATGACGATCAGTGAAATCCTGCTGCCGGAGTTTGACGAGGAAATCGCGAGCACCCGCAGAATGCTGGAAAGCCTGCCCGAAGACAAGTTCGGCTGGAAGCCCCATGAGAAGTCGATGACGCTGGCGCAGTTGGCCAGCCATGTCGGCGATCTGCCAAGCTGGATGGCCATGATTATCACGACGGAGAAGCTGGACTTCGCCGCCAGCGAGAGTATCGAAGGCTTCCAAACCGGCTCGCATTCCACGCTCATGGCGCATTTCAACGAGTGCGCCGCCGGAGCGCGGAACACAATCGAGAACACAAGCGACGAGCAGTTCGCCGTAACCTGGACACTCGCCTATGGCGAGAAGACGCTCTACGCCGCGCCCCGCCGCATGGCCGTGCGCACAATCGCGCTCAATCACCTGATCCACCACCGCGGCCAGTTGAGCTTGTACTTGCGCCTGCTCGAGCGAAAGGTCCCCGGCATGTACGGCCCTTCCGCCGACGAGATGGATACCTTCCTCTCGTAGGTCAACTTCCCCCGGCGGGCAAACGAAGTTTCAGCAACGCCGCGCGGCCCTGTACTAAGCTGAACACTTCGTATGCCCGCCAATTATCAGGCCGAACTCACCGGCGTCCTCGGAACGCCAGTCGCCGAGAACCCCACCGGCGTCATGCAGGAAGCGGCCTTCGCGGCCTTGGGCCTGAACTGGCGCTACCTAACCGTCGAGGTCCGGCCGAATCAACTCGCCGACGCGATGCGCGGCGTGCGCGCTTTCAACATGCAGGGCGTGAACCTTACCATTCCCCATAAAGTCGCCGTCATCGAACACCTCGACGACCTCTCGCCCGAGGCCCGTCTCATCGGCGCTGTGAACACGGTCGTGCGCCGCGACGGGCGCCTCATCGGCGAGAACACCGACGGCAAAGGCTTCCTCCGCGGCCTCCGCCAGGACGCCGGCTGCGACCCGAACGGCAAGCGCGTGGCGCTGCTCGGCGCCGGCGGTGCGGCCCGCGCCATTGCCGCCGAACTGCTGCTCGCCGGCGCCGCCGATCTGCTCGTCCTCAACCGCACCCGCGAGCGCGGCGAGATCATGACCGGCGATCTCCGCGCCAGAACCAACGGCCCGATCCGCTTCCAACTGTGGGAAGGCGCCTGGTCCGTCCCGGCCGAGTTCGACGTGTTGGTCAACGCCACCTCCATTGGCCTCTTCCCCGATGTCGATGCCTTGCCGCCGGTCGATCTCTCCGCCGCCCGCTCCGATCTGCTGGTCTGCGACGCGGTTTTCAACCCGCCCGAAACGAAGCTGCTCGCCGCCGCGCGCGCCCTCGGTCTCCCCACGCTGGACGGACTGTCCATGCTCGTCTACCAGGGTGTAATCGGCTTCGAGCTTTGGACCGGGCGCAAGGCCCCGGAGCAGGTCATGAAGGAAGCGCTCAGCCGGGCGCTGCTCGGAGGCTGACTGCCAGCCCTCCATGGATTCCCTGCCCCGCTACTGCGATGTCGCCCTTCCGGTTCCGTTGGACCGCCCCTTCACCTATTCGCTGCCCGAAACCTTGCGCCACCGCGTGCAGCCGGGCTGCCGCCTCATCGTCCCGTTCGGACAGCGAAAGCTAACCGGCGTCGCGCTCCGGCTGCACGCCGACCCGCCAGCCGTTGAAATACGCGAAGCGCTTCGTCTTCTCGACGAAGTGCCGGTGCTCGACGCCGAATTGCTCGAACTCGGCCGCTGGGTTTCGTCCTATTACTGCGCGCCGCTCGGCGAAGTCCTGCGCTCGATGACGCCGCTCGCCGGTGAAATGCGCAGGACCCGCGTCTATTCACTGACCACCGCGGGGCGTGACGCCGCCCGCCAGCTCCTCATCGGAACGCCCGGCGAGGAACCTGCCGTCCAGGTGCTGCGGCTGCTGGAACAGCGCCCTTTGTCGGCCGCCTACCTCGAACGCAAGGCGCCGCGTTCGAAGGACGCCATCCGCAGGTTGATCCGCCGCGGCTTCGTCATGATCGAGGAAGACCAGGACTCGCGCGATCCGTTTCGATCCCCTGCCGCCCGCCTCCGCGCCGAATTCCTGCGCCGTCCCCCCGAAGGCGAGAAGCTCACGCGCGCCGAACGCGAACTGCTCAGCTACCTCGAACTACACCCCGGCTCGCACAACCTCGCGATTCTCGACGAAACAATCCGCAACGCCTCCACCGCCGCGCGCGCCCTCGCCCGCCGCCACTTGCTGCAACTCCGTCCCGAAGCGCCCGCGACGCTCTCCACTGCCATCGGCCCGCCGCACCTCCTCAACGCCCGTCAGCAGGCCGCCTTCCACCGCGTCAACGAGTCGCTTCAGGCGCACCGGTTCCAGGCGTTTCTGCTGCACGGCGTCACCGGGTCCGGCAAAACCGAGGTCTATCTCGGCCTCATCGAGGCCTGTCTCGCGCTCGACCGTGGCGCTTTGCTGCTCGTGCCGGAGATCGGCCTCACGCCGGCTGTCGCCGCGCAGTTCTTCCACCGCTTCGGCGACCGCGTCGCCATCCTCCATTCGGCGTTTACCGATATCGAGCGCGTCGAGCAGTGGCGGCGCATCCGCCGCGGCGAGGCCGGTGTGGTGGTCGGGACGCGCTCGGGCGTCTTCGCTCCGGTCCGCAACCTCGGACTCCTCATCGTCGACGAAGAACACGACGGCAGTTACAAGCAGGAAGAGACGCCGCGCTACAACGGCCGCGACGTCGCCGTTGTACGCGCCCGCGCCGCGAACGCCGCTATCGTGCTCGGCTCCGCGACGCCATCGCTCGAAAGCCGCTATAACACCGAACAGGGCAAATACGTGTTACTCGAGATACCGGAACGCATCGAGCAACGGCCGATGCCGCGTGTCGACCTCGTCGATATGCGCCAGGAGTTCCTCGAGACCCGCAAGCAGAACACGTTCTCCCGCGCGCTGGTGGACGCCGTCCGCGCGCGGCTGGACGCCGGCGAACAGGTGATGGTGCTGCTCAACCGCCGCGGTTTTTCGAGCTTCGCCACCTGCCGTGCCTGCGGCGAGCGCCTCCAGTGCCGCGACTGCTCGGTCACGCTTACCTGGCACCGCCGCGACCGCCGCATGCTGTGCCACTACTGCGGCTACGCCGAACGCGTGCCCGAGCGCTGCCCGAAGTGCGACTCCGAACACATCTACTTCGTCGGCGTGGGCTCCGAGCGCGTCGAGGACGAAATGCATCGCGAGTTCCCCACCGCCCGCGTCGCCCGGATGGACCGCGATACGGTCTCCGGCCGCCGCCAGTACGAAACGATTCTGCACGGCTTCCGCGAAGGCAACTACGACATCCTCGTCGGCACGCAAATGATCGCCAAGGGTCACGACATCCCGAACGTAACGCTGGTTGGCATCGTCAACGCCGACATCGGCCTCGGCATGCCCGATTTCCGCGCCGCCGAGCGCACCTTCCAACTCCTCACGCAGGCCGCCGGCCGCGCCGGCCGCGGCGGCGTGCCCGGCATCGTTCTGCTGCAAACCATCAACCCGGAACACTATGCCGTTCGTTTCGCCGCCGCGCAGGACTACGCCGGCTTCTACGTCAAGGAACTCGAATTCCGCCGTCTGATGCGCTACCCGCCCTTCAGCGCCCTGGCGAACATTCTGGTCCGGGCACCGTCCGAAGAAGATGCTCTCCGCCTGAGCACCGAACTCAACGGCCTGCTCACGCCGGCGCCGGAGGGCATGCGCATCCTCGGCCCAGCCGTCGCCCCGGTACCGAAGCTGAAGCGCGAGTTCCGGTACCAGCTTCTGCTGAAGTCGGCGAGCCGCAATCGCCTCAACGAACTCCTCCAGCAAATCCGCCACTTCGCCCTCGACCGCCGCTGGCCCGCAACCGCCCTGGTGATCGACGTCGACCCGCTGAGTCTGCTGTAACGGCGCTTGCGCTGGCCGCGGCGGACCGCGATTAGGCCTTGAGCGCGATCCTCCGAACGTCGATCTTGGCGTCGTCCCATTCGCCGAGACCGAGGGCGCCGGCGATCTCGATATGTTCGGGTTGGCGGCTGACGAAGTGATCGTATTTGCCGTCGGGGCGCGACTCGGCGACCGGCTTCATGCCTTCCGCGACGCGCTTTTCGTCGATGACCTTCCAGCAGACCTTGTCGAGCGCGACGGGGTCCGTGGCGAAATACATCGTCTTATGTTCCCAGACGAATTGGGGCGGCGCGGAGGGTCCGCCGTGATATAGACCCTTGATGCCATCCACGATATGCAGCACCGCCTTGTTGCGAATCACCGGCATCGCGACCACGGCCGGGATGAATGCGCCACAGGTATTCAGCGTGAACGTCGAATGACTGCGCGCCACGTTGTTCACCAGCCCGTGCGACAGGTTTTTGAGCGCCAGCGTGACACCGGCCGACTGGTGGTCCTTCAGCACCGCGAGGTTCACCAGCTTGTTCACTTCCTTCGTGATGAAATTCGCGGCATAGGAGCGGCGAGCCGTGAGGTTCGACCAATCCTGGCCGGGCAGGGTGAGCGCCATGTCCATGTAGTGGTCCGCATCGTAGCCTTCGATGGCCTGCTGGACCTCCTCGTAGTCCTCGGTGGCAGAACTCCAGCGGACGCCTTCCGGCAGCCACTTGTCGAAGCCGCCCTTGAGGAACTGGGCGCGGTAGCGGTCGTAGACGACGATGTCCTGGGCCTTAACGCCTGCGCTCTTGAGGCCGAAGACGATCTCGCGGAGAACCTCGGCGCAGGAGATCACGCGAGGCATGCCGACGGGGTTGACCTTGATGCCGACGACGTCGCCGGATTCGAAGAAACGGCCCCACGCCTCGCGGATGTTGCCGGCGCCGGTGAGTTCGGTGATGCCGCGATACATCGTGCGGTGAATCGCTTCACCGTCGAACCGTCCCGAGACGATAGATGCCGGATTACCGACGGCAACGACTCGGCCGCGGTAAGGGCCGGGCATGGCCAGTTTACTCGTCTCCGCTTTGGAAGAGACTTGCGATCCCAATGCCAGCCGCTGCGCCGTCATGCCGGCGAGGGTAGCGGCGAACCATTCGCGCCGAGACCAAGGGTTCATGCCCCTAGGGTAAAATCGAAGGCAGCAAAAGGCAAATGAGCGGGCTTAATCCCAACATAGGAGGCTTTCACGATGTCTGACACTTCTCGCCGCGACTTTATGGCCGGCACGGCCGGCGTGCTGTCGATCACCGCGCTGGCCGAACAGGTCATCGCGCAAACCAGTCCCGCCTCGGCGACGGGACTCCCCACCCGCGTGCTCGGACGGACGGGCCAGCGGGTCTCGATTCTCTGTCTCGGCGGCTGGCACATCGGCTCGGTCAAGGACGAGGCGGAGTCCATCCGAATCATGCACGCCGCGATGGACGAAGGCATGACGTTTTTCGACAACTCCTGGGACTACCATGACGGGCATTCGGAAACTCTGATGGGCAAGGCGCTCAAACAGGACGGCCGGCGCAAGAAGGTCTTCCTGATGACGAAGAACTGCGAGCGCGATTATGCCGGGTCGAAGAAGTGCCTCGAAGACAGCCTGCGCCGCATGCAGACCGATTACCTGGACCTGTGGCAGTTCCACGAGATGGTCTACGACAACGACCCGGACTGGGTGTTCGAGAAGGGCGGCCTGAAGGCGGCGCTAGAGGCGCGGAAGGAAGGCAAGGTACGCTATATCGGATTCACCGGCCACAAGGACCCGGTGATTCACCTGAAGATGCTCGGCAAGCCGCACGACTGGGACACCGCGCAGATGCCAATCAACGCGCTGGACGCGTTTTACCGGAGCTTTCAGAAGCAGGTCGTGCCGGTGTGCCTGAGCAAGGATGTCGGCGTGATCGGCATGAAGGGCTTGGCGGGTGGCTATCCCGAGGGCCGCATGGTGAGTCACATGAAAATGACCGCCGCGGAGTGCTACCGCTATTGCCTGTCGCAGCCGGTGGCGACGCAAGTGGTCGGTATCACATCGATGGCGCAATTGAAGGCCGACATCGCTTTGGGGCGGAATTTCAAGCCGATGACGGCGGCGGAGAGCGAAGCGCTGCTGGCGCGGGTCAAGGACGAGGCCGGCGACGGCCGGCACGAGTTGTTCAAGTCGGCGAAGGACTTCGACGGCCCGCATCACCGTCGGCAGCACGGGTTCGCGGTGTAGGGGACCGCGGCAGGACCGCGCCACGCGGACTGCGCCCAGATTACTCCGGGCTATGCGGCGACTTCCACGTAGTTAACGGACGAGTGGGTTCTGGAATCGGCTCGCCGACTTCGCGCATGGCCTGGAAGTGCTCGATCAGATCATCCTGGAAGTTTTCGGTGCGCCTCTTCCTCGGTGTCGCCAACGGCCACACATCCCGAAACGTCCGGCGAGTAGACAGAGTAGCCGGCCCCAGTTCGCTCGATCACCACTGGATAACGTCTCA
>CAYPUQ010000179.1:0-11976 GCA_964413655.1 uncultured Solibacteraceae bacterium | reverse complement strand
GCTCGGCGCCAGCCTCGGCGCGCTCATGCGGCGCGTGCTGGCGGAGAGCCTGGTGCTCTCGTTTGCCGGCGGCGCCTTGGGCCTGGTCCTCGCGACGTGGCTACTGGAGGCCATCGTCGCCGGTGCGCCCGTCCAGATTGCCCGTCTCGACGAGACCCGCCTCGATGGCTCCGTCCTCGCCTTCTCGTTCGCGGTTTCGTGCCTCGCGGGGCTGCTGTTGGGAGCGTTCCCAGCCTGGAAGGCAGCTCGTTCGAATCCACAGGAGGCTTTGCATTCGGCCAGCCGGCGCACAACGGACGGGCCATCGGGCCATCGGACGCGGAGCGCCTTGGTGCTGGTGGAGGTCGCGCTGAGCGTGGTGCTGCTCCTTGGCGCCGGACTTCTACTCCACAGCCTGTTCCGCGTGCTCAATCTGGATCGCGGCTTCGACTCGGGCAATCTCCTCGCCGCCGAAGTGACACTACCAGCCGCGAAGTATAAAGACGGCGCGCAGCGGCTCTCGTTCTTCCGCGAGTTGGAAAGGAAGGCGGGCGAACTGCCGGGCGTGCAGATGGCCGGACTCGTCTCCGCGCTACCGGTAACCTCGGAAACCTTTGTCAATGCCGTGTACGCGGGCGACCGCCCGGCCGCGCCGATGGCTGAATGGCCGGTGGCTAACTACCGGATGGTGACGCCGGAGTACTTCCAGGTGATGCGGATTCCGCCGCTGAACGGCCGGATGTTCGAGGAGAAGGACGGCGACACCAAAATGGTGGTCGTCAGCCAGAACCTCGCCGAACGGCTGTGGCCGGGCGAGGATCCCGTTGGCCGCAGCCTGCGCGAGTTCGGCGATCCGCCGTATCCGCGCGTGGTTGGCGTTGTTGGCAACGTGCCCGCGGGGTCGCTGGTCCAAGGGCCCACGATGATCGCTTACTTCCCGTTGTGGCAGCGGCCGCACGGGCGGATGTCGGTTGTAGTCCGCACGGCGGGCGATCCGCGGCGGCTGGCCGGTCCGCTCACGGCTTTGGTCCGCGATCTGGACGCCGAGATTCCCATTCCCGAGACACGGACGATGGATGAGGTGATTTCCGATTCGGTCGCCGTCCGCCGGTTCCAGATGATGCTGCTGCTCGGCTTCGCGATGCTCGCCCTGCTGCTGGCTTCACTCGGGATCTATGGTGTGATTTCGCAGGCTGTCGCGCAGCGGACCGGCGAGGTCGGCATCCGCATGGCGCTCGGGGCGCGGGCGAGCGAAGTCCGGAATCTGCTTTTGCGTCAGGGGATGAAGCCTGTGTTGGCCGGCGTGGCGGTGGGAATGATTGGTTCGATCGTCGCCGGGCGGCTGCTGGAGAGCATGCTGTTCGGCATCAGGCCGCTCGACCCGTTCAGCTACACGGCCGTTCCAGCGGTCGTGACGGCGGTGGCGCTGCTGGCGTGCTTGATTCCCGCCAATCGCGCCGCGCGGATCGAGCCACTGGAGGCATTGCGTGAAGAGTAAGAGCTTCAAAGTGGCGCACGAACTCGTTGCGTGCCGAGCCGACACTCGTGCCGGCTATTGTGCTGCCGAGCCGCAAACAGCCAGTGGCCCGGCGAACACCAGGCAAGCAATCTTGCGTGCACACGAGTGTGCAAGCGGCACGCACGAGTACGTGCGCCACAATATTTCGAGAAGGATTGAGAGATGGGTGAACTGAATCAGACGCTTCGCAGGCTGATGCGCGCGCCCGGTTTCGCCGTCACGGCCGTTGCGATGCTGGCGCTCGGCGTTGGCGCGGCCACGTCCATTTATTCTGTAGTCGATACAGTCCTGTTCCGTCCGTTGCCTTACGCGCTCCCGGAGCGCCTGACCGCGTTGTGGCAAACTTCGCCCGCTGCTGGAATGACGGCCGACGTGGTGGCGCCCGGCAACTTTCACGACTGGCGGGAACGGTCGCGCTCGTTCGAGGCCATGTCGGCGGCCGTGTACTGGGAAACGGCGCTCACCGCGCCGGAGGGCGCAAAGCCGCTGCGCGGTTTGCGGGTTTCTGCGAACACCTTCGAGCTTTTCGGAGTGAAGCCGGTTCTCGGACAGGGCTTTCACTCCTTCGACGATAACTACGGCGGACCGAAGGTGGCAATTCTCAGCTACGGGCTTTGGCAGCGGCAGTTCGGCGGGGACCGGTCCATCCTCGGACGCTCAATTCCGCTGAACCACCAGCAGTACACCGTGGTGGGCGTAATGCCGGAAGACTTCCGCTTCCCGCCGCTTTGGCCGCTGCCAACGGAGCTGTGGTCGCCCCTGCAACTGGAACCGCGCGATGCGCAGAGCCGGCGCTTTCAGGCGCTACGCATCTTCGGACGGCTCCAGGAAGGGGTCAGTCCCGAACAAGCCGGCAGTGAGATGCGCGACATCGCTCTCCAGATTGAACGCGAACACCCCGAGACCAACCGCGGCGTATCGGTGATTGTGCAGCCGCTGCACGAGCGGATGACTGAACGCGTGCGCACGCTGCTGCTGCTGTTGCTCGCAACGGCTGGCGGTTTGCTGGCCGTGGTCTGCGCGAATCTGTCGAACCTGATGCTCATCCGTCTCGCTGAGCGCAGCCGGGAACTGACGGTTCGGTCGGCGCTCGGCGCCTCCAGGTGGGCGCTGGTCCGCCACGCGTTGCTTGAAAGCGGGTGGCTCGGTCTGATGGCCGGCGGGATCGGCTGCCTGCTGGCGGTATGGCTGATCGACGCACTGCCGCACATGCTGCCCGGTCCGATCCTGACCGAGGTTCCCCGCCTGCACGAATTGGAGGTCGATTGGCGCGTGGCCGCGGTGGCGGCGGTTCTGGCGCTTACAGTGAGTCTGCTCGGTGGTCTGGCGCCCTTCTTGCGGCTGCGGCACGCCTCGCCGCAGGAGGCGCTCAGGCAGGGCGGCCGGACTGCCATCGGCTCGCAAAGCAGTGCCAAGCTGCACCGGCTGCTGATCGGCGGACAGGTCGCGATGGCCCTTGTGTTGTTGACCGGCGCGACGCTGCTGCTGCGCAGCTTCGTTCAGATGCTTCGATCCGATCCGGGACTGCGCGCGCAGAACCTGCTGACGTTCTCGGTAGCGCTGACCGAGGGTCGCGGGGTCGAGTCGGCCGCCAAGGGCCGCATCTACATGGACCTCCTCGATGCGCTTCGCCAGACCCCGGGCGTAGATGCGGCGGGCGCGATTAATCATATTCCGCTGGCCGGCGACGAATGGGGCACGCCGTTCCGCGTGCCGGGGAAGACTCCCGAGGAGCGTTCGGAGTGGCCGCGCGCGGTGTGGCGCGTGGTGTCTCCGGGCTACGCCGGGACCGCCGGTCTGCGACTAGTGGCGGGGCGATTCCTCTCTGACTTTGATCGGGACGAAACCGCACGCGTTGTGATGATCAACGAGACCATGGCGCGGCGCTATTGGGGCGGCGACGCTGTCGGCCGTCCGATCTACCTGATCGGCCGCGAGGATCCGGTCACCGTGGCGGGCGTCATCGCCGATGTGAAGCAAAGCCGCTGGACGGATGCCGCGCAGCCGGAACTGTACTTCCCGATGCGCCAGTTGCCGGACTGGCGTTTCGTGAACTCGTTCTCGTTTGTTATTCGCGGGCCGGGCGACCCGAACGCGCTGGCGGGCAGCCTGCGCCAGACCGTGCGCGAAACGAATCCCACCCTCGCGATGCACGATGTCCGCGCGATGACCGATATCTTCGCGGACTCGGTGGCGCGCCAGCGCGTGAGCCTGATGCTGCTGGCTTCGCTTGCCGCGCTTGCCGTGGCGATGGTCCTCATCGGGCTGTTTACCGTGGTCCGGCGCATGGTGCTGGAGCGTACGCCGGAGATGGGTCTGCGGCTGGCGCTCGGCGCGGCGCCGCGACAGATCGGCATGCTCGTCATCCGCCAGTGGCTGACACCGGTTGCCGCGGGCTGCGCCATTGGGCTCGCCGCCAGCCTCGGGCTGACGCGGCTTATGGAGAGCCTGCTCTACGAGATTCGTCCGTGGGACCCCGTTTCTCTCGCGGCCGCAACCATGGTGGTACTGACAGCTACGTTCCTGGCCTGCCGTTTTCCGGCGCGCCGCGCCTCGCGCATCGAACCGCTGGTGGCGCTACGTTACGAGTAGATGAGCGACCTGATTCAAGATACGCGCATCGCGCTGCGAACCCTGCTGAAACGGCCCGGCTTCGCCGCGGTAGTAGTGCTTTCGCTGGCGCTCGGCATTGGCGGCAACACCGCCATTTTCAGTCTCCTGAATTCCGTCTTCCTCCAACCGCTGCCGATCGATGGGCCCGATGAGATCGTCCTGCTGTTCGGCACGGACGAGCGCAACACCGGGCGGCTGCTCGACTACATGCCGGTTTCCATCCCGAACTTCCGCGACTACCGCGACCAGAATCAAGTCTTCGCCGGGTTGGCGACGGCGGTGTTCTCGCCCGTGAGCCTCGCCGGTGAGGAGCGTCCCGAAGAGGTTCCGGGCCTGTTGGTGACCGGCAACTACTTCGAAGTTCTCGGCGTTCGCGCCCGCTACGGCCGGACGATTTTCCCTGAGGACGACCGTGTCGAGGGCGGCTCGCCGGTCGTGGTTCTGAGCCATCGGCTGTGGCAGCGGCGATTCGGAGGCGAGCCCTCGGTGGTCGGCCGCAGCGTTAAGCTGAACGGCAGTGACTTCACCATCATCGGGGTCACCGCGGCGGGATTCCGGGGCACCAACGCGATCGGCGGACCCGAACTGTGGATTCCGTTGTCGATGTACGGCCAGGTGCTCAGCGGCTTCACGCGCGAGCATCTGGAGAGCCGCCGGGCGCTGCTGAGTTTCCCAATTGCGCGGCTTCGCCCGGGCGTTGTCGCGGCACAGGCTGAGGCGTCGCTGAAGCCGCTGGCCACCGAACTGGCGGCCATGTACCCAAGCGACAACTTCAAGCGCGGCATTACGGTTACGCCGCTACGCGAAGCCACCGTGCCGCCGGCGTTTCGCGAGGCGATGCTCAAGGGCGGTCTGCTGCTAATGGCAGCCGCCGGACTGGTTCTGCTGATCGCCTGCGCCAACGTCGCCAACTTGATGCTCGCCCGCGCCACCTCGCGGCTGCGCGAGATGGCCGTTCGCGCCTCGCTCGGCGCCGGGCGGCTGCGGCTCGTGCGGCAGCTGCTAGTGGAGAGCCTTCTCATCGCAGCCGTCAGTGGCGCCGCCGGAGTGCTGCTCGCACTGTGGCTTCAAGAACTGCTGTTATGGTTCAAGCCGCCGTTTCTTCCGGAGGGCGCCATCGACTTCGGACTCAGCCCGCCGGTCCTGCTGTTTTCCTGCGCGCTGGCGTTATTCAGCACGCTGCTCTTCGGTCTGGTTCCGGCGCTCTACGGCACACGGATCGACCTAGCCACCGCCCTCAAGACGCGCGGTGAGCATCAAGCCGCGGGCGCCGGCCGGTTCGGCCTGCGCAACATCCTGGTGACAGCGCAGGTGGCGCTGTCCGTGGTGGCGCTGGCCGGCGCGGGGCTGTTCATTCGCAGCCTGTCGAACGCGCAGCGCATTGACCCCGGATTCGAGACAGAAAAGCTAGCGCTCGCGACGGTACGTCTGACCGAACAGCAGTATTCGCCGGCAAAGGCGCGCCAGTTCCATGAACAAGCGCTCGCCGAGATCCGCGCCATTCCCGGGGTCGCCGCGGCCGGCCTCTCTTCGGTGGGGCCGTTTCAGGGCGGATTCATGCGGAGCATCTTCCCTGAGGGCCGCGACGAAGTAGGCGACGAGAGCGGGGTCCTCGTTCACACGCCCAGCGTGGATTCGCAATTCCTGGCCGCCGCCGGCATCCGCCTCCTGCAGGGACGCATGCTGACCGAAGCCGACCGCGAAGGATCGCAGCCGGTGGCAATTATCAACGAAGCGATGGCGCGGCGGGTGTGGCCCGGCGAAGACGCAGTCGGCAAAGGTTTCCGCTTCCATGGCGAAACCGAGCGCACGGTTGTCGCCGGCGTTGTGAGAACCGCCACGCAGTTCCTGCTCGGCGAAGACCCGCAGCCAGTGGCCTATTTGCCGATGGCACAGCACCACGCCGACACCGCCACGTTCTACGTTCGAACGCTCGGCGAGCCACGGGGCGTGTTGGAGGCCATGCGCGCTCGAATGCAGGCGCTCGATCCGATTCTGCCGGTGCAGAATGTGCAGACCATCATCGAGGTGCTGGGGCAGGCGCTGTGGGCGCCGCGGCTCGGCGCTATTCTGCTCGGCGCGTTCGGCGCGCTGTCGCTGCTGCTCGCCGCGTTAGGCGTTTACGGCGTACTGAACTATTCGGTGGGCCAGCGCCGCCGCGAAATCGGCGTCCGCATCGCGCTCGGGGCCAGCCGCGGCGACGTGCTCCAAATGGTGATGCGCTACGGCGCGGCACTGGCTGTCGTGGGGCTCGCGATCGGCATCGCCGGTTCGCTCGCCGCCACACGTTATGTCTCGAGCCTCCTGTTCGACATGCAAGGCGTGGATTGGCTCACGCTCGGTGCCGTGAGCGCGGTGCTGCTCGCGATCGCCCTGCTGGCGACGTGGCTGCCGGCGAGCCGCGCTGCGGAGACCGATCCGTTGGTGACGCTGCGGGAGGAGTAGCACAGTGTAGGATGACTACCTGAGCCCGAATGAAGAACAACGATACCACCGCGCCGCGTATCCTGCTCGCCGACGACCAGGCCGATGTCATTGAAGCCTTGCGCCTGCTGCTGAAGCCCGAGGGCTTCCAGATCGAAACCGCTTCCTCCCCGGCCGGCATCCTGGCGGCGGCCGAGTCGCAGGAGCTGGACGTCGCGCTGATCGACTTGAACTACGCCCGCGACACCACTTCCGGACAGGAGGGCCTGGACGTCCTCAAACAACTGCTGGCAATCGACGCCACGCTCCCGATTGTGGTGATGACCGCGTGGGGCAGCATTGAACTCGCCGTCGAGGCGATGCGCCGCGGCGCGCGCGATTTCGTCCAGAAGCCGTGGGAGAACCACCGCCTGCTCGCGATCCTTCGCACCCAGATCGCCCTCGGCCAGGCACTGCGGCGCGGCCAACGGCTGGAAGCCGAGAACATGCTGCTCCGTGGCGAAGGCGGCCCTTCGCTCATCGCCGACTCGCCCGCGATGAAGCCGGTCCTCCAGATCGTCTCGCGCGTGGGTCCGTCCGACGCCAACGTTCTCATCACCGGCGAGAACGGCACCGGTAAGGGACTGATCGCCCAGGCGCTGCACGGCGTCTCGCCGCGCGCCAGCCGCCCGCTGGTTACGGTGAACACCGGCGGCCTGAGCGAGAGCCTGTTTGAAAGCGAACTGTTCGGCCACGTCAAAGGCGCTTTCACAGACGCGAAGACGGACCGCGTCGGCCGCTTCGAACTCGCCGACGGCGGCTCGATCTTCCTCGACGAGATCGCCAACGTGCCGTTGAGCCAGCAGGCGCGGCTGTTGCGCGTTCTCGAGACGGGCGAGTTCGAGCGCGTCGGCTCCTCGCGCACGCGGCGCGTCAACGTCCGTATCATCTCGGCCACCAACGCCGATCTTCACGCCGAGGTATCCAGCGGCCGCTTCCGGGAGGACCTGCTGTTCCGGCTGAATACCGTCGAGATCCACGTGCCGCCGCTGCGCGACCGGCGTGAAGACATCCCGCAGCTCGCGATGCACTTTCTCAGCCAGCACGTGCAGCGCTACCGCAAGAGGATCGGCGGATTCGACCAGGCCGCGCTCCAGGTGCTGCTCAGTCATTCGTGGCCCGGCAACGTGCGGGAATTGGACCACGCCGTCGAGCGCGCCGTGCTGATGGCCGAGGGGGACATGGTGAAGCCTAGCGACCTTGCTCTGCGCGCGCGCATGGATTCCTCGGGTGCCTCGCGTCTGGAGGACATGAGCCTCGAAGAGGTGGAAGCCTTCCTCGTCAAGAAGGCCCTCGCGCGGTACCACGGGAATGTGAGCCAAGCGGCCAGCGCGCTGGGCTTGAGCCGGAGCGCGCTGTATAGAAGGCTGCAGCGGTACAGCTTATGAGGCGGAGGCGAACGTCAGACCTTGCGTCCACAGGAGTGTGGACGCGGCACGCACGAGTGCGTGCGCCACAATGACCGGCGAAGCGCGAGGCCGCCGGCATCCGCGCCTAGCGTTCGAGACCCGGCTCACGCTGCTCGCGCTCGGGGCGGGCTTCCCTGCCCTGCTCACCGCGCTGCTCATTCTTTGGCTGGGCGACTACAGCACTAAGGTGCAGTGGACGCTGACCGTGGTGCTCGTCTCCTTCTGGCTGGGCCTAGCCCTCGCCGTGCGGGAGCGCGTGGTGCGCCCGCTGCAGACGCTGTCGAACCTGGTCGCGGCGCTTCAGGAAGGCGACTACTCGATCCGCCTCCGCGGCAGCCGTCCGAACGACGCTCTTGACGAGGTCTACCGCGAAGTGAACACCCTCAGCGAAACCCTCCAGGAACAGCGGTTCGGCGCGCTGGAGGCCATCGCACTCCTCCGCACCGTGATGGAGGAGATCGACGTGGCCGTGTTCACCTTCGACCAAGGCAACCGGCTCCGCCTGGTGAACCGCGGCGGCGAAGAGTTGCTGAACCAACCGGCCGAACGTATGCTCGGCCGCCATGCTGCCGAGCTTGGCCTCGAGGAGTTGCTCGAAGGCGAGGCGCACCGGACCGTGCAGCAGGCGTTTCCCGTCGGATCGGGCCGTTGGGGCATCCGCGTCGGCAACTTCCGGGAAAAGGGAATGCCGCACCGCCTGCTGGTAATCGAAGACCTCACCCGCACGCTCCGCGAAGAAGAATTGCAGGCATGGAAGCGTCTGGTCCGCGTGCTTGGGCACGAGTTGAACAACTCTCTGGCGCCGATCCGTTCGATTGCGGGGAGCCTCAACACCCTGGTGGATCGCGAACCGCCGCCGCCGGATTGGCGCGACGACATGAAGCGCGGCCTGATGATCATCTCCGGCCGTAGCGAAGCGCTGATCCGGTTCATGGAGTCTTACGCCCGGCTGGCCAAGCTGCCGCCGCCGAACCTGCAACCACTCGATCTCGGCGCCTGGATGCGCCGCGTAGTGACGCTCGAGCCACGGCTGCCAGTGAAGCTGGAATCAGGACCGGGGATTACAGTTCGCGCCGACCCGGACCAACTCGACCAACTCATGATCAACCTGCTGCGCAACGCCGCCGACGCTTCACTCGAAACGGGCGGCGGTGTGGTGGCGGGTTGGCGCGTGAATGGCAGCCACATCGAGATCTGGGTTCGCGACGAAGGTCACGGCATCGCAAATCCGGCCAATCTGTTCGTGCCTTTCTTCACCACCAAGCCTGGCGGTACGGGGATCGGCCTAGTGCTGTGCCGTCAGATCGCCGAGGGGCACAATGGCCGGCTGGATCTGAGGAACCGTGAGCCGGGTCCAGGGTGCGAGGCGCTGCTGCGGCTTCCGTTCTAGCGTTGCTAGGCTAGTGCCATGGGCGACCAAGGATCGGAGGGCAAGCTCTCCCCGTTTCTGCGGAGTCAGCGCATCAAGCAGGTGGTTCCACTCCTTTCGGGCGACGTCTTCGACTTCGGTTGCGGCGCCGGTACTCTCGCCGCGTACTGCGCGCCCGAGCGGTACGTGGGTTTCGACATCGACGCGACCGCGCTGGCCGCCGCGCGACGGAACTTCCCCAGTCACACGTTCGTGAGCGAGCTGCCACCGCCCGAGCCTGCCTTCGACACGGTGGCCATGCTCGCATCGATCGAACACCTTCCGGAACCGGATGAGACGCTGCGAATGCTACGAGGTCTGGTTCGCGGGGGCGGGCGCATCGTGCTGACGACGCCGCACCCGAGCTTCGTGTGGGCGCATAGCTTAGGGGCATTGCTCGGCGTCTTCAGCCGGGAGGCGGCCGAGGAACACCATTCGTTCTTCGACCTGCCGCGCATGAAGCAGGTGGCTGAACAGACCGGTTTGCGGCTGACGGTCGCGCGCCGATTCCTTGGCGGCGCGAATCAGCTTTTTGTGATGGCTTGCGATCCATGAAGTCCAGCCGGCATGAAAAATCGGGGGGACGGGGCGTCCGCCGCAGGCCGGGGGCCTGCCCCACTTTTCTGCTCGCGCTCTCGCTGCTCCCGTTCGGCCGCGGCTTCGGCGAGACCGTGGAGGCTGACGTTATCGTCTATGGCGGTTCGGCGGCCGGGTTCACGGCGGCGATTCAGGCGGCGCGGATGGGCCGCCAGGTGGCGCTCGTGGAGCCGGGCCAGCACGTGGGCGGCATGAGCGTCGAGGGCCTGGGCAGTTCCGATATCAACAACCACCACTTTCGGAACGACATGGCCATCGGCGGTTTGGCGGGTGAGTTCTACCTGCGCCTCGGCAAACGCTACGGTGTCGAGGGGCCGCAGTACCGCTTTGAATCCCACGTGGCCGAGCGGGTCATCGACGAGTCGCTCCGCGAGCATCGCGTTCCTGTTTACCGCGAGAACCGCCTGTCGCTTCAGCCCGGCGCGGTGGTGAAGGACGGCGCGCGAATCACTTCGATCCGTATGGAGAACGGCAACGTGTTCCGGGGCCGGGTCTTCCTGGACGCTACGATCGAAGGCGACCTGCTGGCCGCCGCGGGAGTCGAAACCGTCATCGGCCGGGAACCGAATTCCCGTTACGGGGAGACCAAGAACGGCATCCGTAGCGAGAACCAGTACCGGCAGTTCGAGGTGAAGGTGGATCCCTACGTCAAACCGGGCGACCCGGCAAGCGGACTGATCCCAACCATTCAGGACGAGTCTTTGGGGACGCCTGGCGACGGCGACCATCGAGTTCAGGGCTACTGCTTCCGGCTGTGCCTGACAGCCGATCCGGGCAACCAGATTCCGGTGGCGAAGCCGGGCAACTACGACCGCTGGAACTACGAGATCTACGTCCGCTATCTCCGCGCCGGAGGGAAGCTGTTCCGGCCCGAGGCCCGGCTGCCGAACGGCAAGACCGATCTGGGAAGCTGGCACGACCTGTCGGCCAACCTTTACGGGATGAACCACGACTACCCTGGCGGCGACTTTGCGACGCGCGATCGCGTTTACCGGGAGCATCTGACCTTTGTTCAGGGGCTGATCTGGTTCCTGCAAAACGACGCCGAGGTGAACGATGAGACGCGCAGGGCGTGGCGCGGGTGGGGCCTCTGCAAGGACGAGTTCACCGATAACGGCGGCTGGCCGCGGCTGCTGTACGTCCGCGACGCGCGGCGAATGGTCGCCGATTTCGTGATCACCGAGCACCACACGCGACGGATGAATCCGGCGCCGGTGGCCGATCCGGTGGCGGTTGCCTACTGGCCGCCGGACACGCACCACGTGCGACGGATCGTGCGCGACGGATATGCCTACAACGAAGGTTTCGTCTTCGGCGGCGAGGACTGGGGACCGTTCGGAATCTCCTACCGCTCGATGGTTCCGAGGGAGCGCGAGGCTACCAATCTGCTGACCCCAACTTGTCTGTCTTCGAGCCATGTCGCCTACGGCGCCATCCGGCTGGAGTGGACGTTCATGATCCTCGGCCAGTCGGCGGCAACGGCGGCCGTCCTGGCGGTGGAGGGGGATCTTTCCGTGCAGCAGGTACCCTACGGAAAGCTTCGGCGGCGGTTGATTGCGGACGGGCAGGTGCTGGCTCTGAACCTGGTTGAGAGGAAGTGAGGACGCTTCGGGAGTCGCAGGCGCGGGTTCGTTTTTGGTTCGTTCTTGGTTCGAATTCGGTTCGTTTTCGGTTCGTTCTTGGTTTGTTTTGGGTTCGTTTTTTGCTAAAGTCCTTTCTTTTCATTTGCTCAGTTGGTTCGTTTGATTTTTTTTCATTTGTTCTCTTCCGCCCGGTCTCAGCCTAGCGAAGAGACGGCGTACACCGGCTCTCGTGTTGGCTTGGGCGGGTGACCGGGTTTTTGGACCGTGCGCATAAGCCGACTCGCAACCAAAGAATAACCCAGGAACAATTTTATTTCTATGCAGGCAGAAATGCGAAACACTATATAAATAGTTGCAGGGCAGCGGGTTCGGAGATAAAAAAATATTTTCGAGAATTGTGAACGG
>CAYPUQ010000178.1:0-12029 GCA_964413655.1 uncultured Solibacteraceae bacterium | reverse complement strand
GCGCAATCTTCGGCTGTGGCGTAGTCATCCTTGAGATCGGCGGCGTCCATCAGCTCGCTGACAAGATGCGCGGCCTCCGCCAGCCGGCCCCGGCCGCCCAGGAAGGCGAATGCGCGTTTCGCCTGTTCGATCGCCATCGGCCGGTCCGCCTCCCAATCGACAAGAACAGCCCTACTCGGGCCGCATCGTGGCCAAACTCGAAGCGAGCGTGAACCCGAGCTTGGCGGCCAAGCGGATAGACGCCGGCTGGTCGGCTTCCGCGAACCAAAGCGCTTTCCGTCCTTGCGAGGCAGCGTGGCCAGCCATGGCCGCGACAACGGCGGCGGCGAAACCTCTACCGCGGTAAGCGGGCAGCGTTTCCACCATTAGGTCGCAATAGGTTTCCGTCTCCCAACTGGCGGCGCAAATCGAAACCGGGACTCCGCCGGCCCACACAGCGGCGGCGGTTCCGGACAGTAGTCCGCTCCCGAGGATTTCGAACTGTCCCAGCGCAGACGCCGCCAAGCCCGACCACGAGACGAAACGCGCGGGCTGCACGCCCATGGCCTTTACCGGCTCATGAAGCACAAAGCGGTGAGCCGGCCGAATCTTCCACTCCGGAAGCCACCGCGCGAGCCGATCCGCGTATTCGGAACCGGTTAGGATGACCGGTTTGCCCGGGCAGCGCGCAATTGCCGCCAGCACGAACCGGGGTAGCGGCCAGCCGACGGTCACCGCCAGCCGAAGCGACGGCTCGGCGATGACAAACTGACGAACATCAAGGCCGGTAGCTTCGCCGACGCCATCCCGGAGCATCCCCCGCACTTCGATGCAGGAAGGAACATCCGGGATCGCCCGGAGCAGACTGGCGCGATCGAGCCGCAATCGTCAGACGTACTCTTCGTACGACTTCACCACGCCTCCCGCGCGGGAAATCCTGAACCCTTTGTGAACGGACGCCACGGTGAACGCTTGTTGAGGAAAGTCGATGTTGCAATGCCGAGCCGCTTTGTCGATCTGCTCGAAAGCCTTCTTGGCGACCAGCACTTTTTCCGCCTCGCCCAGAGTGGAATTGCTCAACCGGTTCAGTTCCTGTTGAACCTGAACGACATGGCCGGGCAGTCCCGGCACGGTGAGAAACAACTCGTGGATGCGTTCTTTGATGCCATCCAAAAAGCCGGCATAAGAAACAACCGGGGCTGCGTACGCACCGGTGGGCCTCGCCGCGACGCCCTGCCCGGCCAGCGGATTCGGAATATTGTGACGATTACGGCTACGATCTGCCATGGATACCCTCCTATTCAGTCGATGCACGGGCGCGTCTGGCGTCCGGCTCCCAGAGACACAATTCAGTATCACCCAACCCGGGCTGGATTTCCACAGCAAGTGTTGAAAATTATCGTTTCTTTTCGATAAACGAACGTACTGCTTCAATCACTGCCTCAACCGCCTCGTCCGCCATCTGGGGATTCAGCGGCAGGCTCAGCGCCGTCCGGGCGATCTCTTCGGTGACCGGAAAATCGCCCTCGCGCCAGCCAGCGCCGATGTAGGCCCCGGACAAATGCGGCGGAATCGGGTAATGAATCAGCGTGCCAATACCGCATGCCGCGAGGTGTTCTTGGAGATTGTCGCGCCGCGGATGCCGGACGACGAACAGGTGCCAGCAGGGTTCGGCCCATTCAGGCACGGCTGGCAGGATGAGTTCCGGCAGATCCGCGAAGGAAGCGAGGTAGCGCGCGGCGATCCGCCGCCGCCGGCCGTTCCACTCGTCCAACACGCCGAGTTTCACCCGCAGCATGGCCGCCTGCAAACTGTCGAGCCGCGAGTTATGCCCAGCCGCCTCGTTGTAATACTTTTTCGCCGAACCGTAGTTGCCGAGCACGCGCACCCGACCGGCGATCCCGGCGTCGCGCGTCACCACCGCCCCGGCGTCGCCAAACGCGCCCAGGTTCTTGCTCGGATAAAAGCTGAACGCCGTCGCGTCCGACAGGTTGCCCACCCGGCGGCCGAGGTAGCGCGCGCCGTGCGCCTGCGCCGCGTCCTCGATCACCGCCAGCCCGCGCCCGCGCGCCAGATCCAGAATCGGATCCATGTCCGCCGGCGCTCCGTAAAGATGCACGGGCAGAATCGCCCGCGCGCGCGGCGTCAGCACGGCGGCGATCCGGCCAGGATCGATGTTGTAGTAAATGGGGTCCGGTTCCACGGGAACGGGCGTCGCGCCGGCGTGGGTGACCGCCAGCCATGTGGCGATGTAGGTGTTCGCCGGAACCACCACCTCGTCGCCCGGTCCGATGCCGTACGCCTTCAGCAGCAGGGTGAGCGCTTCCAGGCCGTTCGCCACGCCCACGCAGTGCGGCGCTTCGCAGTATTCGGCAAACTCGCGTTCGAAGCTCTCCACCTCGGGGCCGAACAAGTACCAGCCGGAATCCATGACCCGCCGCCACGCTGCGTCCATCCCGGTCCGCAGTTCCTGGTAGGTGGCGCCGAGTTCCAGGAAGGGAATCTTCATGCGCCGTGGATGAGGGAGCTACTTCTGCGCCGCGTAATTTTTCTTCGTCCCGTTGCGATGGTTCGCCACTTCAAAGCCGCCGTCGTTGCGCGCCGAGACGCTGATACCGTGGCCCTCGCACTTCTCCTCCAGGTTGGCGATCCATTGCTCGGCCACGTTGTGCTCGTCCGCGCCCGCCACCGAGTGATGCAACTGCCACAGATCCTCGAGGCCGGGCGCAGCTTTTACGGTCTTCCACGCCTGCGGCGTGCCGCCCTTGCGAGCGCCATTGTTCATGATCGCGACGCGCGGCTGCATGGCGTGGACCAGCGGCGGCGCGTTCGACGTGTGCAGCCCGTGGTGGGTTGTCAGATACAGATCCACCGGACCGATCAGGTTCGCCGGGCAAGCCAGTTCCAGTTCCTTGTTCCACGTCAGGTCGCCGAGATTCACGAACCGGAACTTCCCGAACCGGTACACCACGCCGAGCGACCGGGCGTTCTCGCCCTTATCCTCGTCCTGCTGTTCCACCCCGGCGCAATGCGGATTGGCCGCGCCGCCGCCGGACAGCGGCTTCTGAATCCGCTCGCCGCGCGCGGTTACGACAATCGCCTCGACGCCGCCCTTGAGCGGAAGCTTGTCGCCCGGCTTGACCCGCATCCGCTTCGTTCTCGCCGCCACACGCTCGTAGGACGCATTCAGTTCCTCGGCGCCCTTTCCCGTCTCGGTGTTCGGACCGTGATCCACCAGCGTGCCGATGGGCATCCGCTCGGCAAGTTGCTCGACGCCGCCCGAATGGTCGCGGTGGAAGTGAGTAATGACCACGTAGTCGATCCGCTTCGCGCCGGCCTTCTTCGCCGCGGCAACGATCCGGTCCGCGTCGCGATAATCGAACCCCGGCCAGCCGGCGTCGGTGAGCACAGTCTCGCCGTTGGGCGTCACCAGCAGCGTCGCCTGGCCACCCTCCACGTCGATGAAATGAATGTCGAGCGTCTTCTGGCCCCAGCACAGAGCCGCCGGGATTACGAGGAATCCGAGGAATCGCGAGAAGAAGGACATGCTTCGCATCCTATCATGCCCTCTAGGAAAGGCCGGCGTATGGACCGGTTCAGAGCCAACTGATAACCGATCCGTTCGACCCTTGTGTGGTGACCCGGTACTTGCCTGGCATCGACGTATCGTGCGAAAAGTCCCCGGCGTTCAACCCGAATTTCCTGCCGCCTACCTGTTTGAGGGAGAGCGTCTGGCAAGCCATCCAGTGGAACTCGGCCTCCTCGTTTCGCGTCGACCAGTAGTCGAAGATTTGACCCAGTCGAAACCGGCCGTTTGGCGGCGTAATGAGGCTCCACTGAATGTCGTTCCGTACCTGGAGTTTCTCCAGCGATTTCTGTGTCCAGGAATCTTCCTGATGCGAAAGAACCATGTTCGGGCACTGCTTGTACTCTTCGATCGTCCGATCGATGTCGGTATACTGCCCCGACAGGATCATGTACTCCATCCCGGTGATCATGTTCTTGGCGAAATGCGTGTAGAAGTGAATGCGGCAGCCCTTGGGCACCATAACCCATCCATCCCGAGGGCTCCAGCCGCCGTGTCCGCTCAAGAATACGTGCGTCGCCATACCTCGATCCTCCTTGGTTTAGTGACGAAAACCGTGTTCGAAAATGAGGGTGGGCGTGGCTGGCGGATTTTCTCAAGGTATCCTGGTTACGTGCGGCCTTGCGGCGGCCGCGTCAAAATTTCATTTCGGAGGCAATCAAAACCATGGATCGATTCGAACAGCTCAAAACGAAGTACGCCCCTGTCCTGGACCTCGTCAAGCAAATTGGCGTCAGCCTGTCGAACCTGCACGTCGAGAACGACAAGCTCGTGATGAAAGGCCGCGCCCACTCGGAAGATGTGAAGAATCGCGTGTGGAACAAGATCAAGGAGGTGGACCCGAACTGGCCGGACATCTCCTGCGACCTGGCCATCGACCCCTCGCTTCCGCCCCCGCCGCCCGAAGCCCAAACCTACACCGTCGCGAAGGGTGATTCGCTCTGGAAGATCGCCGAGAAGTTCTACGGCAAGGGCGCCTTGTACCCCAAAATCATCGCGGCCAATCCGAACAAGCTGAAAGACGAGAAGTCCGTCATTCATCCCGGCGACGTACTGACCATCCCGCCCGCGTAAGCCACCAGCCCTCGGATGCCGCGGCAGATTGAGGGCCTGCGCCACCAGGCAACCGCGCGGCTGCTGAATTCTTCGCCATTGCGGGTGAAATGACGCAGCCAGGATTGTGCGGATGTTGTCGCCGTTGTTCTGTCGAAAGCACTTGCCATTGGCCACGAACGTGCCGTGAGACAGGTGGAGGCTGCCATGAGACGTCTCACTGCTGCTGCTGTTGCCGCCCTCGTTCCACTTCTGATGACGGCCCAGACGATGCCGTCCCAGGCGCAACGTGGAGAGAAGTTGTTCTTCGAGGCCGCGGAAGGGATGTCCTGCGCCGTTTGCCACGCCGTGAAGGATAAGGGTACCGCCATCGGACCCGACCTGCGCGGCATCGCGGCAGTCCCGCCCAGGGCAATCAAGATCGCAATTCTGTCGTCGCGGACGCAGTACGTCCAGGAGATCACGACGAAGGACCGGCAAACCTTTCCAGCCATGAAGAAGGCTGAAGGCGAATACTTCGACCTTTCAAAGAGTCCGCCCGAGTCCCGGAAACTCCCCGAGGCCGACATCGCCTCAACGAAAGACAACGCCGAATGGAAGCATCCGCCGGAGTCGGCCGAAATGGAGAACGATCAGTTGGCCGACATCATTGCGTATCTGAAGTGGGTGTTTTTGCAGGACCCGCGGAAGGTGGACCCGGGGTCGTTGTAGGGCGCGAGGGGTTACTTCACTACTTCGCCCGCCCAAAGGGCGCGCAGAAATTCCTCGACCGGCCAGACCTCGATGCCGTCGGCGGTCCGCCGTAGTTGACGTTCGAAAGACGTAACGATGCGGCGTCCCACGAGTGCCTCTTCGCCCAGTGCGCGGAGACCGCGGAGGTCCCGGTCCGTCACCCGCTCGCTTGCTTTGACTTCGAGCGCCACCAGGTGCTCCAACGCACGTCCGTATTCGGCCGAGCCCCGTTCGACTTGCCGTCGCCGCATCAGGAAGTTCGCGACACCGGCATCGAAGAAATAGAACTTCACGGCGAATCGATCACCACCGGCAGGCTGCCGATACTGACGCGGTCGTCGAGCCGAGCGAACCCCAGTTCCGGCGACACCAGCGCATTCATTCGGCAGGTCCAGGCGCGGCCGGCCAGCAGATTCGCTCCGCCGCCCCAGAGTCTCCGCGCGTTACTGCCAGTCAGTCAAGAACTGGGCTTGTGGCCCAAATAGGGCTTGAGGTTTAGGCGGCGCTCGTACCAGGACATTCCGCAGCCATGTTGCCAGATTTCGCGAAACTTCGCAATGGAGATGCGGGATGCGCTCCCGGACACAGAGGCCGGACAAGGATCCGGCACGCGCGCCGCTGTTACAGGCGGTAGAGCATCCAGTAGACCAGGACTCCGGTCAGGGAGACGTAGAGCCAGATGGGCAGGGTCCAGCGGGCGATGCGGCGGTGGCGATCGAAGCGCTCCTGCCAGGCGCGGCGGAGCGTGATGACCGCCAGCGGCGGGACGGCGGCCGCGAGAACGGTGTGGGTGAGCAGGATGGTGAAATAAACCGTCCGGATAGGGCCAGTCCGTTGGAACCGGACCGAGCCGACGTTGAAGTGGTAGATCAAATAGCTGACGAGGAAGAGTACCGAAACGCCGAAGGCAGCGAGCATCACCTTCTTGTGCGCCTCGCGGCGGCCGGTGAGGATCAGGTAATAGCCGGCGCCGAGCAGAACCGCGGCGGTGGCGTTGAGGCTGGCGTTGACGGCCGGCAGGTCACTGAGGGAAATCATGCTTCGAGTTCGGCGATGTCCTCGAGAATGGATGAGATGAGGCCGGGTTCGCTGCTGAGGTAATACTTGCGGACGTAGCCCGCGCGGTCGATCAGGATGAAGCGGGTGCTATGGTTCAGGCTGCCGTCCACCGTGCCGAGCATGAAGTTCTCGCGGGCAAGTTCACTGAGCGTGGCCTCGGGACCGGTGAGGAAGAACCAGCGGTCCTCCTCAGCCGAGTACGCCTCCGCGTACTTTGCCAGCACGGGCGGTGTATCGTTCTCGGGGTCCACCGTGAACGATACGAACTTGATGTCCGGGCGGTTTTTCAGGCGGCCCTGGAGTTGGCGCATCTGCGAGCTCATGCGCGGGCAAGGACCTTGGCACGTGGTGAAGATGAAATTCGCTACCCAAATGTGGCCCTTCAGCTTTTCGGCGCTGTGGAACTCGCCGCCGTCCTGCGCGGTGAGCGTGAAATCGGGGATGGCCTGATACCGGCTCAGCGGCTCCTTCTGACGCCCGCACGCGGCCAACAGAGCGGCGGAAAGCAGGAGGTGGCGGCGCGTCAGCCTCACGAGCGGTTCCTCACGCTGGGGCGTGAAGCGGCGACTGTCGAAGCGATCAGCAGAATCAGCCCGCAAATTAGTGTCACCATCACACTGAGACTCAGCGAAGGGGTCTGCGGTGACACGGCGGGGTCCAGCAGCCGGCGAATTGCCGACACTGAATAGGTGAGCGGATTCAACCTCATTGCGACCTGCATCCAGGCGCCGGTGCTTTCGAACGAGAACAGCGCACCCGAGATCATCCACAGCGGGAACAGCACCAAATTCATCACCGCGTGAAAGCCCTGCGTCGATTCCATTTGCCAGGCGAAGAAGAAGCCGAGCGCCGTGAACGTGAATGCGATCAGAAAAAGGATCGCGGCCAGTTCCAGCAGCACCAGCGGAGAGATCGCAAATCCGGTCATCGGCAGAAACGCGAGGAAGATCAGCGACTGCAGCCAGGCGAGGGTCGAAGATCCGGCGATCTTGCCGAACGCCATCGCGCTGCGCGGAGCCGGCGACGCGAGCATCGACAGCAGGAAGCCCTCGCGGCGGTCTTCGATCAGCGACATCATCGAGAACACAGCGGAGAACATCACGGTCAGCGTCAGCGCGCCGGGATAGAAGAAACCGAGGTTGCCGAAACCGGAGCCGATGATCAGCCAGAACACGAGCGGCGTGCCCACGAAGCCGAGCACGCGCGAACGTTCCCGCCAGAAGCGGATCATCTCGCGTTGCCAGAGGGTCGCGATGGGCAGAACCAGGGCGTTCATATCGCCTCTCCGGTCTCGTCGAGGAACACGTCCTCCAACGTCGGCTTATGCATCGACACCGACTGGATTACGCCGGGAAATGCCTCGACCGCTTCGGCGGCAAAGCGGTGGCCGTTGGGGATCTCGACCCGAACGCGCCCGTCGATCACTTGCGGCTCGACATTGAAGCGCCGCGCGAGTTCCGGAACCCAACCATTGACGGGGTTGACCTCGAAGACGACCACATCGCCGCCAACTCGCGATTTCAGTTCGGCCGGCGAGCCTTCGGCAACGCGTCGGCCGCGCGAGAGCAGGAGCAGGCGATCGCACCGGTCGGCCTCTTCGAGGACATGAGTGGTCAGAAGCACGGTCATGCCCCGATCGCTGCGCAGATCGGCAATGTATTGGACCAGTTCGCGCCGGGCGTTCGGATCGAGACCAGTGGAAGGTTCGTCCATCAGCAGCACGGCGGGATTGTGCAGCAGCGCCTTGGCGATCTCGACGCGCCGTTTGAGACCGCCCGACAGGGTATCGACGATGTCGCCGGCGCGGTCGCGGAGGCGTAAGCGGTCGAGCACTTCCTCCATCACAGCGGTCAGCGGCGCGCCGCGCAGCCCATACAGGTGGCCCTGCGCCCGGAGGTTCTCGGCCACGGTGAGCTTGCGGTCAAGAGAGGCGGACTGAAAGACGACGCCGATCTGGCGGCGCACTTCGCGGGGCTGGCGCACCACATCGAAGCCGGCCAGCGTGGCGCGCCCCGAGGACGGCGCCATCAGCGTCGAAAGAATGCGAAAGAGCGTAGATTTGCCGCAGCCGTTCGGGCCGAGGACGCCATAGATACAGCCGCGCTCCACATCGAAACTGAGACCGGCCAGCGCCGTCCGCTCGCCGTAGGAGTGCGAAAGATCTTCTACCGCGACAATCACAAGCCCGGCCTATCCAACAGCATCAGACCGTACAGCGCGGGCAGGTAGATCACGGAGGCGAGCAGCACGCCGCGGGCGCGGAGGATGGAACGCTCGCGGCTGACGCGCAGTCCGGTGTAGAAGAAATAGAAGCCCATCGCGAGGGCGCCGGCGATGTACAGTTTGCCCGTCATCGATAGGAACGCCGGCGCGAGGCTGATGGGGATCAGCAGCGCCGAGTAGAACAGGATCAGCCGGGCGGTGGAGTGGCCGTCGGGCTCAACGACGGGGAGCATGCGGATGCCGGCGCGGGCGTAGTCGTCGCGGTACATCCAGGCGATGGCGTAGAAGTGCGGGAACTGCCAGATGAAGAGAATGACGTAGAGGGCGAACGCGGCGGCGTCCAGACGGCCGCTGGCGGCGGCGTAGCCGATGAGGGGCGGCACCGCGCCGGGAATGGCTCCCACCGACGTGGCGTGGGGCGAGATTTGCTTCAGCGGCGTGTAGATCAGCAGGTAGCTGGCCCACGCGAGGCACGATAGGGCGCTGGCCAGCAGGTTGACGAACACGCCCAGTTCGACGAAGCCGAGCACCGAAATCGCCAACCCAAACAGCAGAGCGCCGCGGCGCGTGACGCGGCCCGATGGGATGGGACGCTGGCGGGTGCGGGCCATGCGCGCATCGGCTTCCGATTCCCACCACTGGTTCAGGGTCGCGGTGCCGCTGGCCACCAATCCGGTGCCCAGCAAAGTATGGAAGACCACCCACCACTCCACCGGTGTTTCCGGCAGACCGAAGAAGTAGCCGATGGCCGTGCTCATGAGAATGAGCCAGGTGATGCGCGGCTTCGTGAGTTCGATGTAGGGCTGCATTCGGTCAGGGCCTCGCCACGGCGGCCGATCCGGCATGCGCCTCGACGGCCGGGCGGCGGACGTTCCGCACCACTTGGATCGCCAGAATCACGCTGGAAGCCATTGTAAGCGCTCCAACCGCGACGTGCAGGACGGTGAACCACACCATCACCGGCATCGGCTGCGGAGCTTCGGCCGTCACGACACGGCTCATGTAGGCGGCCACGCCGAGGAAGACCTGAAAGAATGCGATGGCCAGCAGCGCCAAGGCGGCCTGACGGATGGCGGTGTGCCGCGGGCAATGGAGCAACACACGGACGACCGCGAAGAGAATCAACCCGGTGACCGCCGTCGCGCCGATGACGTGCGGAACCAGGTCGAGCGCTTTGTGGCGGTAGGCGGCGCCGAGCGCGAGTTGCGCCAGCACGGCCAGCGGCACGAGTAGCGCCAGGGTCCGCAGCGAGACGCCGGGGGTGTCGTCGATTGTCTCCGGACCGCGACGCCAGCCGGGCGACGTGAAGAGTGCAACGGCGCAGATCGCGGAGAAGAACAACTGCGCGAGGCTGGCGTGCGAGATGCTGACGAGCTTCGGCAGCAGGAAGATGACCGTCAGACCGCCGAGGATGCCCTGAGCGATGACGGCGGCCAGCGCGGCCCAGCCAAACTTCCGCATCCAGGAACGGTCGTCGGCCCGCCACAGCCAAACGGCGAGGATGATGGTCAGGAAGCCAACCGTCGTGGCCACCATGCGATGGCCGTGTTCATAGAAGATGCCGCCTTCCATCTCCGGCATCAGCTTGCCGTAGCTCAGCGGCCAGTCGGGCACCGACAGACCCGCTTCATTGCTGGTAACGGAGGCGCCGGCGACAACGAGAAAAAGCGTACAGGCAGCCAGAAGGATGCTGTATCGATGAAGCCAGATGTTGGTCATGAAAGTAGGGATGCGGCCACACCACGGACGCCGCTGGATTTGATGCCCCTAATCCAACATTCTACCCCTGAAACGTGAAATCCGCCGCTTTGGTCTCCTGGGGGCCGACTGTCACCTTCATTTCCTGCTTCTCATAACGCTCGTGCCAGGCTTCGATGGTGTACTCGCCCGGCGGGACGCCCATGATGGTAAACGTGCCATCTTCGCCGGTGACGGCGAAGAACGGGTGCGGTAAGACCCCGACGAAGGCCCTCATCCACGGGTGGACGTTGCACTTGAACGGGATCATCACTTCGGGCTTGCTGAACTGGCGGACGATGGCATCGCCTTTCGGCGGCTGGGAGAGGTTCCATTCGCGGTTGTCGCGCGGCAGCGGATGGACGTTGTGATTGGTGGCATCGCTGTTGAGGATCATCAGATCCTGGCCCATCATCACGCCGAGGACGTGCGGGGTGTACACGCAGCCCACTTGGTCGAGTTTGACGGGTTCCGGCGGAACGGGCCAGGAGCCTTCGGGCAGACCGGACTTGACGTACACGAAGACGTTGCGCAGCGTGTCGTTTCCGTTCACGATGACGTCCTCGGAGAGGACCGGTTCGGTGTGCATGCGGGCGCAGGCCGGCGTGGCATCCATGCTGATGGGACGGCGCATGGGCCGCTCGCCGGAAAAGTTGACCTTGCCGGTGATGGTGCCGGCCGTGGAGGGATCGATTGTGGCGGGAGGGGCAGACTCCGTGGCGGTTTCCGCCGGAGGTCCTCCGCCGCAATTCGCGAGAAAGAGGGTTGGCATCAAAGCCGCGACAAGCAAGAGTGACTTCTTCATAGATCTCCCTGGTGGCAGCCGTCGGGATTCGCTACCGCTCCGGCCGCGAATCGCCGATTCCGTATCATGATAACTGAAGCCGGATGGCCGGCGACGGATTTTCCAGACAGGAGACGACGCAGTGAATCTTGCGGATATCGAAAATAAGTTGACAGCAGCGCTTGGGCTGGAGAATCGCCCGGTCGCGGTGATGTTTCCCGAGGCGGTGCCGGACGGCGTCGGCCAGTTTGAGGGAACCGTGCCGTCAGGGTGCAGCTTTTGGCGGCTGGCCCAGGCGGGCCGGGTGTTCTGGACCAGTCCGGCCGACCACTACAACTGCCCGATTGGAAGCTACACGCACAGCATCGACCTGCCGGCCGGGCGAGCCAGCGAACTGAGCGAAACGCTGGGCCTGATGGTCCAGATCGGCTACCTGAAGATGGAGGAGGTACCGGGCATCCCGCGTCTCCCGAAGTCGCCTCCGATTACCGTCTACGCCCCGCTGGCCGAGGCGCCCCTGGCGCCGGATGCCGTGATTTTCTCGGGCAAACCGGGCCGCGTGATGATGCTCCAGGAAGCGGCGATGAGCGCGGGCCTCGCGGCGCAATTCCCGCTGCTCGGGCGTCCGACCTGCATGTCGATTCCGGCAGCGATGAGTATGGGCGCAGTGGCAAGTTCCGGTTGTATCGGCAATCGGGTGTATACGGATCTCGACGAAGGCGACCTGTACGTCACCGTGCCGGGCAAGGATCTGGAGCGGCTGGCGATGGCCGTGGATCAGATTGTCGAGGCCAACCGGACGCTGGAGACGTATCACCGGGAGCGCCGGTCGACGCTTGCGACGGTGTGACTATTTCACGGGGTGCTGGAGACAGA
>CAYPUQ010000177.1:0-12092 GCA_964413655.1 uncultured Solibacteraceae bacterium | reverse complement strand
AGGGTTCCTGGATGATACAGCCGCGGTCGGCCCAGTATTGCTTCAGCTTGAAGATGATCTCTTGGTAGGAATCCATTTTTAGAGAGAGTTGAGGAACTTTGGGGTGACGAGGCGGCGCTCGACGTGGTCTTCAATGACGCCCCAGAGGCAGCGGCGGAGCGTGGCCGCGGTCTGGGCGGTCCAGTCACGGGGCGCGAGGTCGGCGATGCGGGTGTGCAGCATCTCCTCGGCGATGGTGCGATCTTCTTCGGGCAGCGCGAGCGGCGGAAGGAAGCCGGAGAGGCGGACGGCCCAGAGCGTGAAATAGGTTGCCGCCGTCCAGACGCCCGGGGCGCCGCGGTTGGCCAGGTAGTCGGTCATCGCGAGTAGCAATCGGAAGAATCGTTCGCTCGGTTCGTGCTGCGGTAGCAGGTGTTCACTGAGTTCCGCGAAATAGTCCAGCGCGACGGCTGTTTCGTACTGGCCGGCCATTTGGAACCGGCTGGCCAGCACCTCGCAGGAATCCAGCGTCACAAGCTCCCGGTTTTCCCGCTCGAAATAGAACGCCTTCACGTAGGAGAGCCGTTCGAGGGCGCTGCCGAAGCGGTTACCCGGCTTTCTGGCCCGTCTGGCGACACCGCGCAACTTCCCGCGGTCCCGGGTGAAAAAGCTGATGATCAGGTCGGCTTCCCGCAACGGGTATGACCGCAGAATGATGGCCTCGCTCACTCTGGCGGGCATGTCGACACACGCTTTTTAAGAGTCTAGGGTAGCACATCTAGGGGGTGGGGCCGCCGCAGGCTCCGGGCCGTACATTCCATCGGCGCAGCGTGGGGCAAAAATTCGCCGCGATAGGGGATGTTTAAAAGATTCCCCGTCCGTTTCGATGACACTAAGGAATGTTAAGCTGCGCCGTGTCGCAGCAAGGAGGAGATGTCGCGTGGCCAGGCAATTTTCCGCGAAACTCCCTTCCCTTGCGGCGTTGCTGTTATTCTCGGCGTCGTCCGTAGTTGGTCAGAGAATCGTTTCGGTCGAGAGCGCGGTCCACTATCCAGTGTCGAAACCGGAACCTCGCGCCCTGAAAAGCGATCTCCCAAGCCGCGCAGCAGGTTTGGCGGACCCGGTGGTTCGGAGTCTGGGCGCGTTCGATCGTCTCCAACACGAGGTTCCGAACGCCTACGGTCAGATCCCGATCGGGATTTCACGGCCGGTCGGCACCGGGAACGGCGTTGCCGGCCAATGGGACCATCTGCCGGACGGCCGACGTGTCTGGCGTATTGTGTTGCGTTCTCCTGACGCGGTGGCGGTGCGCGTTCACTTTTCCGGCTTCCACAGGTGGGCAGAGGAGAGGTTTGGGCCTACGGCGACGGCGAATTGGTTGAGGGCCCGTTGACTTCGAGGACATCCTCACCGCCCGCTGGAACATGTGCCGCGTCGACGACCCGCTCCGCAATCCCAACCCCGAACTTGAGAAGCGGCACAAGCGGCTGATGTCCTACCGCCGGATGTGGCAGCGCACCTGGGATAAGCCTACGCCGAGATCCAGCGCCGCCGCGACCAAGAAGCCGAACTTGCCGCCGAGGAAGCCGAAGCCGCCCAAAGGCAAGCCTCAGCTTCTACCTCCGGCGACGACTTAAGAAACGAACCCAAATCGGGACAACTGCTAATGAAACCAATCAAATAGACGGCCTCGAACCCCAGCCGCTGGGTCCTCTCCTGCCGGAGGTGGCCTGATCGGAAGCGAAGCCATAACGAGCCAGTTCTACGCGACACAGGCGAGCGGGCTGCGGAAGGGCCGTGTCCCTCGGAACATTGTTCAGTCACAATGTCTATTTGGCGCCCAAGACAAGAGTCCCTCGACTGAAGACCCGTTGGCCACGTGCGGCTCATGACTGAATCGAACCATACCCCTCAATCCGAAGAACGGCAGAACGAGGTCCTGAAACGCGCGTTGGCCGTGTCGCAGCAGCAGATCTATCGTCTGGAGCGGGAATTGGTGGCGGTCGAGGAGCGCGCGGAACGCCTCCAGCGGCTGGTCGACAGCGTTCTGGACAGCCGCATCTGGCGCACGTTAGTAGCGGCGGGTGGTCTGCTCCTGCGCTTGAGCGGGACGCCTGCGAGCCCCGGTCAAGGCGGGCCGGCGACCGGCGGAGTTTCCGCTTCCGATTATCGCTCGTGGATCGAGCAGTTCGAGGAGCCGGACTTGCACCTCAATCCAAGCTGGGTAGCCGCTCGAATTGCCACCTTCGCGAAGCGTCTCCGTTTTTCGGTGGTCCTGGCAGGCAAAGATCCGAGCGCCAGGGAAAGGACTATCGCCTCGCTCGACAGGCAAAGCTACCGGGAATGGGAAGTCGTGACCGGCGAGATGGAGCCTGACGAAGATTACACGATACTGGCGGACGCCGGCGATGAATTCGCCCCACATGCGTTGTTCACCGTCGCCGATGCGCTGGATCGGCAGCCCGGCGCCGACCTCCTCTATTCGGATGAAGACCGTCTGGACGTTCTCGGCCGGCGCACCAATCCCTTCTTCAAACCGGATTGGTCTCCCGAATTGCTGCAATCTTCCAATTACATTGGCGCATTGCTCGCATGCCGGCGGGGCCTGATCGGTCAAGCGGGAGGCTTGGGTGCCAACCGGGAATCGGACCCCCTCTTGACGCGCGATCACGACCTGGCGATGCGCCTTACCGCCCGCGCCAACACGATCATCCATGTGCCGCGCGTTCTCTATCACCGGCGGGCGACCGCGGACATCGTCGGCCGGGCTCCAACGAGTCGGCCGGAAATCACGGTCTCGGAACACGACCACGTAGCGATTCTGATTCCCACCTGTACCCCGTCGCTGCTGCGGCAGTCCGTCGAGAGCATCCGGAAAGCGACCGCCTATCCGCACTACAGCATCGTCGTGATCGACAACTCGCGCGGCCGGGCCGTCAAGGCCTTCGCGGACGCCCACCAACTGGGCCACTGCGACTTCCGTGGACGGCCATTCAATTACTCCAGCCTCAACAACGACGCCGTTCGCACTACAACAGCGCCGCTGTTGTTGTTCCTCAATGACGACACCACCGCGATCGAAGCCGGCTGGCTCGGCGCGATGGTCGAGTTGGCGCATAAACCCGGCACGGGAGCGGTGGGCGCCCGGTTGCTCTATCCCGACGGCACGATCCAGCATGCGGGGGTGGTTATCGGCATACATGGGACCTGCGACCATGCCTTTCGTGGGTTACCCGCGGATCAGCCGCACTACCACGGCCTCGCGGCGGCGACGCGCGAAGTGAGTGCGGTCACCGGCGCTTGCCTGATGACGCCCCGACCCTGCTTCGACCGGTGCGGCGGTTTCGACGAAGAGGCGTTTCCAGTGGCCTTCCAGGATATCGACTACTGTTTGCGCGTGCGGCGCGAGGGTTATCGCGTCGTTTACACGCCCCGGGCGACCCTCTACCATCACGAATCCGTCTCGATCGGCACGGAGAAGGTCCGGCCAGAACGGGCGGAGGTGGAGGCTTTCCGGCGGCGTTGGAAAACGGTGATTCAGTGCGACCCCTTCTACAGTCCGAATCTGACGCGGAGTACGACCGGCTACGGCGCACGGCTGATTTTTCCGCGGTGATGCGTTACGCCGCGCCCCGGCTTCGCTGTGACGCCGCTCGCCGGTGATATTCTGGTGAATCGCATTTATGAAGGCAGTCGTTACTGGCTCCGGCGGCCTCATCGGTTCGGAATGCGCGCGGATGCTGTGCGGCGAAGGCTGGGAGGTAGCCGGCGTCGACAACGATATGCGGCGCCATTTTTTCGGAGAGATGGGATCGACCCGCCCGGCAATCGCCGATTTAGCGGCGTCATGTCCCCGCTACCGGCATTACGATTTGGACATTCGCGACCGCCAAGGGTGCAGAGATCTGCTGCGGAGCGAGAGACCGGATCTGGTCATTCACGCGGCGGGCCAGCCATCGCACGACCTTGCGGCCTCGATTCCTTACGAGGACTTCGACGTCAACGCAACCGGAACGCTCAACCTGCTGGTCGCGGCTCGCGACTACTGTAGGGAGACGCCGTTCTGCTTTACCAGCACGAACAAGGTCTATGGCGACCGGCCGAATACGCTGCCACTGGAAGAATTGGAGAAGCGCTACGATTATGCAGACGGGCGTGATGGCATCGATGAAACGATGCCGATCGATAACTGCCTGCATTCTGTGTTCGGGGCTTCCAAATTGGCCGCCGACGTCATGTGCCAGGAATTCGGCCGATACTTCCAGATGCCAGTGGCCGTATTTCGTGCTGGCTGCCTGACGGGGCCGCAGCACGCCGCCGTCGAGTTGCACGGCTATCTGGCTTACGTGGTTCTTTGCGCGGTTTCCGCGCGGCCCTACACCATCTTCGGGTACCAGGGAAAACAGGTTCGGGACCAGATCCACTGCCGGGACGTCGCGCGGCTGTTCCTGGAGTTTCACCGGCAGCCCCGGTGTGGAGAGGTCTACAATCTGGGAGGAGGGCGGCGAAACAGTTTGTCGATTCTGGAAACGATCGATCTTCTCCGCGCCGCCGGTCTCGAACTGCGCTATACCTATAGCCCCGAGAACCGTATCGGGGACCATATCTGCTATGTCTCAGATTTAACCAAAATCAGGTCGCATTTTCCGGATTGGGAGATCGAATACGATGTGCCACGAATCCTCGGAGAACTCATCGAACGCCAATCCGCGCGGGCGCGAGTTGCTCAGGTCGCCGGCTGACCCCATGCTGTTGTCCGTTGTCGTCCCCGCACGGAACGAAGCGGGTTCCATCGCCGAAACGCTGGCCGGGCTGATCGAGGCACTCGATGCGGGAGCGATCCCGTTCGAGATCGTGGTGGTAGACGACGGAAGCGGCGACGGCACCGCCGGCGCGGCCGCCGAGTGTTCCGGGCGCGCTCGCGTACAAGTGATCCGGAACCATTATCCCAGCGGATTCGGCTACGCGGTGCGAACAGGTCTCGCGAAGTGCTCCGGCGGCGCGGTGGCGGTAGTGATGGCCGACGGTTCGGACAGCCCCGCCGACCTCGTCCGTTATTACGACAAGCTGCAAGAGGGGTATGAGTGCGTGTTCGGCTCGCGGTTCATCAATGGAGGCCGCGTCATCGACTATCCGCCACACAAACTTCTGATCAACCGCATGGCGAATTGGTTCATCCGGATTCTGTTCAGAATCCGGTACAACGATATCACCAACGCTTTCAAATGCTACCGCCGGGAAGCTATCGAGGGAATGCAGCCGTTGATCTCGCCTCACTTCAACCTGACCGTCGAGATGCCGTTGAAGGCGATCATACGCGGCTACTCCTACGCCGTCATTCCTGTCAGTTGGACAAACCGGAAAACCGGCATCTCGAAGCTCAAGATCAAGGAGATGGGGAGCCGCTACCTGTTCATCGTTTTGTACCTTTGGCTGGAGAGATTTCTGTCGCGCGGCGATTACCGCCGCCAGCACGAAAAGGCAAGCGCCGCGACGGCCGCCTCCCGCCATGCATGAGCGTATTCTGATCACCGGCGGAGCTGGTTTCGCCGGGTCGAACCTGGCGATTGCGATCCGGCGCGAGTTGCCGGGTATCCAAGTCATCGCCCTGGACAATCTGAAGCGGCGCGGGTCCGAACTGAATGTCGAGCGCCTGCGGCGCGCGGGCGTCGATTTCGTCCATGGCGATGTCCGGTCGCCTGAAGACATCCTCAACCTGGGCTGTCAACCCGACCTTGTGGTCGAATGCTCGGCGGAGCCGTCGGTTCTGGCCGGCTACGCGAGTTCGCCCGAGTACCTGGTGCATACGAACCTTACCGGTTGCTTCCACTGCCTGGAATTGGCTCGCCGGGCAGGCGCCGATTTTCTTTTCGTTTCAACCAGCCGCGTCTATCCGGTCGCGCTGTTGAACGGCCTAGTCTGGCGCGAAGAAGAGAACCGCTTCTGGCTGGACGAGGAGCAGCGGACACGGGGCGCCTCCGGGCACGGTATCGCCGAAGATTTTCCGCTGGACGGACCGCGGTCGCTGTACGGTATGACGAAACTGTGCGCGGAACTTATGGTCGAGGAATACGCCGCGAGCTATGGAATCCGGTACATTGTAAACCGCTGCGGACTGCTCACGGGCCCATGGCAGATGGCGAAATCGGATCAGGGCGTAATCGCATACTGGATGGCTGCCCACTACTTCGGGTCCCCGTTGCGCTACATCGGCTTTCGTGGATCCGGCAAACAGGTCCGCGACTTTCTGCATATCGAGGACTTCGCGGAGTTGGTGATCGACCAGATCCGCAACTTCGATCTGTATGCCGGCGGCCGGTTCAACGTCGGAGGGGGCCGGGCGCACAGCCTGTCGTTGCGGGAGGCGACCGGCCTGTGCCGTGAGTTGACTGGAAAGGAGATTGAGGTGGAAGCCTCGACAGAAGAGCGGCCCGCCGACCTGCGGATCTACATCAGCGACCATCGCCGCGTCTCGGCCGTCAACGGATGGAAACCACGTCGCGATGCCCGGCGGACTTTGTCGGACATCCACGAATGGCTCGCAGACTACGAGAGTATCCTACTGCCATTACTCGGTCCAGTGTCGCCACTTGCGAGAGTCTGAATGCGCGATGAGATGCTAAGCGAAATCGCGTTCGATCTGTACGAACGTTACTCGCCGATCCCCGGAATTGCGTCGCTGTTTGCCACCGAAGGTAAACCGCCGCTGGTGCTCGACGTCGGAGGGTACACGCCAGCTCTCTGGCGCGGCTTTCCATCGATGATCGCGGCGGTGTTGCCCGAAGCGCGGACCGTTGTAGCCGGCATCGAGCCGGGACCGGGGTTGGCTAGCTATGTCCAAGCTTCGGCCCTCTCGCTTCCCTTCGCGGACGGCACTTTCGACCTCGTCACGTGTTGCGACCTGCTGGAACACATACCCGCCGGCCGGCACATTCGCTGCCTGCGAGAGCTACTCCGAGTAACACGATCCAGCATCTATCTTACTTTTCCGCACGACTCAGAAGCGAACTGCGGGCATATACACTCGTTCCTTGAGTCAACTGGAATTCCGGCGGCCGTCTTTCTTCGGGCGATGAACCGCCGCTTCAGCGCCCAATCGATAGACACGTGGAGCGAATCGCATTACCGCACTTGCCTCCTAGCCTCGAAAACACATTCCGCCGCAGAGCTCGACCGCTGGGTGTCCATCGCAGGATCGTCCGCCAAGGACCGTCCCGGAAACGAAGCGCGACTCGAGAGACTGGAACGGCAGATTGAAACGTTGCGCGAGGAAATTGCGAAGTCGCGGAAGACGGACGGGGCGGAACGGGACCGTGCGGACCTGCAGAGATACGCGGCGAGGGACATGGAGCGGCAGCTCATCGATCTCCGGTTGCGGGTAGACGAGAATACGCGGCAGATTTCGCTGATCTTGCAAAGCCGCGTCTGGCGAACGTTGTGTACGGCGGGCGCCTACGTTCTCACCGCCAGTTCGCTGCTAGTTCGGGCAACACGCCGGTTGCGTCCGGAGCGTGCGAGCGACATCGAGTTAGTTTGCGAGGATCCGCCAGCCGGAGACTCGACGCCTAGAAGCGGCGTCATCACCGTGCGCGGCTGGGCACTGGCGCCTCCGGGAGTTGATCGAGTCGAGGTTCGAATCGACAGCGGCCCTTCGCAACAGGCCGAGTATGGCCTACCTCGCCCGGATGTCGCAATAATCCGGCCCAACGCGAAGGACGCTTCAAAATGTGGCTTCAAACTCAAGCTGGAACCGCACCTGGTGCCCCGCGGACGCCATCGTATCTGCCTGCGAGCGGTGAGCCGCTCGGGCCATGCGCGAGAGATCGAGACCGCCATCGTGATCGGCCGCGCGTTCGCTTCGGATTACGAGCGGTGGATCGCTGACTGGGAAGACCGGGACGAAGAGGCGATCCAAGTCGCGATTGAAGCGTTCACCGTCCGGCCGCTGGTCAGTATCGTGACGCCTGTCTACAGAACGGCTCCGGACATCCTCGAGCGAGCGGTCGAGTCGGTGCGCAGGCAGAGCTACACTCACTGGGAACTCTGCCTCGCGGACGACTGCTCGGAGTCGCCCGAACTCGACGTGTTGTTGACCCGACTCTGCCGCGAGGACCCACGTATCAAGGTTGTCCAGCTTCGCGCGCAAAGCGGTATTTCGGCGGCATCGAATGCCGCCCTCGATCTCGCTTCCGGCGACTTCATCGGCCTGCTCGATCACGACGACGAACTGGCTGTCGATGCCCTATTCCACATGGTCGACGCGGTTAACCGAGCACCCGACGCGGACCTCTTATACTCCGACGAGGATAAGATCGATCTGTCGGGTCGGCGGTACGATCCCTTTTTCAAACCGGACTGGTCGCCGGATCTGCTCCTGTCGGAGAACTATATCTGCCATTTTGCCGTTGCCCGGCGCGAACTGATCGAGCGGGCGGGCCGATTTCGCCCGGAGTTTGACGGCAGCCAGGACCACGACTTACTTCTTCGAATCATGCGCCTAACGGATCGTATCGTCCACGTTCCGCGTGTCCTGTATCATTGGCGGGCAATCGAGACCTCGACCGCCCAGTCTGTCGCGCGCAAGCCTCAGTCCGTGGACGCGGCAAGCCGGGCGATCGAAGATTACTTGCTCGACGCCGGAATCCCTGCGCGGGTGGAGCCCGGCCGCTACCCTGGCCGGTGGCGCGTGCGGTATCCGATTCCGGAGGAGTCGCGAGTTTCGATTATCATTCCTTCGGGCGGCAAATTGGAAGTGCTTCGGCGAAACCTGGACTGTCTGACAAAGAAAACGGAATACCGTGAGTACGAGGTCCTGGTTGTCGATAACTCCAACGGCGATCGGATTGGGCGGTTTATTCGAGGGTGGAAGAAGGCCGGCCGGGGCATAGAGTATCTGGACTGCCGGGGCCAACCGTTCAACTGGTCGGCCCTCAACAATCAGGCCGTGGCCCGATGCGATTCGCCGTTGCTGCTGTTCCTTAACGACGATACGGAAGTAATCGTCGAAGACTGGTTGACCGCCTTGGTGGAACTTTCCGCGCGGCCGGAAGTTGGCGCGGTTGGCGCCAAATTGCTGTACCCGGACGGGCGCATCCAGCATGCGGGCGTGGTGATGGGCGTATTCGACAACTGTGGCCACGCTTTTCGGGGCCTGCCCGGAAACGCTCAACACTACTTCGATTTTCCGGACGTAATCCGCAACGTGAGCGCCGTAACCGGCGCGTGCCTGATGGTCCGGCGGCAGGTGTTCGAGGAGCTTGGCGGCTTCGACGAACGGCGGTTCCCGGTGGCCTTCAACGATATCGACTTTTGTTTGCGCGCCGGCGCCAGAGGATACCGCAACGTGTATACGCCGCACGCGCTCCTATATCACCACGAAGCGTTCTCGAAGACGAGCGAGAACGTCGTGCCGGACAGCGCTGAAGTCCTCGCGATGCGGTCGTCATGGGGCGGCGTAATTGACGCGGACCCGTACTATAACCCGAATCTGACGCGCAGGGCGGAGGACTATGGGTACGCCTGAGGCGTCCGCGTCCGCCGGACCGCCCAAGCGGTGGCTCCGCGCGATCGTATCGCTGGCGATCGTGGCCTACGCGGACCTCGTGGCTCGACATACCGAGCGCTGGGCTATCCGAACTATCCAGGCGGCGGAACGGCGCATCAGGGCGCATGCATGAGCCACCGTGTACCGCGCCGTGCTGTGGCTGGTTGACTTCCAACCGTTCCCTCACGTGAGTTTGGCGCTGCTCAACTTCCCCGTAGGACTGAGCGGCGCTCGTATTCAGCGAAGCACTTTGAATGTGACGTCGTCCCAATAGACACGCGAGTCTTCTCCGACCGTAACCAGATGAATTCGCAATAGCCGGGTCTCGGATATTCGGCCTCGGACAACAAGCGGTAGCCATCGGTCGCAAGGAGCTTCGGCTGGGCCGTCCCGAAGACTGACACGTCGACTGTCATGGGCCCAAAGACTGACTTGCCCGCCAGAACCACACTCCGCTCGGGCCAATGCTGTGACCTCAAAATCGGCGCCCTTGTGCCGCCATGCCAGTTCCGTCAAGACGCCCCCATTGCCGTGGACGACAGTACTCAAGGATTGCGTGCCACGCGACCACTCCGCTTTCACGATGTCCGCCTTCGCTCCGCCGAATGGCGCCCACGGGGCGATCCCCGGCATCTCAAAGCCACCATTTTTGAGGTAGTTCGGCGGAAGATGCAGTTCCCATGGGTCATGACTAAGGCCAACACGCACGGCCGACACGCGGTGATCTTGGCCATACTTTGCTTTCCACTCATCGATGCCAGCAGCCTTAGCCGACCAGCCTCGATCCTGGCCCGAACCTACCCGAAAGTTCCGAGAAAACCCGAATCCAAACACAACAACGAGCAGCGCCAATGTCGCAGCGGAATTGAGCCGACGCCAACGGGCGCCTCTTATGAGGACGACAGATTCCACGAACAGAGCTACAAGGACGGCAAAAGCACAACTGCCGATATAGAAGTACCTCGGACCGCCGAAACCAACCTTGTGGGCTACGTGTTGAAACTGCGGCCACAAGTCTCTTCCGTATAGCGAGAGTAGAACGGACGCTACGATCACATATAACAGCGCCAGTGCGCGCCATCTGACCGTCGTGTCCAGCGAGGCAAGGTAGCCCAAGATTCCGCCGAGACAGAGGAGCGCAAGCAAGGGCCATGCAATGACGTCCATGACGGAGAGGCGAACAGCAATCTCATGACCCAATACTGAGCTCAGGCAGATGCGCTGCGCGATCGCCACCAGTACCGCGGCAGCCATCTTGCTCAAGGAAGTTGTGGCCGCTATGGAGGCGCCTGCGGTCTTCTGAATCGCCATCTGAATCGCCGCACCCGCCAACAACCCACATGGAAAGTACCACATGGAGCGGGGACGCGCAATGAGACTCGCTGCAACGATCGGTATCGCCAGGGCGACAACGGGGCTGGAGAGAGCCATAACGACTCCCGCAACAACCCAGCCGATTCGCCCAAACATGGATCTGCCGGCAGCGTCAGGCGGTACCGCCGCCAGCAGCAGACAGGCAATGCCGACCGGCCATAGGCAATTGGCCGCGGAAGCGAGCACCTCTCTCGAGTCCAGGCTAACCGCGAAGAGAATGCACAGGAGAACCCGTGCCGCGTCGCCCCGCACTATGATTCGAAAGCGACTCATGCTGAACAGCGCACAGGAAAGCGCGGCCACGATGACGCCGGCTCCGTTCAGAACGTGCGGGGCAATCGACGCGGGAAAAAACCAGGCGATCAGGGCCGCCAGTCGCGGAACGAGTAGGTAATAGTGGTCGCGATAGGGCTGGATCAGGGTCTCGAACCCGGCGACAAGAAGCTGTTCCCGAAAGAACACGTTTCCGTCTTCGTAGTATAGGGTCGGATACGTAAATGCGCCGAGCCGCCGCACAACCATCAAAGCGGCGATTGCAAAGAACACCAAGGCGTAACGGCGCCACGGCTCATCCTGGTGCGTAGGCGGCAACAGTGCAAGATGGATTCTTCGGTAGATCATCGTGAAGTGACTGCCGCCTCGATGCCGACGATCGTTCTTTCCTCGACATTTTCGACTCGAGGTCCATCGGTAGGTTATGGCGCGCTAGCCGGGTGAAGGGCTTCACGCTGAAGCCACGAGATCGATACGCAGTACCCCTCTCGAATCGACATCATACCATCGGGGGAGAAGCCTCCGGTGGGCGCTCCTGCCGAGCGCAGCCGTCCGGCAGTCCGATCTTTAATTAAGGCTCGTCGGTGGAATTTGTGGGTGAAACGGTGGCAGTGAACCCTGCTGCGCCCTGCGGGAGGATCCGCCCTGCGATCTGTTAGCCGCGACGGTCCGGGGGGACATCCTGGCGGAGTAGGCCGCTGATGCCCGATACCGGTGAATGGAGCGAAGGTGCCTCACAGCAGCGCCAACTGGTTTCGGAACGGAATATCAGTCGGTCCCACGGGCTGATCAACCGATCAACCGCTCCGCCGCGGGCTGGAGAAAGGAGTAGAGTCTTCGGCGGAATCCGTGTGGTACATTGGCGATGATCACGGCGCTCGGCTTGAGATTCGACTCCACCATCAATGCCACCAAGCCTCTG
>CAYPUQ010000176.1:0-12102 GCA_964413655.1 uncultured Solibacteraceae bacterium | reverse complement strand
CCGCGAATGCATTGTCGGTCGCCTGAGCGATCTTCGGACCGGCATCTGATCGACCCCGTGGGATAATTGGAGCGGGAGCCCGCCGGATGGGCAGTCGCTCGCGGTTTCGGCCGCGGGAGGAAAGTCCGGTCTCCACAGGGCAGCGTGCCGGCTAACGGCCGGGGGGATCCGCTCAAAGCGGGTTTTACGGAAAGTGCCACAGAAAAGATACCGCCCGCCGCCCTTGCGGTGGCGGGTAAGGGTGAAAAGGTGCGGTAAGAGCGCACCGCGCGGCGAGTAATCGCCGTGGCAGGGTAAACCCCACGTGGAGCAAGACCAAATAGGGGAGCAGGAGTGGCCCGCTCCGCTACGACTTCCGGGTAGGTCGCTAGAATCGGCCAGCAATGGCCGGTCCAGAGGAATGACTGCCGCCGGACCGAAAGGTCCGATACAGGAACCGGCTTATAGTCCGGCGGGCTTCCCATCTTCCGCATGCCACAGCCCTTTCCGCCGGACTACAGTAGAAGGACATGGCACAAACAAAAGTTCGCTGGGGCGTTTTGGGGGCGGCCAAGATCGCGATTGCGAAAGTGATCCCCGCGATGCAGCGGAGCCAGCATTGCGAAATCGTGGCGCTGGCTTCCCGGGACGCCGCCAAGTCGCGCCGCGTCGCCGGGCAACTAGGGATACCGCGCTGTTACGGTTCCTACGAGGAACTGATCGCCGACCCCGAAATCGACGCCGTCTACAATCCGCTGCCGAACCACCTGCATGTGCCTCTCTCGGTGGCCTGTGCCGAGGCGGGCAAGCACGTTCTCTGCGAAAAGCCGATCGCCCTATCCGTGGCGGAGACCCGCGAACTCATCGCCGCACGGGACCGCGCCGGCGTACTAATCGGAGAAGCGTTCATGGCGCGCACCCACCCGCAATGGCTGCGGACCAAAGAATTGGTGCGCTCCGGCCGCATCGGCGAACCGCGCGTAGTCACTGGCGCATTTAGCTATTTCAACAACGACCCGGCCAACATCCGCAACGTCGAGGAATGGGGCGGCGGGGCGCTCATGGATATCGGCTGCTACCCGATTACGCTATCCCGGATGCTCTATGGCGAGGAGCCGTCGCGGGTGATGGGACTGCTCGATCGCGACCCCGAGATGAAGATCGACCGGCTGGCCTCGGCGCTACTCGACTACCCGTCCGGACAGTGCGTGTTTCATTGCAGCATGCAGCTCGTGTTCTACCAGCGGATGCAAGTCCTCGGAACCCGCGGGCGCATCGAGGTGGAGATCCCGTTCAACGCGCCGCCCGACCGGCCAACCCGGCTGTTCATCGACGACGGCAGAAGCCTCTTCGGCGACGGTATTGAGATCGAGGAGATTCCCATCTGCGATCAATACACGATCCAGGGCGATCTCTTCTCGCGCGCGATTCTCGGCGACGGAACCGTGCCGGTGCAGCTAGAGGACGCAATGCGGAACATGGCCGTCATCGAGGCGGTCTTCCGGTCGGCGCGAACCGGCCAGTGGGAGCGCCCGGAAGGCTACCAGATGTAGTCCTTCGCTAAATTCCGGCGGCGGTAGTTGTCGAGGATGTGCACCACGCGGACCTTCTTGAGCTTGTCGCGCGACAACTGCCCGATCGGGAGGTAGACGATGCTCCGGCCCAGCCGGCCCGCGATGGTCCGGAAAACAGACCGCGGCGGTCTCGCGGCGACGTAGGCTACATAGCGCTCCACCGAATAGTCGAGCGCCGCCAGCAGCAGCCGTTCCGGCTTGGTTTCAGCGAAGGCGTAATCGGAATCGCCCCACACGTCGTACATACGCCGCGGCGGGCGCGTCATCAGAAAGCCGCCGTACTCTGCGCGGCCGATGCCCGGTCCCACCATGTGGTCGAACGGACGCGTCGCGTAGAACGCTACGTCGGACTCGTTCTGGTGTTCGCCGAGCCAGGTGGTCAGGAAGTTGTAGCGGCCCTCGGCGTCCTCGTCAAAGATAACCACCACCGCGCCGACGCCGGCCGCCATCTTCTCGAAGGACCGCACGTAGATCTTTCCCTCGTGCCAGTTGCGGATCGTTTCTCGGAGATCGATGCCATCGAGGATCGACGTGGTGAACGCTTCGACGCGCATGCGCTCGGCGGAGAGAACGCTATGCGCCTTCTCCTTGAGCAACCGGCCGTAATCCTCGATGACGATGTCTTCCGGCGGGTAGGAGCAGATGGCGTTGTGGTCCAACTGACGCGACCACTCGCCCGGCTGATTCTCTTTCTTGCGGCCCTTTAGCGACACCGGCTTCCACTGTTGCTTGGGCCGGGGCAGCCGGCGGCGCAGCCGGATCTTTCGCGTTCGCAGCCAGACCTCTTCACCCGACAGGCGGACGGTTTCCAAGTCCGACACCTCGCGCTGGTGCGGATACCGGCTCGCAGCCTCCCAGACTTCCCAGGCATAGTTGTCGTCGGCGATGGACCGGGCGGCCACCGCGATGTCGAACAGGTTCGCGGTGAGCTGCCGTTCGGTGAGCGCGAGGTTGCGCGTGTAGCGCGCAATCAGGCGGCGCTGCCAGTATTGGATCGTCTCGCCCGTGTTCTTGCGGTAACCCGCCTCGGCGTCGCGCAGGAGATCGAACTGGACACGCGGCCGGTCGATTAGCAACGGCTCGATGAGCGCGCCGCGATATGCCTCGTACCGGAGTTGAAGGAACGGGTATTCGGTCAAGATCTCGGCGAGGCAACCCGGATGCGCGTTGACCAGGTCGACGTAACGGGGCCGCCGCGGCTGATAGGGTTCTTCCTGGGGACGCTCCAGCGCATCGAGCACGGCCTCGAGCAAGTTGAGCGAGAGCACTACCAGCGTGCGCCGCTCCGGGTCCGACCCTTGCAGCTTCCAGGCCATTGCGTCGGCGTGCGCGAGCACATCCGCATTACGCGGGGCCGGATGCTGCCGGTACGCGGCGACGTACTGCGACAACGCGATGCGCCGCAGCGTATATGGATCGGGATAAGAATCGACGAGATGCGGACGCTCAGCGAAGTCGGGCTCGATGTAAACGACCTGGGCGCCGATCTCCGCGGCCGAGCGGACGGCCTCGGCGAACGGATCGCAGGGCTCCACAGGCAGGTAGATGGCGCTGTCCTCGTCCTCGGCTTGCGGGTAGACCAGCACGCTTATCTCTGGCAACCGCTTCACCGCGCGCTCGAATGCAGGGCCGACAAAGGGCGGCAGCTCAATCGCGACGACGGCGGGCTGCTGCTCGATGATCGCGCGGCGCACCTCGGCGGCAAATTCCAGGCGTCCCCCAACAACGGGGAGAAAGGTCAGGTGGCCGCGTTCGATGCTGTCAGACACGTGGGACATAGCGCAGCGCCTCGCCTCCGAGAGTTTCAAGGACAGCCGTGTGCAGCGCGTCGCGCAATTCGAGACCGTCCGGATGCACCTTCTGTAGTTTCATCGCAAAACGGGCAATGTTGATGCCATCCCGCACCGTGTGCCGCTCTTCGTTGCCGTGGGCGGCTTGCAGGAAATCGGTGACGTATTCCAGGATCTCCTCGTCGCCGAATGGCAGGTTCTCGCGCAGAATCGCCAGTTCCTCGTCGCGTTCGGGGAAGTCGATCAGGATCTGTGGCTGTAGCCGCGACTGAATGTACTCGGGCAGATCGAACGTCGAGGCATCGTCGTTCATCGTGGTAACGAGGCGGAACTCGGGATGCGCCTTGATCTTGATGCCGGCGACGATGGATTCGACGTAGCGCCGAGAATCGAGCAGCGGCGCCAGGCTGGCCCAGCTTTTCTCGCTCATCCGGTTGCCTTCGTCGAGGATGGCGACGCCGCCGCGGATCATCGCCGTCACAAGCGGCGAGGCGACGTAGCGCAGCTTGCGCTCGCCTTCGATGACGGGGGTGATGAGCAGGTCTTCCGGCCGCGTGTCGACCGTGGCCTGGAGAATGTAGATCTCCCGCTCGATCCGTTTCGCCGCCGCATAGGCGAGGGTGGTCTTACCGACACCGGGCTTGCCGAGCAGCCGCGGATTCATGGGCAAATCGCGCGGATCGAGCACCAGCCACGCGGCCAGCAACTGCCGCATCGACTCTTCCTGCCCAACCCACCGAACCGGAAGTTCGTCCGGATGAGCCAAGTGCAGCGGTACGCCTTCGATTTCGACGATCATACCAATCTATTGTCCTACTACCCCCATTGCGTTTGGATGCGATCCATCGTATCCTTCCCATAAGTTGTTTATGGGAAACAGCGACGAGGCCGGAATCCTGCCAGGCACTCTGGACATGCTTATCCTCAAGACCCTCACGAGGGGGCGAATGCACGGATACGCGATCGCGGAATTCCTCCAGCAAACTTCCGAGGGCGTGCTGCGAATAGAGGAGGGCGCGCTCTATCCGGCGCTGCATCGCCTGGAACTGCGCGGGTGGCTGACGTCCGAATGGGGCGTTTCCAGTAACAAGCGGCGTGCCAAGTACTACCGCCTGACGGCCGTGGGCAGAAAGCAGCTCGCGGCCGAGTCCGCCAACTGGTCCCGTCTGAGCGGCGCGGTGATCCGCGTGATGGAGGCTTGAGATGTTTCGTGAATGGCTGACCGGTGTGCGCCTTCGCTTGAAGGCGCTGTTCCATCGCGAACGGCTGGAACGCGACCTCGAAGACGAACTCGCCTTTCATCTCGCGATGAAGGCGGAGAAGGACGGCGGCCCTGCGGCGGCAGCGCGCCGCGCGTTCGGCAACGAGACCCGGTTCCGCGAGATCTGCCGGGAGTTGTGGAGTTTGGGGCGGCTTGAGGTCTGGTGGCGGGACGTTCGCATTGCTGCGCGGGCGCTTCGCCGCAGCCCGGTCTTTACCGCGGTGGCCGCCGGGTCGCTGGCGCTCGGCATCGGCGCCAATACGGCGATCTTCAGCTTGGTCAACGCCGTCATGCTGAAGTCGCTGCCCGTGCCCAGCCCGCACGAATTGCGCATTATAAACTGGACGGCCTCCGAATTCAGTGTGGCAATGTTTTCCGGCAACATCCACAGGGACCGTTCAGGCGGGGGCGTCTCCGGTAACTTCCCTTATTCTCTGTACCGCGACTTCCGCGACAATGTTCGCGGTTTTTCGGACCTCTTCGCGTTCGCCAGCGTCAACAACGTCACGGCCCGCCACCGCGGCCAGACGTTCGTAATGGACGGGTTGCTGTGTACGGGCAATCTCTTCCAGGGCCTCGGAGTGACGCCGCTGATTGGCCGGACGCTGCTGCCGGAAGACGAGCAGCCCGATGCCCCACGCGTGGCAGTAGCGACGTACGGCTGGTGGGAACGATTCTCGGGACTCGATCCGGACGTCTTGGGCGAGACCGTCACCCTCAACGGCAGTGCCTTCACTCTTGTCGGCGTGTTACCGCGCGACTTCACCGGAATCGCGCGGTTTACTCGAACTGAGTTCTTCGTCCCGATCAGTGCCGGACCGCTGCTTCGTTCGGGTGTGCCCGCGACGGCCGGCGGAGCGCGCACCCCGGAGCCCGAACTCTGGTGGGTCGAGATCATGGGCCGGTTAGCTCCGGGCGCGAATGAAGCGCAAGGGCGCGCCGCGCTCGAAGTCCTGTTTCAGCGGATGCTCTCTGCGGCAGGAACGAAAACGAAGCTGACCCGGCCGGCCATCGAGTTGACCAGCGGTCACGCGGGTCCGTTCGGTCCCCGCCGCCAGTTCGCCGAAGCAATGAACATCCTGCTGGGGCTGACCGGCTTGGTGCTATTGATCGCTTGCGTGAATCTCGCCGGGCTGTTTCTCGCGCGCGGCGCGGCCAGACAGCACGAACTTGCCATCCGGCGCGCCATCGGCGCGGGCCGCCTGCGCCTCATCCGTCAGTCACTGACCGAGAGCCTGGTAGTGGCGGCGGCGGGCGGCGCCATCGGATTCGCGCTCGCCACACTGGGCAGGACCGCACTCTTCAACTTCCTCGTTCCCGGCGACGAACCGCCGCGGCTCGACCTGGCGACTGACGCCCGGGTCCTGGCTTTCGCGGCCGGCGTCTCGATTCTGGCGGCTTTTCTGTTCGGGCTCGCTCCGGCGATTCGCGCCTCCCGAGCGAACCCGGCCGAGGGCCTGCGCGAAGGCCCGGCTCGCGGCGCGCCTCGTCTCCGGTTCGGAAAGGTTCTCATTGTGGCGCAGGTCGCGCTCACTCTGGTGCTGCTGGTTGGCGCGGGGCTCTTCGCCCGAAGCCTTTCAAATGTCTGGCGCATCGACCCTGGCTTCGATCCTGACAGCCTGCTGGTGTTTCGCCTCGATCCGAGCCAGGCGGGATACGCGGAAAAACGTCTTGTCGACTTCTATGACGGCGCCAGTGAGTCCATCGCCGCCATTCCCGGCGTCCGCGACGTTAGCTTCTCGAATACCCGGCTGGTCAGTGGTTCCATGAGCATCGGCGGATTCACCATTCCCGGTCTCACGCCGAAGGCCGGCGAGCAGTGGCAGGCGCATCATCTCCGCGTCGGCGATTCGTTCTTCTCCACGATGGGCATTCCGCTGCTGCTCGGACGCGAGTTCGCACGCTCCGATAGCGAATCCGCGCCCAAGGTTGCCGTGGTGAACGAGAGCTTCGTCCGGATGTTCATGCCGAACGAACATCCGATCGGCCGAAACGTCGTAATGGGAACCTCCGAGTTCCGCATCGTCGGTGTTTGCGGGGATGCGAAGTACAGTGATCTCACCAGCCCCGCTCCGGCGACTATCTATTTCCCGTTCCGCCAGAACTCGCGCTTCCTGCGGGGCATGCACTTCGCGGTGCGAACCGCGGTTCCGCCGGAATCAGTCGTGGGCGCCGTGCGGCGCGCTGTCGCCGGTCACGATTCCAGCGTTCCCATCAGTCAGGTCGCGACGCAAGCCAGGACCATCGATCTCTCTGTTGCGCGCTTCCGAACGTTCGCGGTGTTATGCGCCGCTTTTGCCCAACTGGCGCTTCTGCTGTCGGCCATCGGACTGTACGGCGTCTTGGCCTACAACGTCGAGCGCCGCACCCGCGAAATGGGCATCCGCCTGGCGCTCGGCGCGCGAGCGGCCGACGTTTCGCGGATCGTCTGGCGCGACGCGCTCACGCTGGCGCTCGCAGGAACGGCCGCAGGCGTTCCCGCTGTTTACGCCGGCGGCCGTTTGATTCACTCCTACCTGTTTGGCGTCGAATCGACCGATCCCCTGACCGTGGCCGCCGCCGCGCTGCTGCTCCTCAGCATCGCCGGGCTCGCCGCCTGGATTCCGGCGCGGCGCGCGGCGGCATTGGAACCGATGACGATTCTCCGGCAGGAATGAATGGGTGTCGTTACCTGTTGTGAAGCCGGCGAGCCCCTGCCCGTCATGGGCGTCCAGCATGGGGCGAGGATCTCCGCGACGGCTTTGGGTTGATCGCTATTGCTTAGGCAGCGTCAAAAAATAACATTGTCATCTTCGAGGCAGAATCTTGTAGTTCCAGTCACCGTGAAAGACATCGGGACAGAGCTGGAGTTGAGCCATCTCCGAGTCTGGAACCTTGATACCCGCCGGATAGCTGCCGTCGTCGATGACCGCGTGAACCTCGAGCCCCTTCTTCGTCGTTGTCCCGGCGATGAGGTTGACGATCACCTTCAGACTGGTGAGCGGCTGCCCCCGCCAGTTCTTGCTGATAAACGAAAACAGCCGGTGCTCAATCTTGTTCCACTTGCTGGTACCCGGCGGAAAGTGACTCACCGCAATCGTCAACCCTGTCTCGTCGGCGAGCCGCTGCAACTCCAACTTCCAAAGTCGCCCGCGCGACCCATTGCTGCCCCCACCGTCGGCCGTGATCAGCAGGTGATCGGCACCTGGATATTTGTCCCGGCCCAGCACGGACCACCAGCGCCGGATTGTCGCCACGGCGAACGACGCGGTATCGTGATCGATGCCCACGCTGACCCAGCCGCTGTTGTCGGCCAGATCGTAGACTCCATCGGGTGTCACACGCCCTAGACCCGGAATCGCGAAATCATGCACGCGCACCTTCTCCGGCTGGCGGCGGGCCAAGGTAAGCCTGCACCTTCTGGTCGATGTAAGGCAAACTGCGCATTGCGATCCGGATGCGCCTTTCCTTCTTTGGTCTTACGGTTCGCCTGCAAGCTGTAGTCCAGTTCATGCAGCAGCTCAGCGACCACCGGATAGCTCACCTGGTGCCCCAATTCGTGGAGTTCCGCGGCGAGTTTGCGGACACTCTTACAGGTCCACCGCAGACAGGTTTCCGGGTGGCCGCGTGTCGTCGGCTCGACGAGCTTCTCCAAATCCGCGATGCCCGCGTGGCAGAAGGCCAATTTGGACAAGAGTGGCTGGACACGAACACGCTGATCCACTTTTCAAAGGCTCGGGACGAGTGCGTGAGCGGCTGTTAGCCGTGTCTCCGGGTGACGTGGCGATCCCTTCGGTTGTCCTGTACGAACTTCAGGCCGGTATCCAGGAGTCTCGACAACCCGCGAAGCGACGCGTCGAGCTGGATGGTCTCCTGGCGGTCGTGTCCATCCTCCTTTCGACGCTGCCGCGGCCCGGTTCGCCGCCCGGATAGGTGCGAGGCTCCGAATATCCGGCAGCCCGATTGGTCGGAAGCCGTCGATTGGAGCTTCGGTCCCTTGTCTAGCGGCCTCAAGCCGTATCCGCCGCCGCGACGCGGTCCAGGAAGAGACGGTGGATGCGGAGGTCGCGGGTGAGTTCGGGGTGGAAGGTCGCGACGAGGTGGAGGCCTTGTTCGGCCAGCACGGGATCGCCCTGGTAGCGGGCGATGACGCGGACGGCCGGGCCAGTGCGGCGGAGGATGGGGGCGCGGATGAAGACGCCTTCGAAGGGGTCGCCGCCGTTGATCTGAATGGGAGCGACCGTGCTTTGGAGTTGGCGGCCGTAGGCGTTGCGTTCGACGGTGATGTCCATCAGGCCGAGCGAGGCTTGTTCGGGGTGCGTCACTTTACTCGCGAGCAGGATGGCGCCGGCGCAGGTTCCGAAGATGGGCTTCTCGCGGCCGAAAACATATAGCGGCTCAAACAGTCCCTCGGCGCCGATGAGCTTGAGCATGGTGGTACTCTCGCCGCCGGGGATCACGAGGCCGCCGATTCCGTTCAGATCGGCGGCCGTACGCACTTGAATAACCTCGGCGCCGGCGGCTTCTAGGGCGCGCTGATGGGCTTCGAAATCGCCCTGTAGGGCGAGGACGCCGATGGGTTTCACTTACCAGCCTCGGGTCTGGAGTAGTTCTGCCTCGGGGAGCTTGGAGATTTCGAGGCCGGGCATGGCGTCGCCAAGTTCCGAACTAGCTTCGAGGAGCTTCACGGGGTCGTTGTAATAGGTCGCCGCTTTGACAATCGCGCGGGCGCGGGTATCGGGATCGCTCGACTTGAAAATGCCCGAGCCGACGAACACGGCCTCGGCGCCAAGTTGCATGACGAGCGCCGCATCGGCCGGGGTAGCAATGCCGCCGGCCGAGAAGTTGGGCACGGGCAGTTTGCCTTGCTTGGCGACGTACTGAACGAGTTCGAGTGGCGCCTGGAGGTTCTTGGCCTCGTGCACGAGTTCCTCTTCGCCGAGGACCGTGAGCTGCTTCATTTCCTTCACGATGGTGCGGATATGGCGGACGGCTTCGACAATGTTGCCCGAACCGGCCTCGCCCTTGGTGCGGATCATCGCCGCGCCTTCGGCGATGCGGCGGAGGGCCTCGCCGAGGTTGCGGGCGCCGCAGACGAAGGGGACCTTGAAGCTGCGCTTGTCGATGTGGTGTTCTTCGTCGGCGGGTGTGAGCACTTCGCTTTCGTCGATGTAGTCGACTTCGAGCGCTTCGAGAATCCGCGCCTCCATGAAATGGCCGATGCGCGCCTTAGCCATCACCGGGATGCTGACGGTCTGCATGATTTCGCGAATCTTGGAGATCGGCGCCATGCGGGCGACGCCGCCTTCCTTGCGGATGTCGGCCGGAACGCGCTCGAGCGCCATCACGGCGGAGGCGCCGGCCTTCTCGGCGATCAGCGCCTGTTCGGCGTTGGTGACGTCCATGATGACGCCGCCTTTGAGCATCTCGGCGAGCCCAACTTTGACGCGGAATTGTTCATCGAGAAACATTGAAATAACCCTCCTGCGAGTGAAAGCTCATACCATTGCCACGGCGGGCTCGAAGCGTCCGGCGTCGTGGCGGTGCACCAATTCTTCGGTTACGATCCCGCCGAGGATCGAGATGCCACGGCGGATCTCCGCGGGCTTGAGCCCGGCAAAACTCAGGCGGAGCGCGCACGGCTCCGGGCGCGACACGGCGAAATAGCGACCGGGTAGGAAGCCGACGCCGCGAGCCTGCGCGCGCACCAGTAGCGCGTCGGCGTCGAGGCCGCCCGGAAGGCGCAGCCAAAGGTTCATACCACCGCGCGGGCGGGTGAACTCGGCGCCGAGGGGGAACGTAGTGGCGCAGGACTCCAGGGCGGCATCGCGGCACGCCGCACCGGCGGCGACAACGCGGCCGAGGTGTTCCTCCAGGCCGCCAGAGTCGAGAAAGCGCGCGAGAACAGCTTGGGCCAGTTGGTCGCTGTGGAGGTCCGTCCACTGCTTCGCTTCGGCCAGGCGGGCGACTACCTCGCGCGGCGCGAGCACCCAGCCGACGCGCAGTCCGGGAAAGGCCACCTTCGAGAAGCTGCCGAGAAGGATGCTGTCGCCCGAGTCGTCGAGCTGTTTAATCGGCGGCAGCGGCGGGCCGTCATAGCGCAGTTCGCTGTAGATATCGCTTTCGACCACGATGGCGCCCGACTGGCGGGCCAGCCGGACTATCGCTTCGCGGGCAGACATGGGAATCGTGGCTCCGGTGGGGTTCTGAAAGTTGGGCGTGAGGACGAGCAGCTTGGGGTGCTCCCGCTGCAAAATGGTTTCGAGCGCATCGAGGTCGATGCCGTCGGCGGCGACCGGGATGCCCAGCAGGCGAGCGCCGGCGCGACGGAGAACCTGCTGAAGGCCGGGGTAAACCGGGTCTTCGATAGCGGCTGAATCGCCGGTTTGAACGAAGACGCGTTGGAGCAGATCGAGCGCCTGCTGGCAACCGTTCGTGATGAGGATGTCGTCAGAGTCGCGAGCGACGCCGGCGCACCGGGCCCGATGAAGGAGCGCGTGGCGGAGTGGTTCGTAGCCGAGCGGCGAGCCGAGTTGCAGGATGCCCGCGAGGGCGGGCGAGGCGAGGACTTCCGTAGCGAGCCGGCGGAACTGGTCGAGCGGGAACAGATCTTCGGAGGGGCGCGAAGTGGCAAAGCTGATGAGTTCGCCGGCCGTAGCGGGCTGCTGCCGCTGTGCGGGCGGCCCCGCAAAGAGCGAGGACCAGTCGCGCGCGCCGGCGGGGTTGGCATTCGGCGCGGTGACGAAACTTCCGCGGCCGACATGACCTTTAATATGCCCGGTTTTTTCGAGAAGGGTGTACGCGGAAGCGACAGTAGCCCGGTTTAGACCAAGCAGACCAGCCAATTCGCGAGTTGGCGGGAGGCGATGGCCATCCGGAAAATGGCCAGAAAGGATAAGATCGCGGACTTGCTCGAACAATTGACGGTAGAGCGGCGTGTCGCTCTGACCGTCCAATTGGATCTCTAAGGCCATCAATTGGCAGGATAGCAGGCCAATTTGGTCGAGTCAATTGCGTTGAGAAAATACGCAAGATTTTGATTTGTTAAGGTGTGAATATGTCGATGGCGAGCGATGGGCGGCGGCGAGTCCAGATTGAGGGAGTCAAGCCCGAGGTGGACGGAGGCCGGTTCGCGATCAAACGGGTGGTGGGCGAGCGCGTCGAGGTTGAGGCCGATATCTTCTCCGACGGGCACGACGTGGTGGCGGCGCGGCTGCTGTATCGCCGGGATGGGCCGGCAGGATGGCGCGAGTCACCGATGGAGTTTCTGGTCAACGACCGGTGGCGGGGCGAATTCAAAGTGGAGGAGATGGGGGAGTACTTCTACACGATAGAAGCGTGGGTCGATCACTACCTATCATGGTTGCGGGATCTGCGGAAGCGGCTCGCGGCTGGGTCGGAGACGGCAACGGATTTTCTGATCGGGGCCGAACTGATCGAAGGCGTGGCGCGACAGGCGGGGGGCGAGGACGCGGCGCGGCTCGGCGATTGGGCGCGGCGGCTGCGCGAGCGTAGCGAA
>CAYPUQ010000175.1:0-12138 GCA_964413655.1 uncultured Solibacteraceae bacterium | reverse complement strand
GTCGAGATCCGTTCCTCGCGGAATCCCTTGTCCTGCGCCTGCAAGTCGGCAAACGCGCGAATCAGCAGCCCCGCTCCCGCCACCAACACGACCGCCATCGCGATCTCGCCGGCGATCATCCAGTCGCGAAGCCGGCCCGTGCCGCGCCCGGTCGAGGAACCGCGACCGCCCTCTTTCAACGTCTCGCCGATGTCGCGAGGGCGCGAGAACTGCCACGCCGGAGCGACCGCGGCGAGCACGCTCGCCAGCACCGACAGTCCGATCGTGAACGCGAGCACCCGCCCGTCGAGCTCGACCACCATCCAGTCGGGCAACTGTGCGCCGATCATCGCGCGCAGCAGTTTCATCCACCACCACGCGAGTCCCAATCCCGCCGCCGCGGCGACAAACGCCAGCACCAGGCTCTCACACAGAAACTGCGCGACGATCTCCTTACGGCCCGCTCCCAGCGCGACGCGAAGGGCGGTCTCGCGATCGCGCGACAGCGCACGGGCCAGCAGCAGGTTCGCCACATTGCCGCAGGCGATCAACAAGACGAATCCCACCGCGCCAAGCAGCACCAGCAGGTACGGGCGAACGTCGCCCGAGTACAACTCGCGAAACGAGATCGCGGTGAACGAGAGTCCGGCGTTCGTGTCCGGATGCTGCTCGGCCAACCGGCGCGACACTGCGTCCAACTCCGCTTGCAGGCGCGCGATCGTGTGTCCGGGTTTGATCCGTGCAATGGCGACCACGTTGCGGTTGTCGCGCCGGTCGTAGCTCGTATACCCGCCGATCGAACGATAGACTTCGATGCCGCGCGGAAAGTCGAATCCACGTGGCATCACACCATGGATCTGGTATCCGGGCGCGTGATCCAGCGTGATCGTCCTTCCCACCACGTCGCGCCTCCCGCCGAAGTTTCGCTGCCAGACGCCGTAAGTCAGAATGACTCGGAAGTCGCGCTCCCGGTCGACGGGAGCGGGCCATTTCGCGCCGGCTTCAAACGGGACTCCGAGCACCTCGAACAGATTACCGGTGGTAAGAATCGCCCGCCACTCCTCGGGCCGCCCGCCGCCGTCGCCGCTGTAGTTGTATCCGCCGGCGCCGCCGGTGTGTGCCGCAATCGCCTCGATCGCCGGGACCTGCTCCTTGAGGTCGAGCACCTCGACCATCGACATCTTACCCGGCTGCCCGCCGCGGACCGACTGGATCTCGACCAACCGGTCCGGGTCGCGGAACGGAAACGGCCGGATCAGCAGCGCATTCACGAAACTGAAAATCGCGGTGTTGGCGCCGATGGCGAGGCCCAGCGTCAACACGACCGTGAAGGAAATCGCAGGCTGGCGACGAATCTGGCGGAGCGCGTGGCGAACGTGGCGGCGCAGGAAGTCCATGATCCAGTTTGTGGCTGGTTCCTTTTGAGGACTGCACGCGAACTCATGGACGGGCGGGATTCTCCTGTGGACGGCCTGGTTTTGAGCGTGAGAGGATCGCTACTGTTCCAGGAGCGCTTCGATGATGCCGCGAGCGGATGCTTCGTCGAGGACGACGTCGAAGGCGGCCGCGATCCTGCCCCGGCGGTCGAGAAACAGGCTGAGGGGAAGCGTGTTGAGTCCGCCGTAGTCGCGGGCCACTTTCAGGGTTCCGAGCAGGACCGGATAGTCGACGCCGTTGGCGGCGACAAACGGCGTCGCGGCAGGCCAGCCGCGCGCGTCCATCGTAACGCCGACGACTTCGACTCCCTTGGGCGCGTATTCGCTCCGACCCGCTGGAGCAACGCAATCTCCCGCCGGCACGGCTTGCACCACGTCGCCCAGAAATTCAAGACAACTACACGCCCCGCAAGCTGTCAAGACTGTAACTGTACATCGAGCCGTCGGAGGCGGGCAGGCGAAGCGGCTGAGCCGGGAGTCGTTCGCCGCCCGCCAGCCCCCGGCGAGGCAGAGCACGGCGAAAAGGAGCCGGACGGGCCCGCATCGAGTATCCAGGAGTCGCAAATCGACTGCAGCGGAAATCTGCCCCGGTTATGGTTTTCACCCGCTTCTCGGCATCCTCGCGCCGGATGAGCCCGGTGCGGACCGGCGCGTCCTGCACGCTGTACTCCGTGCCCGTAGCGGTCACCACCAGGGTCTCCGTGGCCGTGGTCAACCGCCGCAGCTCAATTGAGACGGTCGTCGATCGCTCCGCCGACAGCGCCACGCGTTTCGCCGCGTTGGGAAAGTAGCCTTCCTCCGCGGCTGCGAGCGATCGCTCGCCCGCCGGCGCCTCGATGGGATCTCGCCGGACGCGTCCGTCGCGTAGGCCTGCTCGCTCCCGGACAGGCTCACCGTCGCGCCCGCCTCCGGCATGCCCGATGCGTGAACGCGGACCACGAGAACGCCGCCGGTCTCTGCGGCCATGGGAATGGTCCGGGGGCCGTTGCCGGCGTAGAATCTGATCCGGCGTTCGCCGCGACGGAGACCGGTTCCACCTTCCGCCGCACGAGACGTGGATTGCCGAGCAAGTGGACTCGCGCCGGTACACGCTGGCCGTGGGCTGGAATCACGCCCTCTCGCCGCGCACCTACTGCTGCTGCGCGTCAACGGAAGCGGAGCCGCCGCCGGCGGTCTCGGGCTGGATGGCAACCTGCAAGTCAGACGCAACCTGGCCCTAGGCGGCGGCGGGAGTTCTAACGGCGCCGTTCGGGTCCGCCTTTCACCCGGTCGGCGCTTTTGTACATTTGCGCTGAAAGTTGTTGACACCGCGATTCAGTTATGCTATTTTTTCAGCATAGTGCTGAAATATCGGCATAAGAGATGAACATGGCGCTTTCGAAACTGAGCCGCCGCGAGCGGCAAGTCATGGAGATCCTCTACCAGCGTGGGAAGGCGTCAGCCGCCGAGATCCGCGACGCCATGGACGACGCGCCCAGCTACTCGGCCGTGCGCTCCATCCTGCGCGTCTTGGAGGAAAAGGGCCATGCCAGGCACCACGCTGAAGATCTGAAGTACGTCTACACTCCGCTGGTAACTCCGGATCGGGCCAGGCGCTCAGCCGTGAAGCAGGTGCTGGATACGTTCTTCAGCGATGCGCCGGACCAGATGGTCGCTGCGCTCCTCGACGTCTCTTCCCGGCGGTTGACGCAACAGGAACTCGACCGCATGGGCGAAATGATCGAGCGAGCCAAACAGGGAGGTAAGTGAATGTTTGGATGGATTGAGTTGGGCGTATTCCCGTTCTTCGCCGCCACGGCGTTGAAGAGCTTTGCCTTGCTGGGCTTGGCCTGTCTAACCGCGTTTTTCGCAAGGCGGTGGTCTGCCGCGGTTCGCCACCTGCTTTGGACCGCGGCGTTCGCGTCTCTACTCGCGCTACCGCTCCTGTCCCTGGCATTGCCAGCCTTGCGTGTACCCGTCGACCGCGTGCACCTGCCGCTCGGTGCGACGTTTCGGATAACCGGCTCGGTCCCGGCCGGCGAGCCCGCGATGCAGCCAGAACGTACTCCCGGCGGGACAACCGCCCCGGCGACAGGCTTACCCTGGCGGCCCGGCTGGCGTCTGTCGCTGATAGTTTTGTGGGCACTAGGCGCGGCCGCGAGCTTGGTTCGGATGCAACGGAGCCTAACCGCGGTTCGGCGCATCCGCCGCGCCTCGAAACTCGTCCCCGTTGACGATCTCACCGCTTTAGCCGGGACACTCGGTCTGCGCCGGGAAGTGGCCGTACTCGAAACGCGGAGCGGCAGCATGCCGATGACTTGCGGCGTTTTCCGCCCGGCCGTGCTAATACCAGCCGGTGCCGGGTGGACCCGGGAGCGTCTACGCCATGTGCTACTTCACGAGTTGGCTCACGTTCGGCGCGGTGACACTGTCACGCACTTGTTGGCTCGCGCGGCCTTGTGCCTCCATTGGTGGAATCCCCTCGCATGGATCGCTTGGCGCGAGTTCGTAAAAGAGCGGGAGCGCGCGGCGGACGACCTGGTCCTGGCGGCTGGCGCGCAAGCGCCCGACTATGCCGGCCATCTGCTCGAAGTGGCCCGCTCGATGCAGCCGATCCCTGTTATCGCATCGGCGTCTGTCGCCATGGCGAGGCCTTCTCAACTGGAAGGCCGGCTCCTCGCCATCCTGGATTCCGGCCGGAATCGGAGTGCGCCACGCCGGTCGTACGTCGCGACCGCCGCGCTGCTTGTCGTGGCGGTCGTCACCCCGCTCGCGGCTCTCCGCGCGCAGGAAGGCGCGCCACCGCCGCTACCGGCCGATGTGGACGCCACTGTTCGTGCGGCCTCCTCCCAGCGGAACTACGAAATGTTAGACGGCGCGGCCCAGGCTGCGGAGGCATTGCGGGAATACGACATCGCGCGAAAACTTCGGGACACCTCGATCGAGATCCGGGCTCAACTTGCGGGCCGCCAGAGTGTCCTTTATGGCGCCGGACTGTTGAATCTCGCCGGTCTTGAGCACCGGCGTGGCAGAGCCGCCGATGCCGAGGCCTTCTATACACAGGCTGCCGCCATCCTGGGCGACCGGCCCGAAGCCGCCCCGGCGCTCGTCCGGCTTGGCATCGCGGCAGCCGTCAGAAACGAACTCGGCCAAGCGATGGACTTCTTCCAGCGCGCCTACCTCGCCGGGCCGGCCCACGCCGGCGTCCCGGCCATGTGGATGGCCGTCGTCCGGCAGCGGGAGGAGAAACTCGATGAGGCGGAGGCGCTTTATCAGCGCGCGCTCGCCGCTCAAAATCCGGACTCAAACGACGCCGCCACTATCATGGAACTACACGCCCGGTTGTTGCGTCGGCAGAATCGCGAAGAAGAAGCGCGATCGATGCAGGAGCGCGCCGCCGCATTGCGCAAGAGCCTCGGCGCGCGTACGGAATCGACCCGCCGTCAATTGGCGCCGGCCTCACCGGTTCATCGCATCGGCGGCAACGTGAAGGCCCCCGCACTCGTTCACAAAGTGGAACCGCAATACACGGAAGAGGCGCGCCTCGCGAAGTACGAGGGCACGGCTGTGCTTTATGTGGAAGTCGGCCACGACGGTGTCCCCCGGAACCTGAGAATCCTGAGCGAGGTGGGACTCGGACTCACCGAAAAGGCACTGGATGCCATCGCCCAATGGAAGTTCCGGCCCGGCGTCAAGGATGGGCAGCCGGTAACAGTCGCCGCAACCGTTGAAGTGAACTTTCGTCTGCTCTGACGGATCGTCCTCTCTCGCCCACTACAATTGAGGGTGAGATGCAACGACGACGCGCTCTCCGGACGATTGCCGGCGCGCTGGCCGCGCTTCCGGCCGCCGCGTTCGTCAAGGTAACGCCGCTCCCCGATGCCGCGCTGGCCGCCCGCGACGCCGAACGCTACTGGAGCAGGATTCGCAAGGACCAGTTCCTGCTGCCCGAGTGGCGGCACTTCATGAACAACGGCAGCCTTGGCGTGACGCCACGGCCCGTGCTTCGCGCCATGTGCGATTTCGCGGAACGCGCCGCCGGATTGCTGATCCCCGAGTATGAGTACCCGCGCTGGGGCTATGAGACGCTCGACGCCGAGCGCGCCGAGATGGCGGAGTTTCTCGGCTGCGGCAAGGACGACCTGGCCTTCACGCACAACGCCACCGAGGCCATCAGCTTCATCGCCGCCGGAATCGATCTCAAACCGGGTGACGAAGTCGTCATGACCGACCAGGAACACCCCAGCGGCCGCGGGCCGTGGCAGTTGCGCGCCAAGCGCTCCGGCTTGGCCGTCCGTGAAGTCCCGCTGCCGCTGCCGCCCAAAAACGCCGCGCAACTGGCCGATCTCATGATCTCCGCCATCGGTCCCAAGACGCGCGTACTCTTCTTCAGCGGCATCACCACTCACACCGGACTGATCCTGCCCGTCCGCGAAATCTGCGACGCGGCCCGCGCTAAGGGAGTGGTCACCATCGTCGATGGCGCGCACATCAATGGACAGATCCCCGTGCGTCTCGCCGATCTCGGCTGCGACTATTACGCCGGCAGCCCGCATAAATGGCTGTTCGCCCCCGCCGGCTGCGGCCTGCTTTACGGACGCGCCGGCGCGCTCGACCGCTTGTGGCCTACTGTCGCCACCACGGCCTGGAGCAACCTCGACCTGAAAGCCGCGCGCTTCATGCAGGTGGGCACGAACAACCGCGGCATCTTCGAAGGGATGATGGCCGGCCTGCGCTTCGCGCGTTCCATCGGTCACGACCGCATTTACGAACGCATTCACCAACTGGCGCGGCAGGTGCGCGCCAAGGCCGTCGATTCCGGGTTCCCCGTTCTCACTCCGGACGACGACACCCTCTACGGCGCGCTGGTCGCGATCGAGTTGCCCGAAGACGTCTACAAGCGTTTCGAGAAGCTCACCGAGAAGCGCAAGATCTGGATCGCGCGCAGCCGCCGTCTGCGGATCTCGGCGCACATCCATACCCGCCTTACGGACATCGAGGCGTTCTTCGAAACCCTGCGCGCTGCATCGCGCGCCGCCTGAACATTTCTGGAACTTTTTCCGGCGGCGAACGGAATACAGGTGCAGATGGCCTCGCAGCCGACCGACGAACAACTCCTGCGGCGCAGCTACGGCGGCTGCGAGACGTCCTTCGCCGAACTGTTCCGGCGCCACCAGGGACGGATTTACCGCTTCGCCATGCAAATGAGCGGGTCGGAAACAGTGGCCGAGGAAACGGTGCAGGAGGTGTTCCTCACTGTGGTTGAACGGGCTGCGCGCTTCCAACCGGAGCGCGGCGCGGTTGGCGCATGGCTCCTCGGCATCGCGCGCAACAAAATGCTCCAACTGTTCCAGCGCGAGCGCGACTACGTGCCCGCCGGGGAGATCGAGGCCGCCGCGCCGGACGACCTGCTGGCCGGCCTCGCCCGCCGCGAAGCGGTCGAAGCGGTCCGCCAATCCGTGCTCTCGCTCCCGTCCAACTACCGCGAGGTGCTGGTGCTCTGCGATCTGCAGGAACTCGACTACGCCGAGGCGGCCGCCGTGCTCGGCTGCGCAATCGGCACCGTGCGGAGCCGCCTCCACCGGGCGCGCCAGATCCTCTATCGCAAACTTCAGGGAACTTTGCGGCCGGAGACCGTGAATAAGAGATGAGTATGAACGATTTCGAGCGAGCCGAGGCGCGCGACCGGGCCGTCCTAAAGGCGCTGGCGCTGCTCCGCGAAGCCGATGGGGACCGCCAAGCGCCGCCGCACGCGGCAGAGAGCGTTCTGGCGGCGTTCCGCCAGCGGCGCAGGTGCGGTCTGTCGCCTGGGCATGGGGCGCGGTCGCGGCCGTGCTGTTGGGGGGCGTGCTGCTTCTGCGGCAACCCGCGCCGCAACCGGACGAGGGCACGGACCAGGCCGAAATGGCTACCGGATTCATTCCGCTGACGGCGGGTCCGCTCGAGCCGGATGAGAGTCTGCAGATGCTGCGGATCGAGTTGCCCCGAGCGGAACTCCGCCGGTTCGGGTTTGCGGTTCGACCGGAGTACGAGGGCGGTTTGGTGCGGGCTGACGTCATAGTGAGTCCGGACGGCGTGGCGCGCGCGGTACGGTTCGTTCGAGAACAATAACCAAGGAGTGGCTATGATTCGAATGCAAGACACGGCAATATTGGCGCTCGCCTTCGCCATCGGTGCGGCGGCGCAGGAACCGGGACAGCGGATACGCATCAAGGGAGTCGCGGTGGGCGCCGAGCCCGCCACGTTCAACTTCATCGGGGCCGAGGGCTTCGCCGGCGGCAAAGTCGTAACCGGCGCTCCGTACAGCGCCGACGGGCACACGGAGTTCACTCAAGTACTCGGTGACGGGACCCGTATCTCGCGGAAAAACGTCTCCAGCTTTGCCCGCGACAGCCAAGGGCGCACGCGGACGGAACAGACGCTGCGGCATATTGGCCCGTGGGCGTCGTCGGGCGATGCTCAACGAATCGTCACCATCCACGATCCGGTGGCGAAGGAAACTATTATCCTCAACGAAAACGACAAGACCGCGCGCCGGCTCCGGATGCCGGAACCGGGCGGGCCACCTCCCGGCGCTTTCATGTTTCAGTCCGAGGACGGCAAGCAGGTCCGGGTGGAACGCGAGGTTCGCGTCATTCGGCGGGGCGAAGGCAAAGAGGATGTGCTGATCGAGACCGCCCCGGTTGCCGCGGTCCACGCGGCTCCTATGATGGGTGATCGGGTGATGTTCTTCGGTGGAAAGGACGCCAAGTCCGAGGATCTTGGCAAACAGACGATCGAGAGCGTCGTCTGCGAGGGTAAGCGCACCACGCACACGATTCCCGCCGGCGAAATGGGCAACGACCGGCCGATCACGATCACCAGCGAGCGCTGGTATTCGCCTGAACTCCAGGTGGTCGTGATGAGCCGCACCACCGATCCGATGCATGGTGACACGGCTTACAGGTTGACCAACGTCAAACGCGGCGAACAGCCTTCCGGTGCGTTCCAGGTCCCGTCCGGTTACACCCTGACTGACGCGCCCCCGCCGATGCGGTTCGAGCGGCGTATCGAGAAGAAACAGTAAGCCGAACTGTGTTACGGTAACGGGCGAGAACGCATAGGAGGTTTCGATGCGATTGTTTCTCGCCCTGCCCGCTTTCATCTTCCTGCTGGCCGCTGCCGACGGCCCGCGCTCGGACGCCGAGATCGACAGCCACCTCGAATCGATGCGGGCGCCCGGCCAGGGATACGCCAACGTCGAACCCGCCGAAGGCCGCTACCTGCGCGACCTGGTCAAGAAGCACAACGTAAAGCGGGTGCTCGAAGTCGGCACCTCAACCGGCTACTCCACCATCTGGATCGCTCGCGGCTTGCGCGAGACTGGTGGGAAGCTGGTCACTGTGGAAATTCACGAAGGCCGCCATCGGACCGCCAAGGAGAATCTCAACGCGACCGGCCTCGACAGCCTTGTCGAATTCCGTCTGGCCGACGCGCTCGCGGAAATACCGAAGGTTGACGGCCCGCTCGACTTGATATTCCTCGACGCCGTGAAGGAAGACTACCTGAAGTACCTCGAACTGGCCTGGCCGAAACTGCGCAAAGGAAGCGTCATCGTGGCACACAACACCCGGTCGCACCCACACCAGATGCGCGACTTTCTGGAAAAGATACGTACGGACGCCGCGCTCGAAACGGAGATGGTCAACGCCGGTTCGGGCGGCTTTTCGATCTCGGTGGTCCGCTGAACCGGCAGAAGAGACTATGCGCCAGATGTCAAACCATCCGCCGCGCCCGCTCGTCGTAAGTCACCCGCCGCTTCGTCCGTAGCGACTCGATCGCCATGCACATCACCACGTTCGTGTACTGGCCCATCTCCACCGTCGCGTTCGGGTCCTTCCGGCTTCGCACGCAATCCAGGAAATTGCGGATGTGCATGCGCGTCGCGGCTCCGAAAGTGCCGGGCCGCGCCTCCTGAACCGTTGGCTCAAGTCTGGTCGCCTTCGGATTCTCCGGATACAAAGCGTACGACTCTCGCCCCACGTCGAACCGCGCCTTCGTGCCGAGGAACTGCTTCCTCTGGTCGATGTGAGATGCATAGCGCATCGTCTGATAGCCGACCGTGAACACCACCAGCAGGTTACCCGGGAACTCGATGCTCATGCTGGTATTGGTGGGGATCTCCGCCGGCTTCAGATTCGGCTCGCCGCCGGACGCGTACACGGCCAAGGGATACTGCCGGTCCTCGAACCACTGAATCGCGTCGATGGCGTGGGCCGCCTGGCCCACCATCAGGCCGCCCGAGTAGTCCCAATAGTAGTACCAATTGAAGAACCGCGTCGCGTCCACTTCGCGCTTCGGCGCCGGGCCCAGCCACTGCGCCCAATCGATCTTCCCTTCGATGTTGGCTTTGCGCAGGGAATCCTGACGGTTGTACCACCAGGCGTTCACCAGGTGGACGCTGCCCATATCGGCGGTTTCCCGCACACGCTTCGCGTCGAGAAACAGATCGTAGCTCCGCCGCTGCGTGCCCACCTGCACAATGCGCTTGGTGCGCCGTGCCGCCGCTACCATGCGGAAGCCATCCTCGATCGTGTGCGCCAGCGGCTTCTCGACATAGACGTCCTTTCCCGCATCCACCGCGTCGATGGTGTTCTGGGCGTGCCAGTGGTCGGGCGTCGCGACGACCACCACGTCGATCGACTTGTCTTCGAGCATCCGCCGGTAATCGTCATACCCCCGAGCGCCGCTCGACGCCACTTTCAACCCGGCCTGCAGGTTCGGCTCATAGATATCGCACACCGCCCCCATCTCGACGCCGATCTCCTTGAACTCGGAGGTGAGCAAACGGCCGCGCCCGCCGCTGCCGATCACCGCACCGCGAACTCGCTCGTTCGCCCCCAGTACGCGCGATGCGGCCAGTGCACTCGCGGACAGAAAAGACCGGCGGTTAACTATAGCCATGGAATTATTGTAAGGGCCGCGATTCGCGCCGGGGCGGGCCCTCACCCGGCAAGCTTCTTCGCCCTGATCCGCTTCGGCGCCGCTGCCATCCAATCCCACCACGCCCCGCTCTCGATCTGTCGCAGCCGCGCCAGCAAGGTCCGGTTCAAGTTCGGGACCAGCAGCAGCCGTGCCAGCACCGCCGCCCGCGCCTCGATGCTGCCGCTCACCAGCAGCCGCTCCCAGCCGGTCCGCGCGCCGGTCAGCGCCACCGCCCCTTCCCACGCCGCCTCCCGCGCCTTCCGCATGCTGAAGTCCGCCGCCAGCTCGTCCAGGTTGCCGGCCAGTGCGCCAGCCGCGGTCAAACCCGGTGCGTATTTCTCCGCTACCAGCTTCTGCACCTCGCCCGCGATCGACGCCAGCACATCGTTCACCGATTCGTGATCCGTCAGCTTCTGCTCGCGATTGGGGTTGAGTCCCAGGTCGCGTAGCGTGAACGCCAGGTCGTGGTTAATGTGCGCGTTGATCCCTAACAGCGCGTCTTGCAGCACGAGGGCTTTCCCGCCGGCGGCTGTCTCGAACGCGGCCCGCCACGCCTTGGGCGGGCTCTCTCTGCGTTGCCACGCCCGCAGCGCCACCCGGTAATAGTCGGCGAACAGAATGGTGTAGCGCTCCACCCAATCGTTATCCAAAAAACGCTGCGCGCACAGCAGACGCTCCATTTCGCGCGACATTCGCACGTAGATCGTCAGGAAAATACAACGGCGGTCCCGCGCCTGGAGAAACTCCGACTCCAGTTCGGTCAGCCCGTCCACTGCCTCCGGCAGCGTTCGAAAACGTCGATCGAGGTCCATCCGCTCGATTGTACGGTAGACTCGCCAGAGGAGACACGATGAACCTGCTCGATTCCCCGGAGGGCCGCAAGCTGGTCGACGACCTTGCGCGCGATCTCGCCCCGGAGACCGCGCCGCGCAGCGGAGCCGAGGAGTTTCCCGGTCTCGCCGAACTCCTGCCCGCCGCCTCACCCGCTATCGCCGCGGCCGTCAGCGCCGCCGCCGGCTACATGGCGCGCGAGGTCCTGAAAGTGGTGCAGGAGGAAGGGACGGCGCTGATCGTCGCGAAGCTGCGCCGCTTCTTCGAGCGGCTGCGAACCGGGCAAGCCGCGCTCACCCCTGAACAACTCGCCGCCGTGGCGCGGCACGCGCGCCAACAAGCCGAGGCCCACGGGATGAACTCCGTCACAGCCCGCGAAATGGCCGATCGGCTTGCCGCCTCTTTGGGACCGGGCTAACGCAAGGCCAGCGCCGCCGCGCCCAGTATCCCCGCATTTTGTCCCAGCGCCGCCGGAACCAGCGGAACCGAACGCCGCAACAACCGCCCGCACCGCCGGTCGATGTCTTCTTGCAGCGGCCTGAAAAGCCGGTCCCCCGCCGCCGCGATTTGCCCGCCGAGGATCACCGCTTCCGGATCGAAGATATGAACCAACCCGGCCATCGCCGCGCCGAGGTATCGCGTCGCCCGGTCGATGATGAGCCGTGCCGCCATCTCACCCGCCGCCGCCCGGCCGAAGATCTCCTCGCAGCTCTGTCATGCCGGCCAGCCCTCCGCCGCGCCGCTATGAGCCAGGGCCGCCGCTTCGCTCTCGATCGCCCGCGAGGAAAAGAACGTTTGAAGGCACCCGCGATTTCCGCAGACGCACAACGGGCCGTCGGGATCGAGCGTGTAGTGCCCGAGATGCCCCGCCACGCCCGCCTCCCCGCGCAGGATGCGCCCTTCGGCGAGCACGCCGCCGCCCACACCCGTTCCGAGCGTCAGCATCAAC
>CAYPUQ010000174.1:5761-12144 GCA_964413655.1 uncultured Solibacteraceae bacterium | reverse complement strand
AAGCAGCGCCCATGAGGCACGGCCCTGTTCCCCGCAATCGCGCCTACTCTTCTATGACGGTCACGCTAATGAGCTGGTCGCCCTGCTGGACGGCGTTTACGACGTCCTGCCCGCCGCGAACCTGTCCGAAAACCGTGTGGCGGCCATCGAGCCAGTCGGTCGCGATATGGGTGATGAAGAACTGGCTGCCGTTAGTATTGGGGCCGGCGTTGGCCATGGAGAGCGATCCGGCGGCGTGCTTGTGCGGGTTGCCGTCGAATTCGTCCTCGAAACGGTAGCCGGGGCCGCCGCGCCCGGTGCCGGTGGGATCGCCGCCCTGGATCATGAAATTCGCGATGACGCGGTGGAAGGTGGTCCCGTCGTAGAACTTGTCGCGCGCGAGAAAAACGAAGTTGTTGACGGTATTTGGCGCCTGCTGAGCGAACAGTTCGCAGACGATCGCGCCACGGGAGGTTTCGAAGGTGGCGGTGTACTTCTTGTTCACGTCAATGGTCATCGGCGGCGGGGCCGGGTATTGTTTCATATCTATACCAGTGTAACGAGCGTTCACCCGGCGGCCGGCTCCGTTCTCACCAGGCCGAATTTCTCCATGCGGTAGATGAGGGTCTTGCGGCTGATGTCGAGGTAGCGCGCGGCGTGGGTCTGGTTCCAGTCGAACTTTTGCAGCGCCTTCAGGATCAGTTCTTTCTCAACGGCCTCCAGGCTGAGGCCCGATTCCGGCAGGTCGAGCTGGACCGAATCGAGTGGCGGAGCCTCCTTGCGCAGGTTGGGCGGAAGGTCTTCCAGGGTGATTTCGTCGCCGCGGGCAAGCACGATGATGCGCTCGATGATGTTTTCGAGTTCGCGCACGTTGCCCGGCCAGCGATAGGCGGTGAAGTGGGGTATGAGCGATTGAGGCAGCACGAGGCCCGGACGATTTAGCTTCTCCTTGCCGCGCTGGAAGAAGTGCTGGACCAGGATTGGAACGTCGTCGTGACGCTCGCGGAGAGGTGGCAATTCGAGCGGAATGACGGCCAGCCGGTAGTAGAGATCTTCGCGGAACGTCTGGTCCTCAATCATCGCCTGCAAGTTGCGGTGGGTGGCCGAGATGATGCGGAGGTCTACCTTTACCGTTTCCAGGCTGCCCACCTTTTCGATCTCGCGCTCCTGGATCATGCGGAGCAGCTTCACCTGAAGTTCCGGCGGCATCTCGCCGATCTCGTCGAGGAAGAGCGTGCCGCCCTGCGCCAGTTCGATCTTGCCTTTCTTGTGGCTGATGGCGCCGGTGAACGCACCCTTGACGTGGCCGAACAATTCGGATTCCAGCAACTCGCGCGGGATAGCGGCGCAATTGATGGCGACGAACGGTTTGTCCCGCCGCGGGCTGTTAAAGTGCACCGCCTTGGCGAGGACTTCCTTTCCGGTGCCGGTCTCGCCGTGGATTAGAACAGTGGAATCGCTCTGCGCGGCGCGCGCGGCGACGTCAATCACATACATGAGCGACTTCGACCGGCCGAGAATGTTCTCGAAGCCGTACTTGTAGTCCAGCGACGACCGGAGGGTCTGGATCTCCTGGCGCATCGACTGGTGTTCGAGCGCGCGGCCGATGGTCAGGAGGAGTTCGTCGGCGTCGACCGGCTTGGTCAGGTAATCGAAGGCGCCCGCCTTCATCGCCTCGACCGCCGTCTCGACGGTGCCGAAGGCGGTCATCAGAATCACGATGACATCGGGGAAGTCGGTGCGGATCTGGCGGAGCAGTTCGAGGCCGGAGAGGCCGGGCATGCGGAGGTCGGTCAGCACGAGTTCAAAGGGCGCCAGTTCCAGTTGACGGAGCGCCTCCTCGGCGCCGCCTGCCGCCGCCGCTTCATAGCCAGCCTGTTGGAGCCGCACCTGAGTGACGCGGCGCAGGCTCTCTTCGTCGTCGACGACAAGGACACGGCGGCTCATGAACGGGGCTCGCCGGCGGCAACGGCCTCGGTCCGTCCGGCTACTGGAGAGAACGGGAGCGAAAACGAAAAGACAGTCCCCTTGGGGCTATTGGGATTCACGAAGAATTCACCTCCATGAGCGGTGACAATCTGCTGGGCGACGCTCAGGCCGAGCCCGGTGCCGTCCTTCTTGGTGGTGAAGAACGGACTGAACAACTCGTCGAGCGCGCCGAGCGGGACACCGACACCCTGATCCTTCACCTCGATCAGCATTTTGTTGCCGGCAGACTGAGCGCTCAATGCGATCCCGCCGCCGTCGGGCATAGCCTGGATTGCATTCATCGTCAGGTTGACCAGGACCTGCCGGATCTGTTCGCGGTCGCAAGGGATTTCCGGTAGCCCGTTCGGCGCCTCGATCTGCAGCCGGATTCCAGCTTTCTGCGCCGGAATGGCCATGAGCGAAGCAACCGATTCGATGATAGCGGCGATGGACGCCGGTTCGTACCGCGGGGACCGGGGCCGTGCGAAATCGAGCATGTCGCTCAATAGCCGGGAAAGGCGGCGGCACTCTTTCCGGATAATCGCGACGAACTCGTCCTGCATCTCGGCCGATACAGTGCCCGGTTTGAGCAGGTCGGCCGCGCCTTCGATGCTGGCCAACGGGTTCCGGATTTCGTGCGCGAGGTTGGCCGAAAGCTGACCGACGGCCGAGAGCCGTTCAGCGCGTTTCAGTTGCTCGAAATTCGTCTGAAGCTGGCGATAGGTCAGGCTCAACTGTTCAGTGGCCTGCTGGAGCGCGCGCTTCTGCTTACGCTCGCGGTCGGCCAGGACACCGAGCACTGAGCCCACTAACAGGAGTTCGACGGCCTGAATGATCTCGTCGTGCGTGATGGCGGGGCTCCGGCGCCAAATGAGCAGGAACTCCGGCAGGTAGGTGAGCGCCGCGAAAACGGCGGCCGCTACTCCGCCCTTCCAACCAAACCAGAACGCGGCGAGGACAATCGGCAGGAAGTATAGGTACTGGAGGATGCGGCTCCACAGCAACTCGCTGCGCGGGACATAGATGTAGGCGGAACTGATGGCGAGGATGGCCGCCGCCAGCATCATCGCGCGGATGAGGCTCTCCCGGCGCTCCTCCAGGCTTTGAGGGCGGGGAGGAAGGAAAGAGACGGGCACTCGCTGGATCACCAGAAGATCACTCTATCGAATTGTGACGAGTGGACGAAATCGGGCAGAGGCCGGGTGCGACGGCAGGAATCAGGCAGCGGTGACCTGGGCAACCTGCCGGGCGCCGATAGTCCGGAGCACATGCACTACCCGCTCTTCGACGCTGCGTGGGCTGTCGGTCTGCGTAGGAAATCCCGAGCGGCGGTTCGAGCTGAAGAATACCAGGTGCATGTAGGTCTGGCCGTCCCGTTCCGTGAGCGCCAGGCGAACCGGCTGCGTGGCTGCCGCCGTCGGATCAACCACCTGTAATTCCAATAACATAACGGGACAGTACACCGCCATTACACGGCACGCCGCCAACTCCACGCCAAACTGCCGTTGCAGATCGGCCGCCACATCCCACTCCATCGCGATCGCGAGGCCTGAGCGCAAGAATGCCATGCGCAGTTGGGATGTGGTCTTCTGTAGATCCTGATGTAAGGTGAAAAGCATCGGCGCAGGTTTCACGGATGTATTCACTCGGAGCATTTACCCTATTGTGAAGCAAGCCGGTTGCCAAACGGGCCGCGCCGCTGCGATACCATGTTCGCTAATGCGACACGTTCTGCTTGCCCTACTTCTGCCGGCCTTTCTGGCCGCTCAGCACAATTCGCTCACCAAGGAAGAAATCGCCGAGGGCTGGGTGCTCCTCTTCGACGGCGACACCTTGTTCGGCTGGCATCCCCAGGGTGGCGCGAACTGGCGCGCCTCGAATGGCCTCCTCGCCGCGGAATCTGGGGAATCCGGTTGGCTGCGCACGGGCGCCGTATTCGCCGACTTCCACCTCAAGACCGAGTTTCGCACCGCCGCCGACGGCAACAGCGGCATCTTCGTCCGCTCCGCCCGCGAGGGCCAACCGCATATCACCGGCTACGAAGTTCAGATCTGGAATCACCACCCGAAATTCCCCACCGGCAGTCTGGTGAACCACGTCGCGACCCCGCAAAAGGCCGACTTGAAGCCCGGCGAGTGGAACTCGATGGAGGTCCGCGCCGACGGCGACCGCTATCTCGTCTGGCTCAACGGCAAGCAGGTTCTCGACGCGCGCGAAGGGAAAACGAAGAAGGGGCACATCGGGCTGCAGTTCAACAAAGGGTTGCCTATCGAGTTTCGCAACCTGAAGTTGAAACCGCTCTCGCTGACGCCCGTCTTCGACGGCAAAACGCTATCGGGTTGGCGCAAGGTGGATACGCCGCGCGCCAAGGAACCGCCGGTGTGGAGCGTTAGGGACGGCATGCTGCACGTCGAGAAGGGGCCGGGCCAGCTTGAAACCGAGGATTTGTGGATGAACTTCGTCCTCCAGATGGCGATTCGGACGAATCCGGCTAACCCCGGTCACCACCCCAACAGCGGCGTGTTCATGCGCGGCGATCCAAACGGCTTCTGGAGCGGCTATGAGGCCCAGATCCGCAACGAATACAAGGACGGCGATCCCACGTCGCCGGTAGACTTCGGCACCGGCGCCATCTACCACTACCAACCCGCGCGCAGAATTGTCGCGAAGGACGGCGAGTTCTTCACCAAGACCATCATTGCCAACGGACGCAACTTCACCATCTGGATCAACGGGTGGCCGGTCACCGATTGGGAAGATCCGCACCCGGAAGGCACTGTCGTCCGCAATAAGCAGGCGAAGCTCGGCCCTGGAACCATCAGCCTCCAAGCGCACGATCCCACCACCAACCTCGATTTCAAGGACATTCGCATGGTTGGGTTGCCGTAGGGCGGTTTACCGGCGCGGCTCGATTGCCTTGCGCGGGGTCGCGGGCCGGATTATACTGGTCGGACCAAGCGAGGCGAAAGATGAGTAATTTTTCTTCAAATTCCTGGAATTTGTCTGGCGTTTTCCGCGAATGGTTCGAGGACAACCTCGCGGCCGGTCTGGGTGGGGTGCGAATCGGCTTTGGCGCGGCTCCACGGCGGTACGGCGCGCGCGCATTCGCAAATGGCGAACGGGTGGTACTCCTCCCGGAGACGGCGTGCGGCGATGGCCGGAGCCTGATTCCGCTGCTGGCGCACGAACTGGCACACGTCGTGCAGCAGCGCCGCTTGGCTCGCGCCGCCCGCCAGCCCCGTCCCGGCCTGTTGCGCGACCGCGACCTCGAAGCCGAAGCCCAAGCCTGGGAGCGTTACGCGGTGCGCCATAACCCCCTTCCTGCTGGCCTGGACGCGATCGCACTCTTCGCGCCGGTGATCGATCCGCTCCCGCCGCCACGCGGCGGTCTCATCCAGTGCGCCAGTTCCGGCTACGGCGTTCTGCCCAAGGCTGGCGCCAAGCTTCCCGGCGGAGTGCAGTATTTTCAGGAAGAGAAACTGAAAAAGAGCTTTCGCGAGGCCGTGGAACAGTACGTCCGGCTGGTGGCGCCCGGCGACGTAGGCGTGGAGAGCTGGGAGCCGCCCGCGGCGGCGCGCAAGCGGTACGTGGATGTGCTCTATCGCCGCATCCAGTCCAAGCCTTACCTGCTGAAGGAATTGGTGGGCGACAAGAAGGTCGCCTTCGACGATCTGCCCGCCGCCGACCAGCGCTGGGTGCGCGACGAGTTGTACCGTGCCTGGGACAAACTCCGAATCGACCGGGAGAACATGCAGGTCACCGGCAGAATCCGCCTGGGTCACATGGCCTCGTGGATGGATTTCCGTGCGGTGGATTGCGTTTTCGCGGCGATTCTCAGGACGCTCATTGAGCTAACGGATGCCCGGGTGGACACCAGCCGGATCAAAGGCAAGGACCCGGCAACCGTTGTTACTGAATCCGAAGCCAAAGAGGCCGAGATGGAAGCGTGGCTGGCCGACCACTTCCACGTGGCGCGATCCGTAACGCCGGACGTCCAGATCATTCAGCTCCTGGAATCCGACCTTGGCTGGAAGAATATGTCTGCAGTAGCCACGTTCGCCGATCTGAAAACGGCGTCGTATCGCGGCAAGGCGTACATTGTGTCCTACGAACGCACGCCCGGGACCGAGACGAAGGATGCCTTCTGGCATACTGTGTACGTCGAGATCAACAGTAGCGGCAAAGCCAAGATCACCGACCGGCAGGCCACCGGGATGGGCTCTTCCGGCTCGATTCCCGATTCGGCGAAATGCGACGCGTGGAAGATCGACCCGGGCACTTCCGGATTCCAGGCCCTGAAGAAGGCTTTCGACCGGGAATTCTCGTAGTTGGTCACGTCCAGTCCAGCGCGAAATCGGTGCGGTAGGTCAAGGAAGGAGGCCACTGGCGTTCAAAGTCGCGCCATGCGGCCGCCGCGCCGGCGGGATTGCCGCCCT
>CAYPUQ010000174.1:0-5661 GCA_964413655.1 uncultured Solibacteraceae bacterium | reverse complement strand
GCTTGCAATCCGCCATCGTTTTGGCCCGCCGCCCAGTTCGCGATCTCCGAGTACTTGTAGGCCACGCCTGAAACCCGGACCACCGGGTCGTAATCCTGGAATCCGCGCCGGACCGTAATGTGGCCGGGCAGCACAACGACCAGTGAATTCAGAATCTGATTCCGGTTCGCCGTCCGTTGCTGGCTGTCCGGCTGTAACACCACGTTCGCGTACCACTCCGCGCCGAGATCCAGCAACGCCAGACACTCCGCCTTCGACATACTCCATCCCTCCGTGTAGCGGTCAGTATCAATGTGCGGCGGAGGCATCCGAACTCTCAGGTCGAAACGTTTCCCGGCCCGCCGGGTTGAGCAACCATAGGGCTATGGCGATTCGATTTCCAATCCTCCTGCTGGCTGCCGCCGCGTTACTCTGTGCGCAGGACGAGATCCGGCTAACGCAGGTGGCGTCCGGGATGCCACTGATCACCGATATCCAAAGTGCCCGCGACGGCACCGGACGTTTGTTTGTGGCGCAACAGGGCGGAGTGATCCGCATCGTGCAGAACGGCGCAGTGCTGCCAGCGCCATTTCTCGACTTGAGCGGCCAGACGCAGGGTGGAGGAGAGCGCGGTCTGCTCGGACTGGCCTTCGCACCCGGCTATGCGCAGAACGGCCGGTTCTATGTGAACTACACGCGAGCTGTGGGCGGAGCCACCGTGATTGCGCGCTACCGGGTGAGCGCGAACCCCAACGTCGCCGATGCCAACAGCGAACAGGTCGTCCTGACAGTGGCACAGCCATTTGTGAACCACAACGCCGGACAACTCGCGTTCGGACCAGACGGATACCTTTACGCCGGCATGGGCGACGGCGGCAGCGGCGGCGATCCTCAGAACAACGGACAGACCGGCCTTAGCCTGCTCGGCAAGATGCTGCGCCTGGATGTCGAGAGCGACCCCAGCGGTGACTATCGGGTTCCGGCGAGCAATCCGTTCGTGGGCAATCCGGCGTACCATCCGGAGATCTGGGCGCTTGGACTGCGGAATCCCTGGCGTTACTCGTTCGACCGCGAGACCGGCGACCTCTGGATCGCCGACGTTGGCCAAAACCGCATCGAGGAGGTGAATTTTCAGCCGGCATCAAGCTCGGGCGGCGAGAACTATGGGTGGCGCATCATGGAGGGCTCACAGTGCTTCTCTCCGCCCGTCAACTGCAACCCGGCCGGGCTGACGCTACCCATCCACGAGTACACCCGCGGCGCCGGTGACCTGTCCGTTACCGGCGGTTACGTCTATCGCGGCGCGAGCTCTCCGAGCCTGCGTGGAACGTATATTTACGGCGACTACGCGAGCGGCCGCATCTGGGGCCTGCTCCGCGTGGGAGTCCGGTTCGAGAACCGCTTCCTGCTTCGCGCGCCATTCAGCATCTCGACGTTCGGCGAGGATGAGGACGGCGAGTTGTACGTTGCCAACCACGGCCAGGGCATCCTCTACCGGATCGAGGGTCTGCGAACACTGTCGTTCACCGCCGCTGCCGTGGGCAACGCCGCAAGCTTCGAACCGGGGCTGGTCGCCGGATCGGCGGCCACTGTGTTCGTGGCCGGCGTCACCGATGGCCCCGGCATCGCCGCTGCCGAACGTATTCCGCTGCCCGCCGAAATCGCCGCTGTGCGGGTGCTCGTGAACGATCTCGCGGCGCCGCTCTACGCGGTCGCAAACGTAAACGGCATGGAACAGGTGAACTTCCAGGTTCCGTTCGAGGCCGCCAACGCCGGCGAGGTGCGCGTCGTGGTGCAGCGCGGCGGAGCGTCCAGCAGCGGCGTCGCCGTGCCGCTGTTGCCCCGCCAACCCGGTGTGTTCACGGACGACGGCCGGGCGGTGGTAGTGCGGAACGCCACGAACACGCTGGTAACCGGTGACAATCCCGTCGCGGCGGGCGAAGACATCTACTTTTACGTGGCCGGCCTGGGCGGCGTCACCAACGTGCCGCCCACCGGTGGCGCGTCGCCCCGCGAACCGCTGGCGCGCGCGGTGGAGACTCCAACCGTCACCATCGGCGGCGTGGAGTGCACTGTGCAGTTCGCCGGGCTGGCGCCGGACTTGGTGGGCGTGTTCCAGGTGAACGTGCGAGTGGCGCAGGGCATCACGGCCGGACTCGCCGAACTGGTGGTGACCGCCGGCGGAGTGTCCAGTCCGGCGGTCCTTGTACCGGTGCGATAGGCACCATGCCGCTGCGATAGACTACGGCCATGTTTCGCCGCCAGTTCCTCTCCACTCTGGGTAGCGCTCCGTTCGTGCTGCGCGCGCAGCAGCCGTCCGCGAAGCGGAACGTCCTGTTCATCTCAATCGATGATCTAAACGACTGGACCGGCTGCCTCGGCGGGCATCCCGATGCCCGCACGCCGAACCTCGACCGGTTGGCCGCGCGCGGGGTGCTGTTCACGAACGCGCACTGCAATGCGCCGCTCTGCAATCCGTCGCGCGCGAGTTTGATGACCGGCACGCGGCCGTCGTCGACCGGGGTGTATCAAAACAATCAGCCGTGCCGCCGGTCCGATGCGCTGCGCAACGCGGTGACCCTGCCCCAGCACTTCCGCGCCAACGGCTACCGCGCGATCGGCGGCGGCAAAATCTATCACGGCGCCTACCCCGACCCGCCGAGTTGGGACGAATACTTCCCGAGTCAGGAAAAGAACAAGCCCGACGATCCGATGCCGCCCAAGCGGCCATTGAACGGGATTCCGAACACGGCGCACTTCGACTGGGGGCCCGTGAAGGTCACGGATTCCCAGATGGGGGATGTGCAAGTGGTGGACTGGGCCATCGGCGAGATGAAGAAGCCCCAGCAGAAGCCGCTCTTTCTCGCGGTCGGGCTGTACCGGCCGCACCTGCCGTGGTACGTGCCGGAGAAGTACTTCGACATGTTTCCGCTGGACGCGATTACCCTGCCCCGCGTGAAGGACGACGATCTGATGGACGTGCCCCCGATCGGGCGGAAAATGGCGAGGCCGGAGGGCGACCATGCCAACGTCCTCAAATACAAACAGTGGCGCAGAGCCGTTCAGGGCTATCTGGCCTCTATCGCCTTCATGGATGCCGCGCTCGGAAAGCTGATCGATGCGTTCGACGATTCGCCGCTGGCGAAGAACACGAACATCGTTCTGTGGAGCGACCACGGCTGGCATCTCGGCGAAAAGCTCCATTGGCGGAAATTCAGCTTATGGGAGGAATCGACGCGGAACGTGCTGGCATTCGTTGCGCCCGGCGTGACGAAGCCGGAGGGACGGTCGCCGCGAACGGTGTCGCTCATCGACATCTATCCAACGCTGATCGATCTCTGCGGCCTATCGGCCAAGCCGGGTCTGGAAGGCGTGCGCCTCGCGCCGCTGTTGCGCGATCCCAACGCCGCGTGGGCCCGGCCCGCCGTCACTACCTATGGCAGGGACAATCATTCGATCCGGAGCGAACGCTGGCGCTACACACGCTACCGCGACGGCGGCGAGGAGTTATACGACCACCGCGTCGACCCGATGGAATGGGAAAACCTCGCCGGCCGGCCCCAGTACGCAACCATCCAGCGCGAACTCGCCCGCTGGATTCCAAAGGTGAATGTGCCCGATTCGCCGGTGCAGCGCGTCACGACGCCGGGCCCGCATTGAGGCGGCTCAGGTCTTCCAGACAATCAGCTTCGGCTCGGTCATCTCTTCGATGGTGTACTTCGGTCCTTCGCGGCCAGTCCCGCTCATCTTCACGCCGCCGTAGGGCATCTGGTCCACGCGATATTGCGGAACGTCGTTGATAAGGAAGCCGCCGACGTGGACGCGGGCGGCGGCGCGAAAGGCCTTTTCGAGATCGCGCGTGTAGATGCCCGCCTGTAACCCGTAGTCGCTCCGGTTGACGCGGCCGATGGCTTCGTCGAGCGCCTCGTAGCCGTTGATGCCCACGACGGGACCGAACGCCTCCTTGCAGGAGATGCTGACGTTGTCAGGGACGTCGGCGAAAACGGCGGGTTCCACGGTGGCGCGCTCGCGCCGGACGCCGCCGGCTAACAGCCGCGCGCCGGCCTGCTTCGCTTCCTCGATCCAGTTCGTCACGCGGTCGGCCTCGGCCGGTGTGATCAACGAGCTGACGTCGGTCTCGGGTTCCTGCGGATGCCCGATCACGAGCTTGCGGGTGGCGTCGACGAAACGGTCGAGGAACTCGTCGCGAACCTTGTGGTGGACGTAGATGCGCTGGACCGAGATACAGACCTGCCCCGAGTGCGCGAAACTGCCCGTCACGCAGCGCGGTACGGCCTCGTCCAGGTTGGCGTCCTCCTCGACGATAACAGCCGAGTTGTTGCCAAGCTCGAGGGTCACCTTCTTCATCCCGGCCAGGTTCCGGATGCGCAGGCCCACTTCGGCCGAGCCGGTGAAGGTGACCATGCGGACATCCGGGTGAAAGACCAGTGTGTCGCCGATCTCGCCGCCGGGCCCGGTGACGACGTTCAGACCGCCTTTAGGCAGCCCGCACTCCTCGAAGATGCCCGCCATGATCAGCGCCGAGACCGGCGTCGTCGAAGCGGGTTTGTGGACCACCGTGTTGCCCGCGGCGATGGCCGGGGCGATCTTGTGCATCGACAGATTCAGCGGGAAGTTGAAGGGTGTAATGGCGGCGATAACGCCGCGCGGCTCGCGCACGGTCATCGCCCAGCGTCCCTTGCCTGCTGGTGACGCGTCCATCGGCACGACCTCGCCCGCCAGACGGTGCGCTTCCTCGGAGGAGAAGAGGACGGTCTGCGCGGCTCGTTCCACCTCGACGCGCGCTTCGCGGATCGGCTTACCGCACTCCGACATCACCGACCACGCCAGCGCGTCGCGCCGCTCCAGCATCGACTGGTAGACCCGCCGCAGGATCGCCGAGCGTTCTTCTCGCGTCATCTCGCGCAGCACGGGGGCCGCGGCGGCCGCCGCGTTCACCGCTGCTTCCACGTCAGCGCGCGAACCGCGGAACACCGTCGCCACCGGCGCGCCGTCGTAGGGAAGCTCGATCATTTGAGGCGAATCCGTTCTGCGCGCCTCGCCCGCAATGTGCATCGGAAGTTCGACTACCGGCATACCCTTATTTCACCGGAAAGCAGGTGTTCCGTGCGCGGCGGTTTATAATCGGGCCGTGGACACCACCGGTACACAGCCACAGATCGTCGAATCCTTCTTCGAGCACCGTCAGTCATTCGATGTCCCGTGGGTGGAGGCGTGGATGCGCAATCCGAATCCCTTCTTGTCGGTCATCCTCCCCTTGGTCCGGTCCCTCGGAGTGGAACTCACAGACATCTCTTTCAACAACAGCGCCGCGAACCTGGAAGAGGTTGCCTTGAGTATTGCAGTTCGCAAGCGGAACGCAGCTTTCCGGATTTCACTCGACTCCGCAACGTACTTTGTGGCAAATCCCAATTGGGGAGAAGCAGCGGCAGTGGTTTCCATGTTCGACCAGATCTCCGGGAAGATTTATGACGTTGCACAAGCTCATCCGGCGCGCCAAGAGTCCACGCTGTGTTTCCATGTGACCCAGGACCGCTCAACTTCGGAAAGATCACGGCGGGGCTTGTCAGAGAAGACCTGCTCGATGGCGGCTTCTTCTGGGGCGTTTCCATCCACGGAAGCGAAGGCGTGCTGGTCATCGACAGGTCGCTCAGGTACGAC
>CAYPUQ010000173.1:0-12151 GCA_964413655.1 uncultured Solibacteraceae bacterium | reverse complement strand
ACGCGTTGCGGCCGTAAATCCACCGAAAAAGGAGAGAATGAATCCGAAAATCCCCGCCGAATCCAACCTCACGCTCACCGCCCACACCCGAAGTGTCCCAGCGCGCCCGCTCTGGCCCCATTGATGGCTTCCCCTCCCCGATTGCGCGGAAACAGCTGGAGGAGATTTGCTCATGCAAATCAAAATAACTGCGCTGGCCGTGTGCCTCGCCGGCGCTCTCTCGGCTGGAACACCCGGCTCACTCGATCCCACATTCGGCCAAGACGGCGTGGTCGCCGATATCGACGGACCGTTCGAGGCTGCCGTAGCGATGCTGGTTGCAGCCGGACGGCAAGATCGTCTATGGAAGTGTTCTGCCATCTGGAATCGGCGATGCTGGCGCCGACACGCGGCCTGCGTAAGCTTCGTCGATACTTATGTTGTAGTTCTCGATAACCTCGCCGGTCACCCGTTCCAGATCCACTCGCGATTTGGCATAATCCGCCAACGATGCCACTTCGTTCGACTGCGCCTGCGCCAGGTCGCGCTGATACTGAATCACGAAGAAAACGGTTGAAGCGCCGAGCGCGTACTTCTTCTGCTCGGCATCCAGAGTCTGTTCCTGAAGAACCCGTTCCTGCCGCGCGGCCTCCCAGCGGGCGCGAGCGTTTTTGATGGCGATCACGGCGTTCTCAACGTCGACGCGAAGCTGGTTGATGTTCCGCCGCAGGTTCAATTCCGCCTGGCGAATATTCAATAGGTCAATCGCCATGTCGGCGCGCGCGGATCGATTGCGGAGCGGAATGTTCAACTGGAAGCCGATCGCATAGTCGGGGAAGTTCCGCCGGAATAATTGCGCCAGCGAAGTGCCGTAGCCGCCCGTAAAGAAGGCATCCACGAGGCGCGGATCGATGGCGCTGCCGGGAATGGTGTTGACCGACCCGGACAACGCATTATTCGCGAACGTGGCGTTCACGTCTAGGGATGGCAGCAACTGGCTCTTCGTGCCCTTCAGTCCGATCTGCGCGTTGTCGATGTTGATCCGGGATTGCTCCAGGTCGGGCCGTTTGGCCAACGCAGTATCCACCAGATCCTGAATTGGTACGACCGGTTCCACATCCGGGATACGAATCCGGTCCGTCGGGATAATGCGCGCATTGGACACCGTCGGACTGGCCACTCCCGTCCGGCTTAAGGCGTTCTTGATCACCGTCTCCTGCTGGAGCAGCGCGCTTTCGGCCTGCGTGAGCTCTTGTTGCCTCCGGGCCACTTGCGCCTCGGCGCTGACGATCTCGATCGGCGCCAGCGTCCCGATCTCCACTTGCTTCTTGTTGTCTTCGTACAGCTTCTTGGCCAGCGCCAGCGCCTGCTGTTTCACTTTTAGGTCCTCGTTGAAGGCTACAAGATCCCAGTAAAGGTTAACGATCGCCGCCACAGTCGTAATGACTTGTAGCTTGAACTGGAGATCCGACACTCGGACGTTGTTCCTGGCGACCACAATATTCCGGTTATTCACCGCGATGCCGAATCCCTGCATTAGGCGCTGCGTGATCTGCAACTGGAAGTTCGACGCGAACGACGGATTGATGTCGCTGCGGATGTTGTTTGACCGGAACCAGTCCGAGTTCCAACCGAAACTGACCGAAGTGCCAGTGATGAACCCCTGCGTGATGGCTTGGTTCCAACTCTGGCTGTCGAAGGTGAGCGCCGTTGTACCAGTAGTGATCGTGTTGCTCTGGGGCCGCGTACGGTGCCCGGCACTATAACTCGATATGAAAACGGGGTCGAGGTTCTGAAACGCTGTACCCGTTGCAGTGATGATCGTACCGCCTGTGTCGGCGCCGCCCGTGCCACGAATTTGCGCGCCTTGGCCCACACCCCCAGTCTGCCCACCGATCACCTGGCTCTGTACGCTCGCCGGTCCCTGCTGCAAAGTCGGCGGCACGCCACGCAGCAGCCCGCCCGCCTTGGCACGCAGCAGACTGGCCTGCGCGATCTGCGGGCCGTATCGCTGCAGTTCGATGTCGAGATTGTTCTCGAGCGCCAGGGCAATGGCGTCTTGCAGCGACAAATAGAGATTACCGCCGCGAATCAGTTCTTCCAAGCGCGGCGAGTTGGCCATGTTCACCGGCGCGACATCGAGCGGCCGGTAGTTCCGTGTCATCCAGTTGCCCGGACCCTTAAACTGCTCCTCCGGCTCAGGAAGATTCAGCGACATCGTATGTTGCGCCGCCGCCGAAGGCGCCATCAGAAGAAGTGCGCAGAGCACTGCTGCTACAGATCGGTTGTTCATCATTAGACTCTTTATTCCAGAAGGCTGATCGAGAGGCCTCTCGCTCTATGACGAGGGCAACAGAGGCGATTGTTCCCTGAAAATTCAATGGTATAGTAGGCTTTTTCGGCGGAGCAAGCGGTTGCCCGCCGCGTCCTCGCCCGCCCGCATGCGCCGCATCCGTATCACGGTCGCCTACGATGGAACGGACTTTCACGGTTGGCAGGTCCAGCCCGGTCTCGCCACCATCCAGGGGATACTTCAGGACGTTTTGGCGGAAATCGAAGGGCGCTTGGTTCTCGTCACCGGCTCCGGCCGGACCGACGCGGGTGTTCACGCCCTGGCGCAAGTCGCCGCCTTCGACCTCACGAATCCGATTCCCGTGGACAATCTCCGCCGCGCGCTGAACCGGCTGCTGCCTTGGCAAATCCGCGTGCTTTGGGCCGCCGAAGCCGATTCCGCCTTTCACCCCCGCCGCCAGGCTTTCGCCAAGACGTACGAGTATCGCATGTTTCGCGGCGAGATCTGTCCGCCCTTCGAAAGACGCTACGTTCATCATCATCCTTATCCGCTCGACGAAGACCGCATGACGGCCGCCGCCCCGCTGTTCGTGGGCGAGCACGATTTCACCGCCTTTGCCGCTACCGACGAAACCGATGCCCTCGGACGTTCGAAAGTCCGCCGCGTTTTCTCCTCGATGCTCTGGCGTGAAGGACCGCATCTCTATTACCGCGTTCGCGGCAGCGGCTTCCTCAAGCATATGGTTCGCAACATCGCCGGGACCCTTATCGAGGTGGGGAAAGGGAACCTCTCCCAGGAAGAGCTGGTACATTTTCTACAACCGGGTTCGACGCGGAAAGCGGGTCCACGAGCTCCGGCTTCTGGACTCTTTCTGGTTGGCGTCGAGTATCCCGGCCCTGGCATGTAGGTTTTTCCGCTGCAAGCCCGGTTCCTCCCGTCAAGCCTACTGCTTTCTTCGACATAGAGGCTAGCTGGAAGTGGACGAAGTGTCCGGATTCGGGACTGACTGTTCGTTCGCGCCGATGTGGGATCCCACCTCTAACCTTGGAGGGACGCTTGAACCCGGCCCCTGCGTTACGCTCGCCGGCGTCAATCCCGCCCGCGAAACCCCAGTCCGCCGAGGGCCACACCCAGTGGCCGCGGGTTGTTTTCGTCTGGCAGGTACTCGGGCGAAGCCCGCAATTCGACTGTCACCACACCCTCTGCTCCCGGCGGCAACGGCCATGACCGGCGCTGCCACCCAGCCTCGGTAAACTCGGCCGTGCCCAGCCAAAGCCCGTCCAGGTACACTTCCACAACCGAGCGTTTCACGTCGCCGATATGCACCGGCCCCACGTTCACGTAGATCTCGAAGCGCTCCGCCGCGGCCGGCCGGTGCAGCCAGGCCCGCGCCCGCGGTTGCGTCCAACGGTAGCCGTGCTCTAGTTGATACCAGCCCTCCTCGAGCTGCCAAATCGGCGTTCCCGGCCCCATCTCGATATAGGAGGCGGGCAACTCGCCCGGCCTCCGGGCCACTACGCTCAGCCGCCGGAGGTCAAGATCCCACGAGAGCACTGCGACGTTGTCGCCCCGGAACGCCTCGCGCGACGCCGGATTCTGAATAGGCATTACGCGCAGGTCGTCGTAGTCGAGCGCCCATCGCAGCGCCGCCTGCACGCCCCACCAGTTCAACTGTTCCGGATAGCCGTCGTAGACGAACGTCCGGACGCCCTGGATTCGCTCCCGTTCGGCGCGGAGTGTGGCCAGATAGCGGCGGTTTTCGGCGGCGTGGGTCAACTCGGCCCGGCGATACTCGCGAAGCTGAGCATAGCTGACGGGCAGCCAGGCCGCGAGGAACACGGCCGCCACGGGCCACGGCGGCCTCAGCAGCGCCGCGCCCAACGCCACCGCCAGTAGCGCGAACGGTCCGTATAAATATGCGCCGAAGGTTCGCGACGGCAGCGGTAGCATCGGCGCGAGCATCAGCACGAATCCGGCGCAGCCCCACCACACGCGGCGGTCGCGCACTAGCACCGGGACTAGGACTAAAGCCGCACCCAGCCACGCGAACGGCATCAGCCGCGTTGCGTAGAACGACACCGTCTTCCACAGCGCCGCCGGCGCGAAGCTCATCGCGTAGTCGCCGCCGGCCAACCCCTTGTTCGCCAGCAGCGCCTGCACACCGAACGACACGCTAACCGCGAAGAAGGGCAGCAGCCATTTCCACCGCCGCCCGCCGGGCAACCACTCGTAGGCCAGCAGCACGACCGGCAGCGCGACGGCCAGCTCCTTGGACTTGAACGCCAGCCAGAAGAATACGAAGCTTGCCAACCAGCGCCCGTGCGTCCACGCCAACACGCAGAGTAGCGAAAACAACGTGAAGAACACGTCAAACACGAACATCGGCTTCCACAACGTGTCGAAAACCGCTGGATGAAAGGCGAAGAAGAGAAGACCGCCCACCGCCGCCAACCCACCGATTTTAAGCCGCCGCATGAGCAGCCACAAGAGCAGGCAGTTCAAGCCGTGCAGCACATGGACGGCCTGAACCCAGGGCTGGAACTCCAGTCCCGCCCAACTGCCCATCATCCGGTAGAACCCGTGACCGACCGGGCGGAAGTTGTTCGGCAGGTAGCGCGGCGAGAGCAGCCCCGTCAGGTAGTCTTGCACCGGGACAAAGCCGGTCCAGCGGATATTGTCGAGGTCGTCACCCGAAAAGTAGCCCTGGTACGCGCCGCGGTTGGCCACCAGAAACAGCAGGACCAGCGCTGCCGCAACAGCCGCCCGCTGCCAGAGTTTCATCCGGCTTTCCTCAGACAGACCGGAACGGAACCAGTTCCCCCGGCTGCAGGAAGTCGAAGTCGCACCCTTCGTCGGCCTGGGTCACATGGTCAAGGAACAGCTTCCCGTAGCCCCGCTCGTAGTGCGGCTTCGGCGCGCGGTACTCTGCGAGCCGACGGTCCATCTCCTCCTGTGGCAGGTTCACGTCGATCCGGCGATTGCGAGCGTCAAGCACGATCTCGTCGCCGGTCTCGACGATCGCCAGCGGGCCGCCCGCGGCCGATTCCGGCGCAATGTGCAGCACGACCGTGCCGAAACTCGTGCCGCTCATCCGGGCATCTGAAATGCGCACCATGTCCTTTACGCCCTTCTTCAGCAAGGCGGTCGGCATTGGAATGTGACCCCACTCCGGAAACCCCGGCCCGCCCAGCGGACCCCCGTTCCGAAGCACCAGCACCGTCTTCTCCGTCACCGGCAGATCGTCGCGCAGCAACTCGGCCAGCATCTGTTCGTGATCCTCGAACACGTAGGCCGGTCCCCGGTGTTCGAGCAGATGCCCGGACGCCGCCGTGTGCTTGATCACCGCGCCGCGCGGGGCGAGATTGCCATACAGCACCCACGTCCCGCCTTCGGTATTCAGCGGCTCGGCGGCCGTGCGGATCACGTCGCGATTCAAGCAGTCGGCCGTCCGAACGTTGTCAGCCAGCGTCCGGCCGTTCACCGTGAGGCAGCCGCCGTTGAGTAGCGGAAGCAACTCGCGCATCACCACGGGCAGCCCGCCGGCATAGAAAAAATCCTCCATCAGGTACTGCCCCGACGGGCGGATGTTGGCGAGGAACGGCGTGCGCTCGGAGATCTGCTCGATGTCGTCGAGCGTCAGCTTGAAACCCAGCCGGCCGGCGATCGCGATCATGTGAACCACCGCGTTCGTCGACCCGCCCAGCGCCATGCACACCGTCAACGCATTGTGGATCGCCTCGCGTGTCATGATCGCCGACGGGCGCAGTCCTTCGAGCGCCATTTCGACGGCGCGCTTGCCGCTCTGCTCGGCGATAGCGAGCCGTCGCGAATCCGGTGCCGGAATCGAAGCGCAGCCCGGCAGCGTCATGCCCAGCGCCTCGGCGATGCTCGTCATGGTCGAGGCGGTGCCCATCACCATGCAGTGGCCGTGGCTTCGCGCCGCGCAGCCTTCGAACTCGCACAGATCCTCTTCGCCGATCTGTCCGGTGCGGTAAAGGTCGAACACCTTGCGCATATCCGTGCCCGACCCGATGTCCTGCCCCCGCCAGTGCCCGCTGAGCATCGGCCCCCCGGTTACGAATATCGCGGGGATATCGGCGCTCGCCGCCCCCATCAGTTGCGCCGGCGTCGTCTTGTCGCAGCCGCACAGCAGCACCACCCCGTCGAGCGGATTCGCGCAGACCGACTCCTCCACGTCCATCGCCATCAGGTTCCGGAACAGCATCGTCGTCGGCTTCATGAAGACCTCGCCGAGCGAGATGGTCGGGAACTCGAGCGGTACTCCGCCGGCCTGCCAAACGCCGCGTTTCACCGCCTCGGCGACCGTCCGCAAGTGAATGTTGCAGTGGTTCAGTTCGCTCCACGAATTGCAAATGCCAATTACCGGCTTCCCATGAAAGGCCTCGCGCGTCAGGCCCTCCGACCTCAGGTACGCCCGGCGGGCGAAGCTGTAGTATTCGAGCGAATCGAACCAGGATTGGCTTCGTAATCTTTTTGTCTCCGGCATGGGAAGTAACTAGCCTGCCACAATTCCACGCCGGCGAGGGAGTTTCTGCTCAAATAGTAACCATGCGGAAACGCGTGGTTTCGGATTCCGGACGGCCAGGCGCGGCGCCCCTCGACGAGTGGCTCGACCTCGAACCGCTCGCCACCGTGGAAGTGACTTCGGAGGATGGCGATCACCCGGCGGAACGGGCATTTTCCAAGCATGACGAAGGACCCGGCTGGCGCGCCGGAGAACCGGGCGCCCAGACGCTCCGGTTGATTTTCGATCAGCCGCAAAACTTGCGGCGCATCTGGCTCCGCATCCGCGAACCCGAGACGTTTCGCACCCAGGAGTTTGTATTGCGCTGGTCGGCCGGCGAAGGACAGCCGTTCCGAGAGATCGTCCGCCAGCAGTGGAACTTCGATCCCAGTGGATCGACAGTCGAGGTGGAGGACTACACTGTTCAGCTTGGAGGAGTTGCGGTTCTCGAACTGAGTATTGTTCCGGACATTGGCGGCCGCGAGGCGTTCGCGTCGGTCGACCGGTGGCGCGTAGCTTAGGTGACGATCCCCACTCTTACTCGCCGCGCCTTCTCGGCCTCGTTGCTCGCAGTGCGCGCCGGATTTGCCGCGGACGGAGAAACCGGGCAGTGGCCGCAATTCCGCGGTCCATCGGCCTCGGGCATCGGCTCCGGCGATCCGCCCGTCGAATGGAACGGCGAATCCGGCAAGGGCATCCGTTGGAAGACCCCGATCCCCGGCTTGGGCCATTCCAGTCCCATCGTCTGGGACAACCGCGTCTTTCTCACGTCCGCCGTCCCGGCCAAGGGCGGCGCGGATCTGAAAGTTGGCCTTTACGGGGACATCGAGCCAGTCGAGAACGAAGGCGAGCAGGCTTTCAACGTGTATTGCCTCGACCGCGCCAATGGCAAGATCCTCTGGCAGCGGACGGCTCACCGCGGCGTCCCGAAAGTAAAACGGCACCCGAAGGGTTCGCACGCCAGTCCGACACCGGCTACGGATGGCCGCCGCCTCATCGTTTCGTTCGGTTCCGAAGGCCTGTACGCGTGGCGTCTCGACGGCACGCCGCTCTGGCAAAAGGATCTCGGCGTACTCGACGCCGGTTTCTTCCGCGTGCCTTCGGCTCAGTGGGGATATTCCTCTTCGCCGGTGATCCACGCGGGCCGGGTGGTCGTGCAGGCCGACGTGCAGAAGGATTCGTTCGTCGGCGCCTTCGACGCCTCCACCGGCCGCGAGATCTGGCGTACTCCGCGAGCCGACGTGCCGACGTTTGGGACCCCGGCCATCGTGCCCGATCCGCTCTCCGCCGGGAATAGCCTCCAAGTCGTCGTCAACGGCTGGAAGCACATAGGCGGATACAGCTTCGCGGACGGCAAGCCGCTATGGCGCATGGAAGGCGCCGGCGACATTCCCGTGCCCACACCGGTCTACGCCGATGGCCTCATCGTCATTACTAGCGCGCATGGCCCCGGCCGTCCGATATACGCCGTCCGCGACACTGCGCGCGGCGTAATCACCGGTGACCGCCAAGCCATCGCTTGGCAGCACGACCGCGCCGGTAACTACATGCAGACGCCGCTGCTCCACGGCGGCCTCGCGTATTTCTGCTACGACAATGGGGTCTTGAGCGTCTACGAATTGGCATCGGGCCGCCGCCTCTACCAACAGCGCCTGGGCGGCGGAACGTCCGGCTTCACCTCCTCGCCCACTGCCGCCGGCCGCCTCTACATCACCTCCGAGGAAGGGGAAACCCACGTCCTCGCCCTCGGCCCCAATTACCGATCGCTGGCCGTCAACGAACTCGGCGAGACGGTGATGGCCACGCCCGCCATCGCGGATGGAACCGTTTATATTCGCGGCCGCTCGCATCTGTTCGCGATCGGGCGGGGCGGGTGATCTCGCGGCTGACATGATCGTGCGGCTGACGGAAACGGCCTGAGGACAGGATGATACAATGGCAGGTTTTCCGGAGGTCCTTTTACCCAAATGAAAATCTGCACGTTTCAACAGCCGGGCGGGCAGCCCGAAGCGGGCGTCGTTCGTGACGGCCAGGTCGTGAGCCTTGCCGTGGCCGGATTCGCCGACACCCTCTCGCTCATCGCCGGTGGCGTCGAGGCGCTCGCAAAAGCACGACAGCATGCCGAGCCGGTGCCGGGAGTCCCGCTGGCTGGCGTCAAACTCCTGGCCCCCATCCCGCGTCCGCCCAAAGTCATCTGCGTCGGACTGAACTATCGCGACCACGCCGAGGAATCGAAAATGGAGATTCCGACGGTTCCGACGATTTTCTGCAAGTTCCCGACGTCGGTGATCGGACCCGGCGACAATATCGTCCTTCCGAAGAACTCCGCCAAACCGGACTACGAAGCGGAGTTCGCCTTCGTTATCGGCAAGGGTGGACGCCACATCAAGAACGCCGACTGGCAGCAGCATGTCTTCGGCTACATGAACCTCAACGACGTGAGCGCCCGGGATTTCCAGATGGCGACCACGCAGTGGATCATGGGCAAGACCTTCGACACGTTCTGCCCCTGTGGGCCGTGGCTGGTGACCGCCGACGAGATCGCTGATCCGCACGCCCTCGACATTTCGATCGAGATCAACGGCGAGGTCTTGCAGAACTCAAACACGAAGCACCTGATCTTCCGTATCCCGGACCTGATCGAACATCTGTCGAGCGTCTTTACACTCGAACCCGGCGACATCGTGTCGACCGGAACCCCGGCCGGCGTCGGCTTCGCCCGCAAGCCGCCGCGGTGGCTGAAGCCAGGCGACGATGTCGTGGTGAAGGTGCAGGGGCTCGGCGAACTCCGCAACCCGGTCGCCGCCGAGGCATAGCCCGGACGGTTTTTCAAACGCCGTCCCTTGACAGGCGGCGTTTCTTGGTCCACAATTGAAACAAACGTACGAATGAAACCAACGTTTGAATCAACCGACGCCCGCGACCGGCTGCTCGACGCCGCCGAACGCCTCTTCGCCGAAAAGGGCCTGGCCACGCCGGTGCGGGAGATCACCGCCACCGCAAAGGCCAACATCGCGGCGGTCAACTACCACTTCGGATCGAAAAACAACCTTCTGCTCGCCGTTTTTCACCGCCGGGTCGGCGCGGTGAACGCGAAGCGGCTCGAACTGCTGACCCGGTACGAAGCCGAGTCGTCTCCCGTCCCGGTTGACAAGATCCTCCACGCTTTCGTGCAGCCCATGGCGGACACGGTCGCTGAGGCGCCGCACGTGCCGCGCCTCGCTGGACGGGTGTTCGTCGAAGCCGAACCGCATCTGAAGCGGCAAATGCTCGCCGGTTTTCAAGAGTTGATGGCCCGGTTTCACGGCGCCTTGCGGCGCGCCTTGCCCGCCGTTCCACCGGAGGAACTCTGGTGGCGGCTGATCTTTCTGGTGGGCTCCATGCTGTTCACCGGAACGAACTATCACGAGTTCGCGGCTGTAACCGGGGGCGCCATCGGGCACGACACAATTCCGCAAACCACCGAGCGGCTCATCCGCTTCGGCGCCGCCGGTTTGTCTGCTCCACTGCCCGCCAAGCGAAAGGCTCGTCATGTTTAGACGCACACTACTGTTTGCCGCACTCGCTCTGACCGCCGCCGCCCAGCCGCCGCCGGAACTGCCCGCCCGGCTTACGCTGAGCGACGCCGTGTCGATCGCGCTCCGCCAGAGTCCGCTCCTGCGCCGCGCGGCGGCGCACCTCCAGCAAGCCGAGGCGCAAGTCCAACAGACCGTCTCGCAGTGGCATCCGCAGTTCAGCTTCGGCTATCAGCACTTCGGCCAGACGCTCAACCTGCAGGCGATGGGCATCCGGTTCCCGTTCCTGCCCTCTCGCGTCGGCCCGTTCGAGACCGTCGATGTCCGCGCCTACATGACGCAGAACGTTCTGAACCTGCCGTTGCGCGAACGCGACCGCGCCGGCCGTACGCAGCGCGAGGTTGTGCGCTCGCTCGCCGGCGACGCCCGCGAGGAACTCGCCTACCAGGTCGCGCTCGTGTGGACCAACGCGATGCGCGCCCAACAGGCCCACGCCACTCTCGCCGAACAAACGGATCTCTCGCGCAAGCTGGCGCGGATCACGGCGGACCGCCGCGAACTCGGCGTCGCCAGCGGCGTCGAACTCAAACGAAGTCAACAGCAGGTCAACAATCTCGAACAGGCTGTCGCGGAAGCCGAGAATAACCTCGTCGCGGCGAAACTCCAACTGGCCGCTCTCCTCAATGCGCCGGTTCGAGCCAATTTCGAACTCGACGGCGAGCAAACACCAGCCGCGGAGCCACTGGCCGCAGATCGGGCGCTAGCCGCCGCCTTTTCCTCACGGCTCGACTATCGCGCCGCCCAGCAGCAGGTGCAGGCGGCCGAACACCGCATCGCCGCGGCCCGCGCCCAGCGCTATCCGCTCGTCCAGTTTCGCGCCGACTACGGCCAGAGCGGCATCAGCCTCGCGCAGAACCTGAACACGTACCGGCTGCAAGGGTCGGTCACGGTGCCGCTCTACACCGGCGGCCGGATCGAAGGAGAGGTTACCGAAGCCGAAGGCCGCCTCGCCGAGGCGCGCGCCACGCTGGACGAACTTCGCGCTCGCGTTTCGGCGGACGTTCTCGCGGCGCTGACCGCCGTCCGCACCGCACGCCGCCAGGTAGAAGTTTCCACCGAAACCGTCGCGTTGGCGCGCGACGAACTGGAGTTGGTTACCCTGCGCTTCACCTCGAGCGTTGCCGACAATACCGAAGTCGTCAACGCGCAAGACCGTCTCACGCGCGCCGAAGACGCCCGCGTCCGCGCCCTTTTCCAGTGGAACCTGGCGCAGGCCGCGCTGCATCGCGCCATCGGTGACGGCGAACAATTCTACCTCTCGAGGAAGAACCCATGACTCGAATCCGCCCATTCCTCTCACTTGTGGCCGCCATCGGATTGGCGGCCGCCTGCGGCACGTCGCGGCCGAAAGCGGCCGAGGGCGAAGTCTTCGTCAGCGGCCGCATCGAAGGCGATGAAGTGGACCTGGCCTTCAAGGCGAACGGACGCATCCGCGAGATCCTCGTCCGCGAAGGCGACCCCGTCGAAGCCGGCCAGGTGTTGGCGCGCCTCGACGGCGAGCAGGAGCAGGCGCGGCTGCGGGAAGCTCAGGCCCGCCTCGATGGCAGGCGCCGCCGCCTCGAACAGGCGCGCGCCGGGATTGGGACCCTCGAATCGCGCATCTCCACCAGCCGCATCGCCCGGCAACAGGCGCAACAGGACGCGCCCGGCCGCGTCGCTCAGGCCGAAGCGCAGGTAGAGGCACTGCGCGCCGAACTGACGCGCGCCGTCGCCGATGAAGACCAGATCCGCCGCGACGCCGGTCGTTATCGCGAACTGGCCAACCGCGGCGCGGTAGCC
>CAYPUQ010000172.1:0-12199 GCA_964413655.1 uncultured Solibacteraceae bacterium | reverse complement strand
GGCATCGGACCGATTTCGCCCGGCCGGTGACAGTCCTGACAGCGCTTTTGTAATACGGGAAGAACATCCCGATCGAAAGTCACTTGAGACGTATCGGCGGCCAGCGCCGCCGTCGTCACAATCCCTTGCCTCCTCGCTTCGTAAGCTTCGCTGATAGTGACTTCACTTAACATCGCCGCCAGTGTCAGTGGGCGACCCGCGGTAGACACGGTAGACTGAAAATTGCCTGCCACCATGCGACGGCGAGCCGCATTTCTCTCGCTCACAGCGCTGATGCTGGCGCTGCCACTCGCGGCCCAGACCAATCTCGAGCGAAAAATCGAGGCCATCGCGGCGGCCAATCCCGTCATCGCCCGCGCCCATTGGGGCGCCAGCGCCGTTGACCTCGTCACCAACAAGCCCGTCTACGAACGCAACGCCCACTCGTGGTTCGTCCCGGCATCGGTGCAGAAGCTCAACAGCGCCGCGACCGCCCTGACGCGCCTTGGACCTCAGTACCGCTTTCAGACGGTTCTGCGCATGGAAGGCGAAGTAGACAACAACGGCGTGCTTCACGGCGACATTGCCCTCATTGGCGCGGGTGACCCGGCCTTCTGCCTCCCCGAGTTTTCCAACGTTACAACCGAAAACGAGACGGGCCTCGCCTGCCTCGACGAACTCACCGCCGCCGTTGTCGACCGGGGTATCACCCGTATCACAGGCAACATTATCGGCGACGATACGGCGTTCCTTTGGGAACCACACGCGCCCGGCGTCGTGCAAAGCGACCTTTTGTGGGAATATGGCGCGCCCGCGAGCGCCCTCACCATTCACCGCAACGCGGTTCTGGTTCGAATCCGCCCCGCAACGGCGCCGGGCGACCCCGTCCTGGTCTCAACCCAACCCGCTCTGGACTACTTCCAGTTCGACGTCCAGGCTCGCACCTCCGCCCGCGGTACAACTACAATCAAGCTCTATCGCGGCTCGTCCCGGCGCGATGTCGTTTTGGCCGGCGTCATCCCCATCGCCAGCAAGGGCGCCAGCTATCTCATCGCGATCCCCGATCCCGCCGATTTCGCCGCGTTCGCGCTCCACGAGGCGCTGCTGGCAATGGGAATCGAGGCCGAAGGGTACGCCCTTGCCCGCCATCGTTACTCGTTGGACGCGGTAGCCGAACCCGAACACGAATCGCTCGCCGTCCTGGAGTCGCCTCCGCTCCTCCAGATCCTCCAGGAGGTGGTTAAGAAGAGCCAGAACCTCTACGCTGAACTCACGCTGCTGGCCGCCTCCCGGGGCCCGGCCGCCCCAGCCACTCGTAGCCGCGCCGCAGCTTTCGTCCGCGCCCTCGCCCGCCGTGCTGAATCCGTCGACGACGATCTCATCGTCGACGACGCCTCCGGGCTCTCGCGCATGACCATGCTCACCCCAGCCGCCCTCACTTCGCTGCTCGTCTATATGGACCGCGGCAATCTCCGCGTCCCGTGGGCCAGCCTGTTCCCGAACGGCGGCTTCGATGGCACCCTCAAGAATCGCTTTCGCGAACTCCGCACCGCGACCGTGACCGCAAAGACCGGCACCATGTCCCACATCGGCGCGCTCTCCGGCTACCTCGAAACAAAAGCCGGCCGCCGTGTAGCCTTCACGATCCTGGTCAACAACGCCCACGCGCCCGGTTACGCCATCCGCGATTTCATTGATAAAATTGTGATAGCAATCTCCGAATAAGGTCGTCAACAGTCATGCCCATCTTCGAATACGCTTGCGCCGAATGCGGTTCGCGTTTTGAAAAGCTCGTGCGATCCTCCGATACCAATGCCGTCGCCTGCCCGTCCTGCGGCAAAGCCGAAGTGACGAAGCAACTTTCCGTGTTCGCCGCCGCTACCAACGGCAGCACCGAACCCGCGCCGCGCGGCGGATGCCCGGCTGGAATGTGCCGCACACCGGACATCTGCGGCCGCAACTGATTCCCGGTGGGCCGCGGCCAGATTGCCGTCGCGCCGAGTCTCCATCCTTCCTCAGTCGATTTTACTTGACTTTCGGCTTTTGTTCACCAACAATGTAGGGGACGGTTCGGGGAAACGAAATGGCTCTTACCAAACGGCAGAAAGAAGTCCTGGAGTTCATCGTGAGCTTCCAGGCCGATCAAGGCTTCAGCCCGAGTTATGAGGAGATCGGGCGAGCTCTCCATGTGGCATCGCTCGCGACGGTCCACAAACACGTTCTGGGCCTCGAGGCCCGCGGTTACCTCCGGCGTTCGTTCAACCACAGCCGGTCGCTCGAAGTAACGTCCAAGATCCACCAGGAGGCATTGAATCTCCGCGGTCCCGCCATCTCGCTCGAAGTACCTTTGGCCGGCCGCATCGCCGCCGGTGCGCCCGTGGAGACTTACGCCGGCGCGGAGACGCTGAGTTTCTCCGACTTCGTCGGCCATGAAGGCACGTTCGCCCTTGAAGTTCGCGGCGATTCGATGATCGACGATCACATTTGCTCCGGTGACTACGTGCTCGTCGAGCGGGCGCCCGAGGTCCGGGACGGCGAGATCGTCGTTGCCTTGATCGATGGCGCCGAAACCACGCTGAAACGTTACTATAAGGAGCCGGACGGGATGGTTCGCCTTCAGCCGGCCAACGCCGCCATGGAGCCTATTCGCGTGCCGGGGGCAAACCTTCAGGTTCAGGGCCGCGTGCTGGCCGTCTTGCGGAAATACAAATAGCGGTCACCGCTTGTGCGGCGCTCGCGCCAGCTCTTCCAGCAGCTTCCTACCCAGTCCCTGCAAGTCGCCGAACGCTTTCTGATACGCCACGAACTGGCGGTTCATATCGAGCGCCTGATCCGGCGTCAGATCAGCCCGCAGGATCATGTCGCGCACATGAACTGGATTCGGAAGATTGGCGTCTTCCTGAAGCTCTTCGAGAGCCGTCGCCGCGTCGTAGTGATACATCGCACACTATTATCGCGCGGGTGGCGCGAGTTAGCGTTAGCGGCCACCAAGCTGCCGCAGCACGTGTTCCGCGGCCCGGACGCCGCGGTACTGCGCTTCCTCAAACAACGACAGCCCGCTCAGATCCGAATTCGCCAGCACCAGCCGGCCGCGCGGCATTGCCATTCGCCTTCGCGACTCCGATTCGTGAAGGCCCGGCGTTGGCCGGATCATTGCGTGTCCCAGCCGCATGATGTCCACGCGGGTCACGCACTCCTCGATGTCCGGATGTGCCCGCCGCAGATCGCTCAGAATCGCGTCCTTCCAGTACCCCCAGTCCCGGTCGAGCAGCGCCTGCCGGGCCTGCGGAGGATCGCGATCGGTCAGCGGCCAGTAGTAGGTCCATACCGTTTTCTCGATCCGCGTTCGCAAAGACTGGTGCGTCGCAACCACGTAGCCCAGTGAGGGCGAGCCGTAAATAACGTTGTCCCATGCCGGCGGAAGGCCTTTTTCGCGCGGCCACCGGTCGAGCGTCAGGTTTGCCGTCAGCCATGGCGAGTAGACCCACCCCGTCATCGCCGGGAAGTCTTCCACCAGAAACGAGGCGAGGAACGTTGGCGCGGCGAAGATCACGAAGCCGGCATCGTACTCGACCTGCGCCGTGCGCACCCGATAGCGCGCGCCCGCGCGCCGGATCGCATGAACGAACGCCCCCGTGCGCACTTTGCCCCCCAGTTTTTCCAGCAGCCGCGCCACAATCCAGCCGTTGCCCTCCGGCCACGTCAGCGGACCTTTCTCGTCGGCCTCCCGCGACGCGAAGTAGTGAATGCCCGCCCACGCCGATGCCTGTGCGGCCGAAGCGCCGTAGTCGTCGCGGCACGAATAATCGACGTGCCAGTTCAGGTATTCCGAATCGAACCCCTGCCCACGCATCCAGTCGGCCATCGAGATCCGGTCGAGGTCCATTCGCCGGAGCCGGCCGCTCTCCGTTGGTATCGCGAATTCTCCCGAGGCCCGGAACTCCGCCATCGCTTCCTCGAAGCGGCGATATTGATCATGGTCGCTCCGTCCGGCCGCCACTTCGGGAATCAACCCCTCCTGCCACCGCCCGTGCAGGTAGAGCCGCTCCTGCGGTGAGTGGCATAGGAAGCGTTCTTCCCATTCGCCGTCGCGCCAAACGCCCAGTTCCTCGAACAGTTCCCGGACCAGCGAGGCCTTCGCTCCCGGCACCGGCACGTAATGCGCGGCCCACGGATAGCGGCTCACTTCGTTCGCACCCCCGCGCGAATTGCCGCCCGCTTCGCTTTCCATTTCGAGCACCACGAAGTCGCGGAACCCGCGCTTGTCGAGACGCCACGCCGCCGATAAGCCCGCCACACCGCCGCCGACGATCACCACCGGCACGCGCTCGGTCCGTTTCGGCGCCGGCGGTTCCACGCGGTCGCGGAGCGTATGGCCGATCGCATGGGAGGAGTCGACGAAGCGGCCGTCGATTCGCCGCCCACCCTTCTGCGACAGGCCCAGCAGGGCGGACGCCTGCAACGCCTGCCGGCGCGTCGGTTGCTTCATCTTTTACGAGAGTACCCCAGGCGCCGTATCGATCCCCGTGCCCCGGTTTGGCTCCCACCGCCGTTTTGATTACACTGGCGAATAGATGCGTTGGAGGCAGGCCGGGAAGTTCGGGCTCTACACCGCGGGCGCCATAGGCGGCGTGGTATTTGGCCTGGGCGCCGCTGGCTACTGCCTGCCCGCCGCTCAGGAAGCCGGACGTTCGCTGACGCTCAACCGGTCCAATTCCGAAGTCTGGGATACCCTCACCGACTATTCCTCCCATCCCAAGTGGCGCAAGAGCGTCGTGCGTGTTGAGCGTTTGAACGATCTTCATGGCAACCCCGTTTGGAAGGAGTGGCCACAGCGGGGCCGGGCCCTACCGCTGGAAGACGTCGAAGTCGACCCGCCCCGGCGCCTCGTACGACGTATCGTCGATGGCGAGGCGCCCTACTCCGGTTCGTGGACCATCGAGCTGACTCCCTACGGCCGCGGCAGCCTCATTACCATCACCGAAAAGAGCCGCGTCCCGAATCCCTACCACCGGTTGTTCTCGCGCATCGGGGACCCGAACGCTGCCATCGATTCGTTTCTGATGGAGCTCGCCGCCCGGTTCGGCGAGCGGCCGCGGATCGGCGAGAAGGTTGTGCTGCTGTAGCTGTCCATGACCCGAAGAGACGTCCTTGGCGCCGCAATCGCGTTCGCCGCGCCGGCCCCCGGTGAGTCCTCCATGCTCCGCATCGACAAGCAGCGCATTCACCTCAAGCAGACGTGGACGACGACCATGTCGTCCAGCGAGTATCGCGACGTCATTTACGTTCAGCTTTCGCGCAACGGCATCACGGGTGTTGGCGAGGGTGCGCCGATCGTGCGCTACGGCGAATCGGCGAGTGTTCCCGCCGAGCAACAGCGCGCCGCCGGGAAGGCGCTCGAAAGCGGCGATTGGCGGTATTACGACAAGGTTCAGCGCCGGCTGTCGGCCGCCATCCCCGGCAACTACGCGCTCAAAGCCGCGCTCGACATTGCACTCATGGACTGGGTGGGTAAGAAGCTCGGCGTGCCCTTGTACGCGCTGTTCGGCGCGGACCCAGCCGATGCGCCCGTGACCACTTACTCCATCGGAATCGGCACGCCCGATGTCACGAGACAGAAGGTGCGGGAGGCCACCGAATACCCGGTGCTGAAGATCAAAGTGGGGCTGGACTCGGACGAAGAGACCATCGCCGCCGTGCGCTCCGTCACGGACAAACCTCTCCGTGTCGACGCCAACGAAGGTTGGAAGTCGAAGGAAGTGGCCGTAGAGAAGATCCGCTGGCTCGAAACGCAGGGCGTGGAATTTGTCGAGCAGCCAATGCCTGCGGCGATGCTCGAAGAGGTCAACTGGGTTCGCAAGCGGGTAAACGTACCCATCATCGCCGACGAAGCCTGTCTGCGGCCGGACGACATTCCGAAATTGGCCAACCACTACGACGGTGTGAACATCAAACTCGACAAGTGCGGCGGATTGCAGGAGGGGTGGCGGATGATCCAGATGGCGCGTACGCTCGGCCTGAAAACGATGCTTGGATGCATGATCTCGACCTCCGTCAGTATCACGGCCGCGGCGCATCTCTCGCCGCTGGCCGACTACGCCGATCTCGACGGCAACCTCCTTATCCGCGACGATCCTTACACAGGAGTGAAAGTAGTGAACGGGAAACCGATCCTGCCGGCGAAGCCCGGCCTCGGCGTGGAGCGCCGCGCATGAAACGCTCGCTTACGTTGCCTTTACTGGGGGCCTTGCTGGCCATCACCGCCTGCGGTCCGGCGCCACTGCAAGAACCTGCCCCGCCGCATGAGGCGCCCGAGCGGGACTATACGGTCATCGAGCCGATTGACCGCAACCTGCTCGGCTACGATTTCTGGCGTCACTGGACGGACGGCAATGGCGAGGTTGATACTTACGACTTCACCTATCCCCGCTACGGCCAGTTGCGGCAGGGCGTCGCCATCGCGATCTTCGTCACCGAGGACTTCACCAATCAGCAGCGCGTCAAGGCCGACCGCGGTCCTCAGGGCCGGACCGACCTGTTTCCAGTCATGAAGATGAACCTCATCGAGGACTTCCCTACCGGCGTGTATAACTACAGCGAAATGATCTCGACCTTCGTCGCGCTGGCGGGCGTGAACGGTTTGCCGCCCGCCACGCCGACCAAGGTCTCCTTTTCGAGCCGCGAATGGTGCGGCCATATCTACCACCAGTACCTGTTCGGACCCGCCAAGATCCGCTCGACGCTGCACAGCTATTTCGACGGCGAAGCGGACCGGGAAACGGAGTTCGACTTGCCCGAGGGCGCGGTGAGCGAAGACGCGCTCTGGCACTGGGCGCGCGGCTTCGGCCAGCCCCTGATGGAGCCTGGGGACACCGCGGAGGTCGCGCTGCTGCCATCCGTGCAACGCCTCCACCACGAGCACAAGCCGCTGGAGTGGACCAAGGCCAAGCTTACGCGCGGCGATCGCACGCAGATCCTCGTGCCGGCCGGCAAGTTCGACGTCGAGGTCGTGGTCGTCGAGATTGCAGGCGGGCCGACCCGCACCTTCTATGTCGAGACTTCCCTGCCCCGCCGCATCGTCCGCTGGGAGACCAGCATGGGCGAACGCGCCGAGATGGTTGCCAGCCAGCGGATCAAGTATTGGGAGATGCAGGGCCCTTCGGCGGCCAGCCTGCGCGAACTGGGACTTCAGCCGCGCCCGCCGCGCACGCCTTAACCCGATCGCTTCCGCTGATACGGGTTGCGGATGTAGCCGGCCGATTCGCGCGCCGGCTCCGATCCCGGCGCGAACGCCATTGCCTCGCGATAAGCGGCGATCGCCCGGTCGCGCCGCCCCAGTAGATCGTAAGTCTGTCCCAGGCGCATCCAGGCCAGGACGCCGGTGTTCAGGTCGAGATCGTCGGCGCCCGCCGTCGCCTGCTTGAGGTTCACGATGGCTTCTTCGAGGTCGTTGTACCAGAACAGCAGGTTGCCCCGGAAGTACGCGATCTTCTCGGGCGGCAAGTGATCGAACCCCGGCGTCGCCTTTGCCTTCAGTTGCTCGACGCGGGCCAGTTCCGCCAGCGCCGCATCCTTCTGCCCGAGGTCCGAATACATCTGCACCTTTTCGAGCCGGAACAGGAAGTTTCGCGGGAACCGTTCGATCAGTCCTTCGAGCAGCGGGATCGCGTCCGCCGCCCGCCGCTCGCGGCGATAGGCGACCGCCAGCAGTATCTGGGCGTCGTACCGGTTGATATCGCCACGGTCGGCGACCAACTGGATGGTGGCGATGCCGCGCTCCTTGTCGCCGCGAAAGCCCGCTAGGAACCCGACGAAGCGGTACATCCACGGCAGGTTGCCGACGACGTAATCGTGAACCCCCTGCGTCAGGCGGGCGTCGATGTTGTCCGGCTCCAGAGCCGTGACGCGCGTGTGGAGCTTCGCGGCTTCGGCCGAATCGCGCAGCGCGTCCAGCCACGCTTTACGGACCAGGAAGTTGTAGTTGCCCCGCAACCCGTGCGCGACGCCGAGTGTATACAGTGCCGTTGTGTCGTTCGGATTGGCCGCGAGACGTGTCTTCGTCAGCGACATCGCGGCGGAAACTGCTTCGTCGAAACGCCGCTGTTCGTCGGCGGTGGGATTGAGCTTGTCGCGACGTAGAAAGGCGTTACCGCCCGTCACCAGTTCGCTCTCCAGCGCGCCGGCGCGGAACATGGCTTTGTAGAGAATGCCTTGGGCCAGGTGATTGTGGGCGGCGGGATCGCGCGGATTGGCGGCGGCGCCGCGCTCGAACACCGCGATCGCCGCGTCGAATTCCAGATTGAAGAACGACTCGAATCCGGCCGGCAGTTCCGCCCCGGCAACAGTCGCCGCAAGGAGTGAAGCCGGCAACAGCGCGCGCACACCAACATTGTAGAAAGCCATCCCCGCCCGGCGCGCTGTCGCGGCCGGACGGAGGACTTGGACTCACAGGGACGAAGTAGTTAAGCCAGCCTCGCTGGCCCAGGCAAGCGCCTGGCGGAATTCGGCGCGGGTGGCCGCGCGCGCGATCTCCGGGTAGCGGTGGGCGCGATGGGCGGGACGGTACTGTCCCATGATGTTGACGGCGGCGTCCGGACCAAGATCTTCGGCCATCCACTTCACGAAGCGATCGGTTCCGGCCAGATTGTGCGGCAGAACCAAATGACGCACGATCACACCGCGGAGTGCGACGCCGTCCTCATCTACGACGAGGTTCCCGACTTGGCGGTGCATCTCCCGGATGGCGGCGCGGGCCGTCTCCGGATAATCGGCGGCGCCGCGCGAGAAGCGGGCGGCCGCTTCGGGCTCGGCATACTTGCAGTCGGGCAGGTAAATGTCGACGACGCCGTCGAGCAGGCGGAGTACCTCAACCGGTTCGTAACCGCTGCAGTTATAGACCAGCGGCAGCCGCAGACCTCGCGCGATCGCGACCCGGAGCGCCGACACGATGTTGGGGATGCAGTGCGACGGGGTGACGAGGTTGATGTTGTGGCAGCCCATGCCCTGGAGGCCGAGCATAAGCCGGGCGCACTCGGCGTCGCTGTGCCATGTGCCATCGCCGCGGTGGTTGATGGGCCAGTTCTGGCAGAATTCGCACAGCAGGTTGCAGTGGCTGAAGAAGATCGTCCCGGAGCCGCCGCGTCCCACGAGCGGGCGCTCCTCGCCGAAGTGCGGGTGCGACGAGGCGATCTTCAGCCGGGCCGGGAGTCCGCAGACGCCGGTTTTACCGCGCAGGCGATTCACCCCGCAGGCGCGTGGGCAGAGGCGGCAACTCTCATAGATGGCGCGCAGTTGGGCTTCGCGGCGGGCCAATTCACCGCTCTGTTCGAGGTGGAGATATCCGGCGGTCCAGTCTTTGCGGGGCCGCACGATCGGGCGTGCCGCGGCCGGAATGCCACAGCCGGCCAGAACGCCACTCGCAAGCGTGATCCCGATAAGTTCGCCGCTGAATTCGCGCCGGGTCGGTTTAGACATCGTGTGGCGTTGTCCTTTCCAGATTTACAGACCTGTTGTACTGTAAATCTACTTTGATTGTAGCAGCGGACACCAGCTGAGCCGCTTCGCTCGCCGATGACGCTCCCTTTCATAAGAGAGCAGGGCAATTGGCATGACCCCCTTCAACTACGTCAAGAAATACCATTCGATGTGGACGTTGGACTTCGTTCCCAGCGGACCGGCCAACTACATCCTGTACGGTTGGGTTCCGGTCCTTACGCCCGTCTACCAGTATCTGAACGCCCGGTACAAGAACAAGGCGGGTAAGAGCCCGTCGGAGCGAATGGACTTCAAAAACCACCTGCTGGGCTTCTTCAAGGCACGGGCCAAGCAGGCGGACTCGGGCATCGTCTACACGAAGGGCGAGGGTTACGACCTTCTCTGCTCACTCTACCCGGTCCACGACTTCCCGAAGAGCAACTTCATGGCCTGTATGTGCGGCAAGGGTAGCCCCGAGATGCTGTTCGGCTTTATCCAGTTCATCGGCTATTGGCGCGCCTACCAGTACCACATCCTCGGCAAGACCGACGTCGCACCCGTCTGGGACATCGTCGACAAGTACCTCGGCGTGGACTGCAACGGATTCGTGGGTCACTACCTCAACACCGTCTACGCTGGCGTCAAGGCCGGCCCGAGCACTCCCGAGAAGTACTTTCGGACCGGCGGAAAATTCCGCCAGTCGCCGATGGATTTCCAGCCGGAGGACGTCCTGGTCTTCGGCGATTTCGGCCATGTCGCGATCATCGATTCGGTGGCGAGCCGGGCCTCCAACCTGGCAAAGGTCTTCGTCTGCGAGTCGCGCGGCAAGGACGCCGGCGGACCGCAGGGCAACTGGTTCGATATCGAACACCAGCACGACAAAAAAGGGAGTCCGGTCCCTGGTAAGTTCAAGATTCGCGGAAAGGACCTGGACTCCGTCGTGCGAGTGAAGGGAACATAGCGACTGTTAGAAAGTCAGCCGCAGGCCAAACTGAAAGCGCCGCGCGTCGAGCGCGCTGGTGATGCGGCCGAAGTTCGGATTCGTATTCACGCCCGCGCGGTTCGGCGAGAACGTGACGTTCGGATCGTTGTAGTTCACCCAATTCAGCGCATTAAACGACTCGATGCGGGTTTCCAGCCTGAATCGCTCCTGGATGCTGAAGGTCTTGAACACGGAAAGCGACATGTCGAACAGGCCAGGGCCGCGGGTCGAAGGCAACGTGCGCGGAGCGTTGCCAACCACCCAATCGGCGGGATTGGCGAACGCATTGGTGTCGAGCCAGCGCAGCACGTCGCGCTCGGAGCGGCTGAGCGTCGGGTTGCCCACAAGATCCGGGTAGTTAATGCCGGTGAAGTTGTTCGCGCCCCGGACCGACAAGGGCATGCCGGTCTGCACGGTGGTGATGCCGTTGATCTGCCAGCCGCCGAGGATTCCGTTGACGACGCCGCGCGCATCGGTCAGCCAGGTCTTGCCCTGACCGAACGGCAACTCGTAAACTCCACTCACAACAAGGCGCTGCGAGACGTCGTCCTGGTCGATGGCGCGGTCCAGCCGGCGATCGAAGCGGCCAAAGCGGAAATCGCCAATCGCTCCGGCGCTGCCCGCGCTCGAGAACGAATCGTTGATCAACTTGCCATTCGTGTAGGAGACCAGCATGCTAAGGCCGCGCGAGTACCGCTTCTCGACCGTGAGTTGGAGCGAGTGGTAGATGCTGGATGCGCCGTGGTTGGCGAAGGTCGTGACGTTCAGGTAATCCGGATAGGGCCGGAGAAGCTGCGCCCGCGAAGTAGTAGCGCCGGAGAGACCGCCGGTGGGGATCTGCCCAAAGAACGGGTTGGCGACCTGATCCTGAAGGCTCAGGCCCAGCGACCAGTAGGCGGGGTCCAACTGGTTGAGGTTGTAGTTCGCGCCGAAGAGCTTGACCCCACGGTTGCCGGCATAGCTGGCCGAGACCACCCACTGACCGGCCAGTTGGCGCTGAACGGTGAAGTTCCATTGCTGGATGTACGGCGTCGGCGCGTTCCGGTCTTGCCAATTGACATTCAAGCCGCGAAATGCGGTTGGGCCGCCGGCAGGGCCGAGCGGACGAATTAATTCGCGCGGCCCGTCCTGGAGCCGGAAGGCGCGGAAAGGACCGAGCGTCTCCGGCAAGAACGGCGTGTTCGTCGTAAAGCCGAGCGCGTTCGAGCTGTCGCCCTGCATGTTTCCGGACTCGGATAGCAGGTAGATCAAGCCGTAGGCTCCGCGGATGGCCGTCCTTCCATCGCCGGTCAGGTCGTAGGCGAAGCCGAAGCGCGGTCCCCAATTGTTCCAGTCCTTCTCCACGAAATGCCGCGGATAGTTCTGGCTCGCGTAGACCATCTGGCCGAGCATCTGGGTCTCGGGGTTGGTGTCGAAAGGCAGGAAGTTTGAGTAGCGGTCGTGACGCTCCACCGGCTGAGACGCGAAATCCCAGCGAAGACCGTAATTCAGCGTCAGGCGCGGAGTGATCTTGAAGTCATCTTGAAAATAAGCGCCGTGCGACCAGTGGTGGAAGGAGAAGAAGGGGCGGATCTCAAGCTGGCCGCCGGAGACCTCGCCAAGCAGAAAGGTCGCCATGCCAAACCCGGTGTTGGCAGGAATCAGAGGATTATTGGTGAGACTGGCGGCGAAACTGTACTGGCCCGACGGGAAGGCGCGCAACACCCAGTTCAAGCGCTGCCAGCGCTGATCGATTCCCGCTTTCAGATGGTGGCGGCCTTTGAC
>CAYPUQ010000171.1:4642-12235 GCA_964413655.1 uncultured Solibacteraceae bacterium | reverse complement strand
CGCAGGTCCACGGCCGCCCTTACCTACTACGAACACGTGCTGCGTGCTGTCGCGCCTGCGCTGCTCCTGCGCGGGGTCGACGTACTGACTCCGCAGGAGGATGGATCAGCGCACTTGGATGACGGATCGAATACCTACCACTTTGAGACTCGTAACGCGCTCGGTCTGGCCTGCGGCGAGCCAGCCCACTACGTCCCAAACGGTAATCCGCGCTCCTACCGCGCCGGGTCCTTCGCTTTCGGTTCCTGACGCGTGCGGATCTCCCGTACGGCGTAAATCCGCCGGCCCTGGCTCTCGAAATAGGTCCGCATCAGTACTTCGCCGAGCAGGCCGGTGGAGAACATCATCAGGCCTCCGAGCAGCAGTAACGCGCCGGCGACCATTAGCGGGCCGTGGTTGACGACAATTTCGCCGCCCATCAGCTTAAAGACGAACAGGTAAGACAGGATCAAGCCGCCGGCGAAGGTGCCGAGCAGTCCGAGTTTACCGAAAAAGTGCATCGGACGGGTCAGGTAGGAGAGCAGAAACTTGACGGTGACAATGTCGAACAGAACCCGAAAAGTGCGGCCGAGGCCGTAGTGAGATGCGCCGGCCGGGCGTGGAATGTTCCTGATTGGCACCTCGGCGACCCGCGCGCCGTAGAATGTCGCCAGCGCTGGGATGAACCGGTGCAGTTCACCGTAGAGGTTGATCTCTTTGAGGATCTCCGTGCGGTAAGCCTTGAAAGTGGTGCCGAAGTCGCGCAGATTCAGGCCCGAGACCTTGGCGATGATCCAGTTCGCGATGCGGGAAGGGAACTTGCGGGTCAACGCGTTGTCGGCGCGGTGCTTCCGCCAGCCCGAGGCAATGTCGTAACCCTCGTCGATTTTTTCGAGCAGCGCCGGAATGTCTTCGGGGTCGTGCTGGAGGTCGCCATCGAGCGACACGACGACCTCGCCCGACGCTTCGTCGAAACCCGCGGCCAGCGCCGCCGTCTGTCCGAAGTTACGCCGCAGCCTCACCACCTTCAGCCGCGCATCCGTTTCGACAAGGTTGGCCAGCAACTCGAAACTACGGTCGCTGGACGCATCGTCGACGAAGATGATTTCGTAGGGACGTTGCAGACGCTCCATGACGCCGGTTAGCCGGTCATAGAGTGGCAGGATCGCGGGCTCTTCGTTGTGGATGGGAATAACGATCGAAACTGTTCCCACTTTTTAATTGTAACAGGCCAATAAGACGCCATTAGGGAGAGCAGTCCTCTCTCGCCGTTGGTCGCGAAGATGGGAACGCTTATACCGGTGGGGTCCTGGCAGTTCTTGAAGTAGTTGGCGACTATCAGAAACAGTCGAGGCAAGCTCGTGGGCGTGAACCAGGCGATCGCCTGCCACGACGGGGGTTCCCAATCCGCTTGGCTTTCTCGCGCCCGATTGACGTCGGCACGCCGTCGCCACCGTGGTGTTCAGGTCGCCGCCGAGAATTGCTGGATTCCGGACATCCTGTCCGCCGCAAGCCGCTTGAATGGCATGGCGGTGTTGGCCTTGTCCCCCGAGATGAGCGCGTTGACAACGCGCGCTACGTTTCCGCCGGCCAAATAATGCGCTTCGAGATCGTCATCCGCGTAGGCGCCGCAAGCCCAGGCTGCGGAACCACAGTAGTTGATGAAAGTAGGGGTCAGGATCTCGACCTGAACGCCTCACGGCCGCGGAACGAAGCGGAAAGAGCGCCCGCCAAAGCGAAGTGGGTCCGAACGGGAATCGAAAGCAACGTTCAACCCTCATTTTGTAAACCGGCGAGCGGAACGTCTAATCTCGGCTCGCTTCGGGGCTCCGAATCTTCGCGAGCCGTTCGCCAGCAAGACGGTCAATCCAGGTCCGCGGGAACTCGTCGCGAAGTTTTTCGAATGCGGCGATTGCTTCGGCGGTCTTGCCGGCGTTCATCAAGTTGTCGGCCTCCTTGAAGCGCTCGTTGCCGACCGTCAGGGTTTTCGATGCGATGCTCACGGCTTCCGGAACGCTGATCGTGGCCGGGATCTTGTTCAACACGGGCGGATTGGGATCCGTGAGGATGCCGTAGGCGGCAGGGTTGCGCTCGCGGAACAGTCGAGCGCGCATATCGTCCTGGGAATTCAGAGCGTCACCGGCGTCGCGCCCGCTGAACGGGTCGATGTCGGCCGTCACGATATCCCCCGGCTTTTTGCCCTCAGCTAGGACCTTGCCTTTGGGAGAGATGATGACAGCGCCCCCACCACGTTTCGCAACCACGAGGTAGACGAAATTGTCCACGGCACGGACGCGAAAGGCCAAGCGGCTGATCTCGGCATCTCCCATCGCTGCTCCACCCATGGTGGGGACGAAGATGACATCCGCGCCGCCAAGGGCGAGGCTGCGAACCGACTCCGGCATAACCATGTCGTAGCAGATCAACATTCCTACCCCACCCAGATCGGGCGTCTGGAAGACGGGGAAGCGGTCGCCCGGCTTGCGGCTTGACTCCATGATGGTCGGCTGAACTTTGAAGTAGCGCCCGATCTCTTTGCCGTCGCGGCCGAGAAAAAACGCGGCGTTGCGAAAAGCTCCGTCCTCGTCGATCATGTCGCTGGAGCAGACCAGATACATACGGTGGGACGCGGCTGCCTGCCCCAGGCGTCGCAGCATCGCCGGGACAGCTTCGCGCAAAACCTCTTTCATCGCCGCGGTGTTTCCGGCCTCCCAATGCAGGAGCCCCAGCGAGTCCTCGGGGAAGGCCAGGACGTCGCAACCGGCGTTGCCGGCGCGATGCACCATCGTCTCCAGTTCGCCAAGCCATTTGTAGGCCTCGGTCAAGGCTTCCGCCGGTCCGAGCCGGTAGTCCACAAGCGTCGTTGGAGGTTGCGCGGCACACACGCGCACCGCGGAATGCGCCGATTGCGGTGCCAAGACTGCCGCGCCGGCAGCGGCCAACAGGACAATACCGTTTCTCATGTTTCTGTTCTCTGCGACAATCCCTGGACTCAGGAATATCTCCTCTTATACCACGCCATGTTTTCACATTCGCCTTTCCGCCAAAGCATAAAATCAAGGGGTCATGAGCTGCTGGCGTATGTCTCGGGCCTGGTGAACCCAGCGGCGCCTGCTCCTCTAAAATGAATACCTCATAGCGGAGAACCGGATCCTCCGCTCGCACACTGTCCGATCGGGAGCGCTCGACATTGGATGAGATCCGCCAGCGGGTTGGTATCGTCGGCAGATCGCCCAGAAAATAGGCTCCAAACGTTGCTTCTCTGTGGGCCGCCGTCCAATCACACCTGAGATCGCAGCCCTATCATCCGGATGGTCGGCGAAACCCCTGGTCCACATCGTCGGCGCTCTCGCGAACCTCGGTCATCGTGTATCTGACCGGACCGCGGGCAACCTCCCGCGCTGCTACCGGATCCCGCCAGCCCCGAAGCTGAGCCAGAAGACCAACGGGCGTGCGCCTCGTAGTGCTGCAAGGCGAGCTATAGTGGGTTGGCGGCTTTGAGGGTTCGCCGGTTGGAAGGAGTCAGTACGAGACGGGCCGATGAAAGTGCACAACATCGCCGTTAAGCCCCGTTAAGCCACTGACTGATGTACCGCCGGATCGGTTGCTTGGCAAGAGGGATCAACATGGAACAAATGGGCGGACCTGTTCGAATAGCATGAACATGGCGGGGAGGTAGTGCGATGCGCACGCGCATGAAGCTGTTATTGGCGGCATTGGCTGCGACGGCCGCCTGGGGGGCTCAAGCGCCTGCCGCCACGGCCTTTCGTGCCGGAGCTTACGCGATCGAGGTGACACCCCTAAAGTTTCCCGTGATCGTCAACGGGATGTTTCTGGCGCGTATCGCCGAGAAGGCTTTCGATCGCATCTACGCACGATGCCTGGTGATGGATGACGGCGCCGTGAAGGTGGCTGTTGTGGTCGTGGACAGTTGCATGATGCCGCGCGACCTGATTGATCGGGCTAAAGAGATGGCCCAGGCCCGCACCGGCATCCCGCCGGAGCGCATGCTGATCTCGGCCACGCACACTCACTCCGCGCCGGCGGCGATGGCCTGCCTGGGGACCGATGCCGATTCCGAGTACGTTAAGTTTCTGCCGGGCCGCATCGCGGAGGGTGTCGAGAAGGCGGCACAGGGTCTCACACCGGCGCGCGCCGGATGGGGAGTGGTTGACGATTTTGAGCACACACACTGCCGGCGCTGGATTTTTCGGTCTGACAAGATGCGCACCGATCCTTTTGGCGAAGTGACCGTCCGCGCCAATATGCACCCCGGGTATGAGAATCCGGACGCTATCGCTCCCGCGGGGCCAGTGGATCCAGCCATTTCGCTGCTCTCCATCCAGTCAAACGAAGGAAAGCCGCTGGCTTTGCTGGCCAATTACTCGATGCACTACTTCGGCTCACCGATTGTATCCTCGGACTACTACGGCTTGTTCGCAGCCAACATAGCGCGCCGGATTGGCGCAGGCTCCGGGGATGGGCCGTTTGTCTCGATGATGTCGCAGGGCACCAGCGGCGACCAGATGTGGATGAATTACGGCCAGCCGAAATCGGAGATTACGATCGAGGATTATGCGCGAGAAATCGCGGACGTTGCTTATGGGGCTTACCAGAAGATCCAACATCGCGCGGACGTAACCCTGGCCATGGCCGAGGCGAGACTCTCGCTGCGCCGCCGCGTTCCGGATGACAAGCGGCTTGCCTGGGCTAAGGCGGTGCTGGCGCAGATGGCGGGTGCCAAGCCGCGCAATCAACCCGAGGTCTACGCAAGGGAACAGCTCTTCCTGCATGAAGATCCCGTGCGCGAACTCAAACTGCAGGCACTGCGCGTCGGAGACCTGGGAGTTACGGCGATTCCGAACGAGGTGTTCGCCATCACCGGACTGAAGCTCAAGGCCCAAAGTCCGTTACGGCCGACGTTCAATATCGAACTCGCAAACGGCGCAGAAGGCTACATCCCTCCACCCGAACAACACACGCTAGGTGGGTACACGACGTGGCCGGCCCGCACGGCGGCGCTGGAGGTGGAAGCTGAGCCGCGTATCGCCGAAACACTCCTCCAACTCCTGGAGAAAGTCGCCGGGCGACCGCGGCGGAAGCCCGTGGAAACCCGGGGCCCCTATGCCGAGGCAGTGCGGGCCTCGCGGCCTGAAGCCTATTGGCGTATGAGCGAACTGGCCGGCTCGCAGGCCGCCGACGAAACAGGCCGTCACCCCGGCCGGTACATGGACGGGTTCGCCTTGGGGCTCCCAGGTCCGTCGTCGCCGCAGTTTTCCGGTACAGAGATCAATCGAGCGGTGCATCTGGCCAGCGGCCGGTTTTTCGCTACACTCAAAAACCTCGGGGAAACCTACAGCGTCGAAATGTGGTTCTGGAACGGCCTGCCAAACGATGCTCGAAACGTGACGGGGTATCTCTTCACGCGCGCCGGCGACAAGCTGGCGCTTGGAGGTAGCGGTCGCAATTCGGGACGACTCGTATTCTTGCAGCTTGCCGGCAGCACGGAAGTGGCCCCGAAGACGTGGCATCACGTCGTGCTCGTACGGGATGGCCGCAAAGCAGTCGTGTACCTGAATGGGAAGCCCCAGATCAGCGGAGAGGCCGCCCCTAGCGGCGGGAGCGAGATTTTCGTGGGTGGGCAGGAAGACGGATACAGCAGCCTGGAGGGCAAAATCGACGAGGTAGCGGTTTATTCCCGCGCCCTCAAGACGGACGAAATCGCCAGGCACTACCGGCAGTCCGGACGCTAGTCTCGGGCTTCTACTTCCGTCCTTTTGCAGTCAACGCGCGTCGGGAAGCGCTATTCTCGGGCGGCGGTGTGCCGCAGCCCCGTCCGCGGCCTGCGCCGCGACGAATCGTACCCAGCCGAACGACGTGGGCGTGTGGAACGACTGCACACCCGGAGGCAGCGGCGACCAAGTGCTGTTCTGCCGGTTCGTCTGGCCGCCGGTCCGGTTCAGGTTCAGTCGCCACTGGTCGCCGTACCGCGGCGGAGTGTGAGCGGCATCGCGCGCGAAGTTCCGCAGCGGGATCGCCAACTCGACGATCCAATGGTCGTCTTCGGGCGACTCCTCCTTCTTCGGCAGACCATAAAACGTGGTCTGGTATCGCACTCCTTCCGGTTCCCACGTCGGTGGCCCTTTCCACCAATCGGTCCGGCATCGGTTGAGCATCGTGCCGATGGCGTTGATCTCAAACGTGTAATAGTTGGCGACCTTCTCCGGGTTTGGGCTGATGAAGATCTCAACGCAGTCGTCCTTCGACACCGCGCCATGCCGCTCGGTGACGAACGCCGAGATGTGTTTGTCGTGACAATGGTAGCCGGCGTACAGGTTCTCGTCGTCCCAAAGGAGCTTGGCAATCGTCGGTTCTTTGTCGCCTCCCCCCAACCCGTTGAAGTGGAAATCCCCGACCGGCTTGGCCTCCCGCCAGTCCGCCTCGTCGAGCTTGCCGTCAATGACAATGGTTCCGCTCGCCCGCCGGATATCGTAACGCGGCAGTTCCTGCGCCCCCAGCGCCGCCGCAACCATCAAAGCTGCGATCAGGTACATGATCAGACGATTCTACGCGAGGCGGACCCTCGTCTGTGACCGGGACCCGGTCCGGTTGCCTCAGACCTGGGGCCACCAACGATGTGTTTCCGGTTCTGAGCGTCGCTTCGGCCGCCGGCGTGTATGAAAAGTACTCGACCATCGGTTTTGGCCTCGCCGCAGCCGGACTCCTGGCCCAGCGGGATTCCGGTCGTCTGGAATTATCGGATCTGCCGCTGGCGGCCAAGGTACTCCAGTCTGGCGCCTTCACACTGATGCCTCCAATTGAGCCGCCCGCCAGCGCGAAAGAGTTGCTCTCAACGAATAACGGCTTGGAAATCCCGCCCGCGGTGCGGAAGCGCATCGAGGCGTTCTGTGCGGCGGAGCCGAAGTCGGCCCGCCACCGGGAGTTGCGCTCGCTTATCGAAGGCGCCCTGGACCACGATGGGGATGAACGCCGCCAGTTCGTCGCCAGACTCTACCAGCGGCGCGGCCACAGCTCGGACACCGGTATCGCCGCCGCGTTCATTACTCATGTGGCGCTCGCCTATCTTCGCGAGGTCCAACCGGAGCTTCAGGTCCGGCGGGCGCTTGTCATCGGGCCTGGCCTCGATTTCTCTCCGCGCGCTTCGCTCCGCGCAGACTACCCGCCGCAGAGCCCTCAGCCGTACCTGCTGCTGGACTCGCTGCTCGCGACGGACCTGAGCGAACGCGATTCAATCGCCATTCGCTGTTTCGACGCCAACCCGAGGGTGATCCGCTATCTGATCACGCCGCACCGCACTCTTCACCTTGCATGGCAGCCGAGCGAGCCGCCTGAATATCCTCACCGAGTACGAAGCCGGCAAACCGAACGCCGAACTCGCCGTCGCAACCAACGTCTTCCTCTACTTCAGCGACGCCGAACTCTTCCTCGCGCTGGCCAACATCCGGGCCATGCTCGGCTCCGGCGGCATCCTTATCCACAACGACCCCCGCGGTGCCGTCGCCCAATTCGGCCGCGACCTTGGCCTGCCCGTCGTCCACATAAATTCGGCTGCGTGAGGACAGCGCCCTTTCTTGTGGCTATGGGCACTCGGAA
>CAYPUQ010000171.1:0-4542 GCA_964413655.1 uncultured Solibacteraceae bacterium | reverse complement strand
ATAAATTCGGCTGCGTGAGGACAGCGCCCTTTCTTGTGGCTATGGGCACTCGGAAGCTCCGGCAGCGGCAAGAGCAACTGTGGGTCACCTCATGCTGAATTGGCCACCGGACCCTGTCATCCCTTCTATTCCCGCACTCAAGAGTTGCTGGACCAGGAGCGTTCGCCCGAGTTCGCTGGAACCGAGTGCTCCCGGTTCGATGCCGAGAACGACGGCCTTCCGCGGGACGGCGGGCAAAGCATAGACAGGCATCCATTCCTGCCAACTGGGCGATAATTAGGAGAAAGGCGGTTACGCAACCGAATTAGTCACACGTGTTCTTCCCGCCCGCAAAGCTCCTCCACAGTGCCGTAATCGCCGCCACACTGCTGCACGCTCCGGTGCCCGCGTGGGCGCAACCACAGGCTGCCGCCAGCCCCGTCCGCTACACCGAAGCTCGCGAACATTTCATTCAGGGCCAGTTGCAGCTTCCTGGCAGTGTGGAAGCGAACACCGTCAGCCTGGTTGCCAGCGAGATCGCCGGTCTCGTCATCGAGTACCCTGTCACAGAAGGGCTCACGGTCGAGAAGGGCCGGCTCCTGGCGCGACTCAATACCCGCAGCCTCGAAATCCGGCTTACCGCCGCCGACGCTCAACTCAAGGAAGCCACCGCGCGCCTGAAGCTCGCCGAGCGCAACCTCCAGCGCTCCAATGAATTATTCACGGCCGGCATCATCAGCCGGCAACAGCTCGACGATTCCTTCTACGAGTTCAACGCCTGGCAGGGGCGCATCGACGCGCTCAACGCTGAGATCGAACAAATCCGCCACGATATCGGTTGCAGCCGCATCCACGCCCCCTTCAATGGTGTGGTCACCAGCAAACATACGGAACTCGGTCAATGGGTCGGCGTTGGCGGCCCGGTCGTTGAGCTTCTCTCGCTGGAGGACCTCGACATCCTCGTCAACGTTCCTGAGCAACATCTGCGCGTGCTGCGGGTGGGCGGTCCAGCAAGCGTCCGATTCGAGACGCTCCCAGGCGTCAGCGCCGCCGGCAAGATCGGCGTCATCATGCCGCGCGCCGATCCGCAAGCTCGGACCTTTCCGGTCAAGGTCCGTGTTTCCGGCTTGGCCGGGAAGGCTGCCGTCGGTATGCTCGCCGAAGTCACGCTGCCCTCCGGCGGCCGTCAGCGCGCCACCGTCGTGCCCAAGGATGCCGTTGTCGATGCCGGCGCCGAAAAGGTAGTCTACCTCCTCAACGGCGACAACACCGTCCAGCCTGCCACTGTCCAGACAGGCAGTGGCGTGGGCGACTGGATTGAAGTACGCGGCCCGCTCGCGGCCGGCCAACGCGTCGTCACCCGTGGCAATGAGCGCCTCCGGCCGGGCCAACTGGTTCGCGGCGAACCCATCGAGTACGCGCTGCCATGAAAGTCATTCAGGACTCCATCCGCTATCCGGTCACCACCACCGTCTGCGTCCTCCTCGTGCTTCTGTTCGGCGCCATCGCCCTCACGCGCATTCCCATTCAGCTCTCCCCCACCGTCGAGGAGCCGCAGATCAGCGTCCTGACCGTCTGGCCCGGCGCCAGCCCCCGCGAGGTGGAGCGCGAAATCGTTCAGCTTCAGGAAGAGCAACTGAAGTCCATCGCGGGCCTCGTCCGCATGGAGAGCGAAAGCCGCGATAGCAGCGGCGCCGTCACCTTGACTTTCGAAGTCGGCTCCGACATCGACGCCGCTCTACTGCGCGTCTCCAACACCCTGCAGCAGGTCCGGCGTTCGCCTTCCGACGCTGAGAAGCCGGTCATCCGCAGCGTCGGCTCCGACCAGAGCCCGATCGCGTGGTTCGGTCTCCAGCCCGGCGGCGACCGGCCCTTCGCGGGCGACATCGCCACCCTTTACGACTTCGTCGACGACTTCCTCCGTCCCGAATTCGAGCGTGTCCCCGGCATCGCGCAGGCCAATATCTTCGGCGGCCGGCCTCGCGAGATGAACGTTGTCGTCGACCCGGCACTACTCGCCACCCGACAGGTGAGCCTCAACCAGCTCGCCGCCGCGCTCGACCGCGAGAACCGCAGCTTCTCCGGCGGCGACTTCAGCGAAGGCAAACGCCGTTACGTCGTGCGGACAATCGGCGAGTACACCTCGCCCCTGGACATTGAAAACGTCGTCGTCGCCGTGAAGAACAACGTGCCCGTCTACGTCCGCGATCTCGCCACCGTTGAACTCGGCTACCGCAAGCCGCAAGCCGAGGGCTATCAGCTCGGCAGCCGCGTCATTTCCTTGAACGCCGTCAAGGAGCCCGGCGCCAACGTCCTGGAAGTGATGGACCGTCTGAAGGAGGCGGTTGCGCGCATCAACGCCGAACTGCTGGCGCCTCGCGGTCTGGTGCTCCACCAACTATACGACGAAACCGAATACATCTACGGCGCCATTGGCCTGGTCCGCTCCAGCCTGCTGATCGGCGCCTGCCTCGCCATCGTCGTCCTCTTGCTCTTCCTGCGCAGTCTCTCGTCCACGCTCATCATTTCCATCGCAATCCCCATCAGTGCCGTCGGCACGTTTCTGATGATGCTGCTGCTCGACCGCTCGCTCAACGTCGTCAGCCTCGCCGGCATGGCCTTCGCCGTCGGCATGGTAGTGGACAACTCCATCGTTGTTCTGGAGAACATCTATCGCCATCGCCAAATGGGCAAAGCGCGCGCCGTGGCCGCCTTCGACGGAGCGCGCGAGGTGTGGGGCGCGGTGCTGGCGAGCACTCTCACTACCATCGCCGTCTTCGTGCCTATCGTCTTCATTCAGGAAGAAGCCGGCCAACTCTTCCGCGATATCGCCATCGCGCTGAGCTGTGCCGTGGGTCTGAGCCTCATCGTCTCGATCACCGTCATCCCGAGCATGTCGGCCAAGATCCTCCACGCCGCCAAACCGCACCGTCACCGCTACGGCTTCCACAACCTCTGGGGACTCACCTATGCCGCCGAAGCCCTCAGCCGCCAGGTTCCCCGCTTCGTTTACTGGTTATCTGGCGGCGTCTTGCGTCGCGTCGTCGTGGTCGCCGGACTCACCGCCGCCGCCCTCGGCCTCAGCTACCTGCTCATGCCGAAGGCCGAGTACTTGCCTACGGGCAACCGCAACTTCATTTTCGGATTGCTGCTGCCGCCGCCCGGCTACAACCTGGATGAAGTTGCCGAACTCCGCCACCTTTACTTCGACCAACTCAATCACCTTTGGGAAACCCCACCCGGCCAGTCCGCCTCTCTGCCAGGCGGCGGTATCGACGCGTTCTTTTTCGTGGCCACGCCCGGCCAGGCGTTCATGGGCGCCCGGTCCCGCGAGCCCGAGCGGGCTCGCGAGCTGCTTCCCGAATACCGCCGCATCAACGCCCAGATTCCCGGCGCCATCGGCTTCATCAACCAAGCCAGCCTCTTTCAGCGAGGCATCGGCGAGGGCCGCAACATCGACATCGTCGTCAGCGGCCCGGAATTGGAACGTCTCATCGAACTGGGCGGCGAGATCTTCGCCGGCGTCATGCGGCAATTGCCCGGCTCACAGGCCCGTCCGATTCCCAGCCTCGACCTCGGCAATCCCGAGGTCCAAGTGATCCCCAATCGCCGCCGCGCCGCCGATGTGGGCATCTCCAACCGCGACCTCGGCTTCTCGGTCAGTGCTCTTGTCGATGGCGCTAAAGCCAGCGACTACATCCACGAAGGCCGCGAGATCGACCTGCGCGTCATGGCTGTCGAGGGCTTCGCCCATCGCACACACCTGCTCGAGCAGATGCCGATCGCCACGCCCGACGGCCGCCTCGTCACCCTCGGTTCAGTTGCGGACATCGTCGTAACCAACGGTCCCGTACAGATCAACCGCCGTGAGCGCCAGCGCGCCATCACCATTCAAGTCACCCCGCCCGAAGAAACACCGCTCCAAGGCGCGATGGAGACGGTCGAGAATGCCATTCTCGCCCCGATGTACGAGGCCGGCCGGCTCGGTGGCCTGTACCGCGTCACCCTCAGCGGCAGCGCCGACAAGCTCACCCAAACCTTTCGGGCCTTCCAGTGGAATTTCGTCCTCGCGCTTGTCATCACCTACCTGCTGATGTCCGCCTTGTTTGAGAACTTTCTGTACCCGCTGGTGATCATGTTCAGCGTGCCGCTCGCCATCGTCGGCGGTTTCTTCGGCCTCTTCCTCACCAACCGCTTCCTCAGTTATCAGCCCCTCGACGTGCTTACGATGCTCGGCTTCGTCATCCTGATCGGGACCGTCGTCAACAACGCAATTCTCGTCGTCCACCAGTCTCTGAACCACATGCGCGAGGAGGGGATGGCCCCGCGCGAAGCCATTCGCGACGCCACCGGCACGCGCATCCGGCCCATCTTCATGAGCGTGCTGACCAGCGTCTTTGGCATGCTCCCGCTGGTGCTGTTCCCCGGACCGGGCTCGGAACTCTACCGCGGCCTCGGCAGTGTCGTCGTGGGCGGCCTCATCGTCTCGACCGTCTTTACCCTGTTCCTGGTCCCCTCGCTCTTCAGCCTGGTCCTCGATGCGCAGGCCGCCATCAAGCGCGC
>CAYPUQ010000170.1:0-12362 GCA_964413655.1 uncultured Solibacteraceae bacterium | reverse complement strand
TAGGCCGAGGGCCTGCCCCACTTGGCTTCAGCTTGTCCGTAACTCACCTACCGGACGCCAACCCCACTATGATCAACCCCAACTCGCCTTGGCCGCCGATTTCAGCAAGTTAGGGCGGCTGCTCGGCACGCACGACATTAAGGCCGGCATTGGCACCACGAAGAACGTCAACCGCGTCGATATCGGCTATCTGACCGGTGGATACTGCGGCGCGGGCTCGAACTGCCGCCACTGCGGACTGTTCAACGCCATCCTGGTCACGCTGCGGCAAGGAGTCAACATCGCGAAGGAGATTCCGATGGAACTCGCCAACGGCGGTGAACCCACGCCTATCGACCTTGCCGCCTGGACGTTCCCGGTTAACGGTCTTGCCGGTTTCATGGTGCTGGTCCTGCCCATGAACGCCTCGCTGGCCAACCTTGATCGGGTCGAAGGCCGCATCGCGGCCGCGGCGAAACCCTTGCTTTAGCCGGGCTTCGCCGGCCCGAGCGACCGCGCCCGCAAAAACCAACAGGCTAGCTGAAATAAGTTTAATTCGACCTTTAACTCCTGTATTGCTCACACTTGCGGGCCATGACGGAATATTCATGGCGCTACCCCCTTGTTAGTGGTGGCCGATCATGTTACGGTACCGTCAGATTTTGCTATTTGGGGAGAATAAGATGAATAATTGTTCGCTTTCTGTCAAAAGTCTTATTGTGTCTGCCGGTATTGTCCTGTCGATACTGAGTGGGGTCAGCGTTTTCGCCCAGGAACGGTTCGCTGAACTGACTGGAACCGCTACGGACTCTAGCGGCGCCGTCTTACCCAATGTCCAGGTCACGATTACGAACCGGGTAAGTGGACGTACCTTCGAGATCGCGACGGGCGCCGACGGAACTTATATCGCTCGCAACCTGGAGCCGGGACGCTACATGGTCCGCTTCGAGATTGCGGGCTTCCAGACCTATGAGGTTGCCGACGTCAATCTATTGCTCGGCCGGACCCTCAGGGTCGACGCTCCGATGAAAGTGGCGGGCACCGAGCAGACGGTTCTCGTCACCGAGGCCGCTCCCCTGATCGACACCACCAACACGACAGTCGCTAACAACATCACCGCTGAGGAGTTCGACCGTCTGCCAAAGGCGCGCAGTTTCCAATCGCTGGCCCTGAACTCGACGTCGGTGAACGCGGGTGAAGTCGAGGGGGGTATTCAGGTCAACGGCGCCAGCGGCGCCGAGAACAACTTCACTATCGATGGCATCTCGACGAACAGCCTCATTGAGGGGCAGTCGCGGCAAGACGCGGTCTTCGAAATTCTCCAGGAAGTGCAGGTCAAGACGGGCGGCATTTCGGCCGAATACGGCGGAGCGTTGGGCGGCGTGATCAGCGCGGTGACGAAGTCGGGCGGCAACGCGTTTCATGGCGACGTCCGGTATTATCTGTCCGGCAACAAGATTAGCGCGGTTGCTCCGCGGCGATTGCTGCTGAGTCCGTCCGACGATGTTTCGGTCCGCTACTGGCAGGACGAGAAGCAGAAGAACGACCGGCACGAAGCCGGTTACTCGCTGGGCGGATATTTCGTGAAGAACAAGCTGTACTTTTTCAGCGCGGCATCGCCCCGGTGGATCCGGCGCTCGAACGATTACTTGTTCGGCAATGGCACCGAAGCGACGACGATCGACCAGAAGGCCACGCAGCAGATGCTCTTCAACAAGGTGTCGTTCGACATTGGCAACAAGCTGCGCGGAAGCGCTCACTGGCTGTGGACGCCCACGAAGTCCAATGGCAGTTTGCCGGGCTACAACGGCGAGTGCCCGAATTGTAATACGGCTTCGCTGGCCTCGCAGGAAGTGCGGCGTAACATCGGCTACTTCGCGCCGCAGTCGAATTACGGCGCGCAATTGGACTGGATGATCTCGCCGACGGCGCTGTTGTCGGTTCGCGCCGGCCGCTTTTGGGATAACTACAAGGATACGGGATTGCCGGATATCACCTCGGTGACGTATCGCACCTCGGCGACCGACCTGCCGTTCCAGATTCCCCAGCAGTTCCTGGGGCCGATCAACTTCACGAATACGCCGCGGCTGGATCAAACGTTTTTCGATATCGTTACGCGGACATACGTGCAGGCCGATTTCAGCAAGTTAGGGCGGCTGCTCGGCACGCACGACCTTAAGGCCGGCATTGGCACCACGAAGAACGTCAACCGCGTCGATATCGGATATCCGACCGGTGGATTCGTTTACCTGTTCTGGGACCGCGCGTTCCGGTCCAACGCTACCGGCATCACCGACCGCGGACCGTACGGTTACTACGAGTACAACGAGATCGGCACACAAGGAACCACCGGGGCCAACATTAACAACTTCTACTTCCAGGACAACTGGCGGATCCACTCGCGGCTGACGCTAAATCTCGGAGTCCGGTTCGAAAATGAACGTGTTCCGTCGTTCCAGCGCGATGTGCAGGACTATGCCTTTGAGTTTGGCTGGGGCAAGAAGATCGCGCCCCGCCTCGGGGCCTCCTACGATGTCTTCGGCGACGGCCGGGCGCGCGTCTATTTCTCCTACGGCCGTTACTTCGACTGGGTGAAATACGACTTGGCTCGCGGCACCTTCGGAGGAGACTACTGGCGCATCCAGTATCGGTCGCTGGACACTACCGATCCCTTCAGCCTGAACAGCCGGAACCTTCCCGGACGCAACCTTTGGAACGACGTGCCGGGCTCATTCCGTAATCGCCGGCTACCGGGCTTCGACACGATCGACCCTGGGATTAAGCCGATGTCGAGCGACCTGGTGAACGCCGGCGTCGAGTATACGCTTGGTCCCCAGACCGTCATCCGCGCGGGCTACGTCCGAAGTCACCTGAATCGCACCATCGAGGATCTCGGCGTCCTTGTCGACGGGGACGAGGTGTACTACTATTCCAATCCCGGCGAAGGAGCGGCCAAGCTCACACCGCCGTCGGGCGCGACGCAACCCTTCTCGACGCCGAAGCCGCGGCGCGATTACGATGCGGTTGAAATCTCGCTGACCAAGCGCTACGGTTCCTGGTTCGGAAGCACCAGTTACGTCTACAGCCGGCTCTACGGCAACTACGCGGGCTTGGCATCGTCGGATGAAATTCGGACCGGCGCCGACGGCGGCGGGGTGTTCGGACCCGCCCAACAAGCCACCGGCGAAATCTCGCGTCCGGGCGGGAACGCGAACCGGTATTGGGATATCGACGAGTTGCTGTGGGATGCCCGTGGCAACCTCGATCCACTGGGCCGGCTGGCGACGGACCGTCCGCACGTCTTCAAGCTCTATGGCTCAAAGTATTTCAAGTGGGGTACCGATGCCGGTCTGTTCTTCTACGGGGGATCGGGCACGCCGCTGACCACGCTGGTCAACACCGTCAACCAGACCCAAGTATTCGTCAACGGGCGCGCCGACATAGGCCGGACGCCATTCCTCACCCAGACCGACCTGGTGGTGGGCCACAACTTCAAGTTCGGCGAAGTGAAGGCGTTGCGGCTCGAGTTCAACGCTCAGAACGTCTTCAACCAAAAGACGTCGCGCCACCGTTGGTCGGAGCTGAATCGCAACCGCCAGAGCGCGGCCATCGACCTTCACGACGTCGACTTGGCGCAAGGCTACGACTACAACGGGCTCATTCGCACACAGACGTCGGAAGGAGCCGCCTCGTACAGTCCGCTGTTTGGGCTGGACGACCGCTTCAACCCCGGTTTCTCCGGCCGTTTGCTGTTAAAGTTCATCTTCTGAAGAAGACCTGATCCGAAACCCTTTCCCCAAACGGATCAGCAGCGGGCCAGCCTCACGGGAAGCTGGCCCGCCATTGCTCTATCCTACTCGTGCCCTCACCGCCGCGGCGACGGAGCGTGCCGCTTCTGGTGACGGAAGGCTGCCCTGGGCAATCACCGCATTGCCGCCGCCCCGGCCACGGTGTTCCGCCAGCAGCGTCTTCAGAGTCTCACCCGCGTGAAAGGATACGCCGGAGGAGACAGCCAACAGCACTGTGGGGGGGTTGCTGGATAGCGCGAGGAAAACGGCGCGCTCGCCGCAAACGAAGGCTTGGGCCTCGGCGCGAACTTCATCGGTCAATGCGCCGCCGATCTCGCGCTGGTGCAGGCGTATCCCGTTGGGTCCGGGCTCGGCGAGGGCGTATAGCTCCCGGCCGCGGAAGGCGGCTAGTTCAATGGCCAGTTTCGTGCGTTGCCTTTCGGCGCCGGCCAGCCTCTCCACCTGCGACTGGACCAGCGCCGGAGTTTCCGCCAACGGGCAGGACAGGACGCGGGCAGTTCGCGACAGCGCCTCGAACTCGGTCCGCGCCTGACTGATGGCACGCGCGCCGCACACGAATTCGACGCGCACGTTGCCGCGGATCTTGTCGAGATGGCGCACGAGAATGGGACCGATCTCGCCGGTGGCGCGAACGTGCGTGCCGCCGCAGGCGCTGCGGTCCACACCGTCGATGGTCACAATTCGGAGCCGGCCGGTGCGTTCGGAGGGTTTCCGCAGCCCAAGATCCGCGCCGGCATCGTCGTAACCGATCACCACCGGGCGGTTCTCGCAGACGACCCGGTTCGCACGCCGCTCGACCACGACAACCTGGTCCGGGTCGAGCGAGGGCACGGCCAGATCGAGCGTTGACACCGCATCGCCGAAGTGGACGCTGAGCGTGGCTGCACCGAGCGCCTCTTGAAAGACCGCCGACAGCAGGTGCTGACCGGTGTGCTGCTGCATGAAGTCGAAGCGACGGTCCCAGTCGATTCGTCCACGCGCGCTGCCCACCGGCGTCGGACCCTCGATGAGATGGGCGATCTCGCCGTCTTCGTCGGCCACATTTACGACGCGGGCGCCGCCCAAATCGCCGAGATCGTTCGGCTGGCCGCCCGAGGAGGGGTAGAAGGCCGTCTGGTCGAGGTAGACACGTAAGGGGTTTTCGGCAATGCGTACTAAGGCTGCGTCGAACTCCCGCAGATAACAATCGTCGTAGTAAAGGCGGCGCGTCACACCCACTTAAGGGCGCCCTTTTTGTAGGCCCACACGTAGCCGACGATCAAGATGGCGAGAAAGACGGTAACCTCGGCGACGCCGAACCACCCGAGATGGTTGTACCGCACGGCCCAGGGAAACAGAAAGATGGTCTCGACGTCGAAAATGACGAACAGGATCGCGATGATATAAAAGCGCACAGTGTAGCGGCCGCGCGCGTTGTCGGCCGCCTGAATGCCGCATTCGTATGCCTCGTACTTGGCCTTGATGGGATTCGAGGGCCGGACCACCTTTGCCACCACCAGCGTGGCCGCGGGGACAAGGAGGGCCAACACCATGAAGATGAATATCGGAAGATACCCTTCGGGCATTGCGACTTCAGAATATCACGGCCCGAATCCCGGCGGCGGCGGCGGGCATTGGAGATAATGGGAGAGCCTGATGTTCCGAGCTATTCGGGAACAAATCGACACCATCTTTCGCGAGGACCCGGCCGCGAAGAGCGTCCTCGAGATTGTCACCTGCTATCCCGGTTTCCACGCCATTCTGCTGCACCGGCTCGCGCACCGCCTATACCGGGCGCGGATCCCGCTACTGCCGCGGCTGCTCTCGCAGCTCAGCCGCTTCGCGACGGGCATCGAGATTCACCCCGGCGCGCGGATCGGACGGCGGTTTTTCATCGATCACGGCATGGGTGTCGTGATTGGCGAAACCACCGAGATCGGCGATGATGTCCTCCTCTACCAGGGCGTCACGCTCGGCGGCACCGGCAAGGAGAAGGGAAAGCGGCACCCGACCATCGGCAACAACGTTGTCATCGGGACCGGCGCCAAGGTCTTGGGCAATATCCGTGTCGGGGATAACGTCAAGGTGGGCGCCGGGTCGGTCGTGATTGCTCCAGTACCAGACAACTCGACCGTTGTCGGCGTGCCTGGCCGGGTCGTGCGCAGCCGGGCCTGCACAGCGGCCGAACAACTGGAGCATGGGCAACTGCCCGATCCTCAGATGCAGGAGATTTCCGATCTCAAGAATCGCCTGGAGCAACTGGAGGGTCTGGTGCGTCATCTCGCCGAGGAGCGGGTGGTGGACCGGCGGTGACCCGGCGAACGCTTCTGCTGTCCTGGCCCGTCCTGACTTGGGCTGGGCCGGTGGAAGAGTACTCGCATTGGATTGGGCCCTGCGCGGCGCCGTCTTGCCAGCCCTACGATGCAGACCTCGCGCGATGGTCGTTGGCCGCTTGGGCGGCGGCTGCGGACGGACGGCTACGGTTCCGGCCGGAGAACAATTCCGAAAGGGCGCGGCTCCGTTTTTTCTGGATTGCGGGGCGCAGCGGGCTGTATGGCGAGGCCCGTCCGATCCTGGTGGACGGCCGGCCCGGCGCCGAGATCCATGTGCGGCCGGACCTGAGCGAACTGGGTAAGGAGATCGCCGCCGAGGGCGCCCGCGATCCGCTGTTTCGTGACGCCATTGTGTATCTGACGTGCCTGCACGAATCCGGGCATGCTCTCGGCCTGCGCCACACCGCCGATTTCGGCGACATCATGTACAGCTTTCAGTTCGGCGGGGACATTCTGGAATACTTTCGCCGGTACCGGCGGGCGCTGCGCCGCCGCGAGGACATCCGCCGCCAATCCGGTATCTCGGCGAACGACCGGCAGCAGTTGCGGGCCGTGTTGGTGCGGCCGGATTCCAGTCGAGACTGATACTGACGCATGCCGCGAAGCCCCCAACATTCCGCGATCGCTTGGCTGTCGAGGTTGGCGGTGATCGACTGCTTGGGCCGCAGAGCTAATATTCGAGCTTAAGACCGAACTGGATGATGCGGGCGTTGGAAAGCGTTGAGCGGATCGTCCCGAATGCGGGCGTGCCGAGCACGCCTCCGGGATTGCCGAACGCGGGATGATTCCATACATTGAACCATTCCGACAGAAACCGGACGTTGAAGTTTTCGCGAATTGGGAAATTGCGCGTGATTCGCAGATCCCACAAGTTCGCGCCCGGTCCCCGGACGACATTGCGCCCGAGAGTTCCGAAGCGGGATCTCGGAGCGGGAGAGAAGGCGGCCGGATTTAAGTAATTGTTCAGCTTGGAGGAAACCCCACCCGCGTTCACCAGCGGCACGCCGGAGACGAGATCCGCTCGGCCTCCGGTCCCGGGCGAACCGGCCTGCCCGTCATGGTCCAGGTTGCTTTCTGGATTTGTGATATCGAACGGACTGCCAGACTGAATTGTGGTGATTCCGGAAAGCTCCCAGTCAGAGAAGACCTTTGTAACACCGCGAGCGCCAGCACCGAACGGGTTCGGTATAGCGAGGTTATAACTGACGACCAGCCGGTGCGTCCGGTCGAAGTCGGACAGGCCACGGCTGCCCCGAAGGTCCTGCGGATCGCCGGTGGCCTGGGTGTAGAAGCGGGTCGAGTTTCCGGCAGCATCGTCGATGGATTTCGACAGGGTATAGGCCGCCAATAAAGACATGCCCCGCGAAAAGCGCTTCTGCAAAGTGAACTGGAAGGAATGGTAATCGGAGGTAGCGCCAGCTTCCTGCTGCATTATTGTCGAGAAACCGTCGTATGGCCGGATCAGAGCGTTCCCCACGCGACGCGGGTAGTTGATGTTCCATACGCGGAATAGTTGGAGACCACGTGTCGCAACGTAGGATCCAGCAACGAGGAGGCCGTCGCGCAACTGGTGCTGAAGACCAAGGTTCCACTGGAATGCATAGTCTGTCGTGGTGTTGCGCTGTATCGGACGGATCGAGAGCCGTCCGCCTGATACGGTTTCGGTGGGCCGCGAAAGGTCGATCGGCGCCGGGAAACGGTAGCCGTTGGGCGCGTCGAGCGCCGTGAATATCGCAGTCTGGTTCGCCGAATACGGCGGTTCAAACAGCTTCTGCTGGGTGATCTGTCCGGTCTTGGTGTCGTAGAACATACCCCAACCACCGCGTATTACAGTCCGGGACTGCGCACCCAGTCCATAGGCGAAACCGAAGCGTGGCGCGATGTTGTTCTTGTCGGCAAAGACCGTTGCCGGAGGCACGCCAGGACTTTCGCCACCGATGACCAAACCGGAGTCGACCCCCGGTCCCTGATAACGTTCGGGGTAGAAATTCAGCAAGCGGCCGAGGATCGTTTCTGTCAGCGGCCGGTTATATTCATAGCGGACGCCCAAGTTCAGCGTTAGACGCCGCGTGACCTTCCAATCGTCCTGAACGAAGAAGTTGAAGTTCCAGTCCCTCATATCGACCTTGCCCGGGCCGTTTGCGACCGTGACCTGATTCGGCGCGGCGAGCAGGAAGTCCGCCAGCGCCTGACCGGTCGATTGGCCGTTGAAACCGAAACGGCCTTGAAAGGGAACTCCAAACGACTGCTCCTGCGCGTAGCGGATCTCGGTGCCATACTTCAGGCTGTGTGCACCCTTAATGTGAGACAGCGTATCGTTGAACAAGAATGAACTGATCTGATCCTTCCAGTCGTTGCCAGTGTAGCCGTATGGGATAAACCCGGTGACGGCGATTCCCGGAAGGCCAGGAAGATCGTTGATGGGCTCGATACCGACCGAACGTGGGTCGGTTCTGTTCACATCGGTTCCGGCGGAAGGGAAATTGTAATAGCCGAAGCGGAACTCGTTAAGCAGTGTGGGCCGGAACATGTGCGTTTCGCTCAGAGCAAGCTGGCGCATGGTGAAATCAGAGGTGCGCCCAAAACCGGGCAGCCGCCCCTGGGCTACAAACTGGTCCGCGTACAGGTTGTACTGACGAAAGGTGAACCGGTCCTTCGACGAAAATTCGTGATCGATACGGTAGGTGAACTGGTCGCCGTTAAACGGCGTCCCAAACTGTTGGATGAAGTTGTTCCGCGGATCGTTGACATTGGCCGAAGGGACGAAGCTTTCAAGTAGCTGGGCGGAGGTTGCATTGAAGCGATTTCGCGGCACCGTATTGTTGGCAAACGGCTGACTTGTCAGCGGATCGCGGACAGCGGAGTCGAAGATCCCTTGGCGCTCGTTGGCCGTGGGAACGCGGCCGACTACGATCGCCGCCGAGGAGTTTGTATTGCGCTGCCGCAGGCCCTCGTATCCAAAGAAGAAAAACGTGCGGTCCTTGCCGTTGTAAACCTTCGGGACGAGAACAGGCCCACCAACGGTAGCGCCGAATTGGTTTTGAACGTTCTGCCCGCGCGCCTGAGCAAAATATGGCCGCGCTACCAACTTGTCGTTACGGAGGAATTCGAAGAAGTTGCCATGGAGTGCATTCGTGCCACTCCGGGTGACGACATTGACAATCGAGCCCGCGTTGCGCCCGTATTCGGCAGAATACAAATTCGTTATAACCTTAAACTCTTGGAGGAAGTCCGGGCTTGGTGTGCCGACGCCCTCGGGAGCATTGTTCATCGGATTGTTGTTCACGATGCCGTCCAGCAGATAGTTATTGCTGCCACGGCGCATTCCGTTGACGTTGGGGTTCTGGGTACCGAAGCCAACCTGCTCGGCATTGAATGGCTGGGTCGAGACGCCAGCGGTAAGGCCGAGTAACTGTGTGAAGTTGCGGCTGGCTAGCGGTAAGCCGGTGATCGTCTGTCCCTCAATGACCTTGCCCTCGCTGGAGGAGTCCGACTGAACAAGCGCGGCGGCACCAGTCACGGTGACACTCTCCGTCACTGAACCAAGTTGCAGGTTCAAGTTTACAATCTCTGTCTCGGTGATACGAACGATAACGTCCTGCCGGACGGACCGGCTGAAACCACTGGCTTCCGCAACGACGTCATATCGCCCTGGCGGCAAGAGGGGGAAGGAGTAGTTGCCGAGCGAGTCTGTTTCGGTCTTGAGCAGGGCGCCGGTTCCTTTATTGGCGGCGGAAATCGTGGCGTTGGCGACCACGGCGCCGGTGGCATCCATCACCGTCCCGCGTATTGTCCCTGTCGTCTGCTGGGACCATACGCACGCTCCCGACAAAAGCAGCAAAATCGTGGCGCGATCAAATGAAAGCACAATTTTCCCCTTTCCCTAGGCGGTTTTCATGCATTCCGCACGCCGCTCCGAAGTCTGTATGCCGAACAGTAACACCCTTTGAGAATCAGCGCCATCACTTTTCCGATGCGTTATCCTGGAACAAAAAGTTGAAATTTAGGGCAGCAACCAATTCAATAAACTTCACTTTGACGAGGGACGGCTCCGATGATCGACATTAATTGGAACGCGGTGTACGACTTTTGGCTAGTGGCCGAGCACGGTTCGTTTGCGGAGGCGTCGCGCCGGCTGCCACGGGGGTCAATCCAATCACTGCACAAAAAGGTCCGCCGGCTAGAGAGCGCGCAAGAACTTGATCTAAAGCTGCTCCGATCTCGTGGAATGAAGGGCATGGAGTTGACCGAGGCGGGCCGGCGGCTATACCAGCTCCTGGATCCGGTCTTCCGCAACTTCGATTCAGAGGTGTCTGAGCTGCGCGGCGAAGACGCTGGCGAACTGGCTGTGGCGATCACCGCGTATGCCACGGCGAACTGCCTAAAAGGCATTCTTGAGACGTTTAGAGCGGAGTTTCCTCGCGTGACGGTGAAGCTGGTCACGAGCACTTCTAGGGATATCGCGCATCTGGTGGAGGCCCGTCACGCGGATTTCGGGATCGGCTCACCGGCTCCAGGAGCGTCGGCTGCGCTGCATGCTACAGCGCGATCCCCAATGAGATTCGAATTGTTGGCGAGGTCACTCACCTTGCTAGGCCGATCGCCCCTGACGTGGACGAGGGTTCTTGCGCACCCCCTAATCCTGCTTTCGCGCGGCAGTGTGGTGCGGCAGGCACTGATCGATTTGTTGCGGCGGCGTGGACTTCTGTCCCGGCTGCGGGTGGCGTGCGAAGCCAGTGACCCAGAGATCGCAGTCGAAGCAGTCAGGGCCGGGTTCGGCATCGCGCTGCTTCCGAGCGGCATCCGACTTTCCGAACCATCCTCGGAGTTGCAGCGTGTGCCGGTGCCGCCGGGATTGCCGACGATCGACATCTCGGTCATCTGCCGGCGGGATCAATACCTCTCGCGCTACCGGCGCCGGTTCCTCGAGCTGGCGGAAGCCGCCGTGAAAGATCTCCTATGAGGGGAGCAGTTCAAGGGCACGTTGGTGGTCTGACCGCGAATTGCTGAGGATCGCCGCACACCGCGCAAAGGAATCGTATAATTCCAGCAATGAGCCTGCGCGCCGTCCTAGCGTTATGCATAGCGGCACCTGCGTGTGCGTGGCAGGTCCCTGGCGATTTGAGCAAGGAACTATCGAGGGCTGTAGAGATTGCCTCTCGCGGGATGTATGCTGAGGCGGAAAGAGTGCTCACTGGACTCGAGTCCTCCCATCCGACCGATCCGGAAATTCGCTATCGTCTCGGGCTCATCTTGCTACGGCAAGACAAAGTGGAAGACGCGGCACGCAGGCTTGAAGCCCTTGCAAAAACTGAACCTCGATCTCCCTTGGTCTGGGTTAGCGTTGCAGAGGTGCGCTTCCGCCTTGGCGACGGCCAAGGCGCACAGGCCGCTGCCGACAGGGCGCAGTCGCTTGCAGGCGATGAGCCCGCGAAATGGAGGGCGCTCGCAGTAGTCTATGCTCGAATTGGCGATTTCCGAAGGGCGGCAGAATGCGAGGCGCGCTGGAGCGAGGCCGTGCCCGGCGATTCTGAGTCTCTTCTTCGCGCTATTGATCTCTACCTGCGCGCCGGCAATGCGCTGGAGGCGATTCGACTCGGACAGAAGGCGCTGATCGAACGCGATTCCGCGAGGCTGCGCTTCCTCCTCGGCACGGCCCACCGGCAGCATGGCGATGTGGCGCAGGCAGTCGAGGAGTTTCAGGCCGCGCTGCGAATGGATTCCGGGCAGCCGCCCTACTATGTCGAGCTTGCAAGAGTGTTCATCGATCACCAGGCGCTGGAGCCTGCCCGGATTGTGCTGGAGAGCGCGCTGCGACGTTCTGTGGTAGATCCTGATATCCTGACTTCGCTTGCACTTGTTTACTACGGCAAAGGCGATGAAAAGAAAGCTCTCGACACGTTTCTCAAGGTGACGGAGATCGATCCGGATTCCGAGCGCGCCTATGCATCGCTGGAGACCCTCCTGCCCACTGCCGGCGAGCGCTTGCCCGAGATTCGTAGGAAGCTTAAGCTGTATAGCCAGCGAAATCCGACAAAGCCCCTCGGCTATTACCTCCTCGGCCTAGCTGGATCGCTCCTTGCTGAGCCGACGGAGAAACCGGAAGCATTATTACGGAAAGCAATCGAGGTTGACCCTGGATTCTGGCCGGCCTACTACGAACTCCACAGACCGCTGCTTAATGACGGGAGGCTCAGAGACGCGCTGGAGGCTCTTAAGAAAGTGATTGCCCTCAATCCTCAACACGCGCCTACGCACTACA
>CAYPUQ010000169.1:0-12410 GCA_964413655.1 uncultured Solibacteraceae bacterium | reverse complement strand
GTGTCGTTCGCGGCTTGGCCCAGCAACCGGACGGCCCGATCGTCGCGTGCGGCTACATCGGCCAGTACAGCTTCGATATCGCACTGGCCCGTCACGTCAACGGCTGCGGCGAGGTCACGGCCCTGATCGTCGGCGCCCAGCTCTCCGATGGGCTCAAGACCGGCCTCCATGCCAAGGCCGGTGCGGCGCAGAAAGCGAATCGCCGCCGACCGTCCGTCGGCCAGGAGAATCCTGCAGGCTCTCCTCAACCACGTCAACGCGCTGCACGGCAGCAGCATCCTCGCCGCCGGCGAAGCCGCCGCCCTCGGCAGCGCTGCTCGCTGCCTGATCGGCCAACTGTAACCCCCAAATCCTGCCCCGCCCATCTATAATGAATGGAGAGACCCATGCATCCGGAGCGGACTCCGTGTGTTCCGGCTGCGTGGACTACCATCCGAAGCGGATAACGATTCCGGCATGCATAGGCGCATCCGGGTTCTGGTTGCCAAGCCAGGGCTCGACGGCCACGACCGCGGCGCGAAAGTGATCGCCCGTGCCTTGCGCGATGCCGGAATGGAGGTCATCTATACCGGACTCCGGCAGTCGCCGGAAATGATCGTGAACGCCGCGCGGCAGGAAGATGTGCAGGTGATAGGCCTCTCCATCCTGTCGGGCGCGCATAATGCCATCGTCCCCCGCGTCCTCGAACTCCTCGCGCAAGCTAATATGAAGGATGTTGCGGTTGTTGTGGGGGGGACTGTTCCGGAACCCGATGCGGCGAAGTTGAGGGAACTTGGCGTCGCCGCTGTTTTCCAACCGGGTGCGTCTCTGGAAGAAATCGTCGACTTCATTCGTGGCACGGTAGATCAGGCTGCCTGACCGGGCAACCGCGCACCGCGCCCAGAACGAAGTCCGGAAGTGAGCGAAGAATGCAGGAAAAAATGAATATCGCCGTGTTCGTGGATTACGACAACATTGAAATTGGTGTGAAGTCCACGCTGCGGCGCGACTTCAGCGTCGGGCTGGTGCTTGACGCGCTCAAGGAGCGTGGCCACCTGGTCGCCAAGTTTGCTTACGCCAACTGGAGCCGCCAGGAGTTCGCCACCCGTCACATGGCGGAGAACGCCGTTCAGATGGTACAGCGCATCCCCTCGCCGCGCGGCGACAAGAACGGCGCCGACATCAATCTGGCCCTCGACGCACTCGAGATGGCCTTTACCCACCAACACGTCACCGCCTTCGCCATCGTCAGCGGCGACAGCGACTTCATCCCGTTGGTTAACAAGCTCAAGGAATACGGCAAGACCGTCTTCATCGTCGGCGGCAAGGCGTTTACCTCCACCATCCTCCAGCAGAACTGCCACGAGTTCATCAGCTATGAGTCGCTGCTCGACGATGGACAACGCTTCGCCGAGAAGAAGCCCGCCGTCGAGAAGCCGCAACAGGCGTCCGGCGACAAGGGCGATAGAAAGGGTCAGCCGCCGCCGCAACAACAGCAACAGCAGCGGAACCGGCCCGCGCCGCTCGATCTCGGCCAAGCCGTGCCGCTGGTCGAACGCGCTCTCGAAGTTCTCGAGCGCCGCGCCGTCCAGCCGCAGCTCGGCCTGCTGAAGTCCACCATGCTCCAACTCACCCCGTCGTTCAACGAGAAGGCATACGGGGCCAGCAGCTTCTCCGAATTCGTCGAAAAGCTCAAACACGCCGACTATGTGAAGGTCAGCGGCTCGGGTGGCAAGATGGTCATCGAGCGCAAATCCTCTCATATCCAGGAGAAGCCGGCGGTGAAGCCCGAGGACGCGCTGCCCAGCCTGCGCGACGTGCTGGAAACGCATCGCCTCGACATGGAGGAGGGCGTTCCCGCGGTCGTGCTGAAGGATTGGATGGTCGTCGAAGTGGACGGCTTCGACTGGAAGAAATACGGTTTCCAGGAATTCGAGGAACTCTTGAACTTCGCCCAGGATCGCACGGTGGTCCGCGCGGAACCCGACGAAGAGAAGGGCCTGATGATCTACCTTGGCGCCGAGTTCTACCCGCCCGCGCCGCCAATGCAGGAACAGACCGAAGACGAGCCTCACCCGCTCGACGAGAAACAGCCCATCGTCGCAGGCCAGCCCAGCTTTTTGGAACCTGACCCGAAACCGGTCAATCCCCGCACGCGAAGCAAGTCCGCGGCGAAGACGAAGTCCGCCGGAGCGGGAGGTTCCGGCGGAGGATCCACCCGCCGCACCACCAGGAGGAAGAAGGTCGAATGATCGAACGCATCACGCCGCCCGGAGTTCCCGCCCCGCGCGGCCCTTACTCGTCCGCCGTCCGTGCCGGCGATTTCATTTTCGTGTCCGGCACCGTGCCCGTCGATCCGAAGACCAATGAGTGGTCGTTCGGCGACATCCAGCACGAAACGCGCCTTACGCTGGAGAACATCCGGCAGATCCTGGCCGGCGCCGGCGCCACCATGGCGGACGTTGTCAAGGTTTCGGTGTTTCTCTCCGACGGCCGCGACTTCGCGCCGATGAACGAGGTCTACTCGGAGTTCTTTAGCGACAACAAACCGGCTCGGACCACGGTCGAGTGCAAGTTCGCCGCTCCGGAGCTCAAGGTCGAGATCGACTGCGTCGCCTATAAGCCGCGCGCCTGACAGATAGCCGCGCTACGTCCGGTCCGGGTTCATCCGGTTCGGGCAGGCCGGCATCGGCGTGTTGTCCTTGTCTCGTGGGTCGCCGAGCAGATTCCGCCAGCGCTCCAGTTCCTTAGTGAGCACCGCCGCTTGTTGTTTGTAGGCGGGGTCGTCGTAAACGCTCTTCCGCTCCTCGGGGTCTTTCTTGAGATCGAACATCTCGTGGCCTACCGGCTGCTGCAGGTACCGGATCAGTTTCTTGTCCTTCGTGCGAACACCCCGCATGATCGGCGCGCAGTGGACCGACGGATATTCGTAGTATTCGTAGAACCACGATTGCCGCCACGGCGCGCTCTGGCCGCCGAGGATCGGCTTCCAGCTTTCCCCATGGTTCCGCATGTGCGCCGGCCGTTCGATGCCCGCGTAGTCGAGGATGGTGTGAGCCACGTCGTTGTTCAGCACCATGTGCTCGCTGTTCACCTGGCGCGGTTTCACCGATGCCGGATGCCGCGCGATCATCGGCACGCGAATCGACGGCTCGTACATGAAGCGCTTGTCGAACAGGCCGTACTCACCGAGGAAGAAGCCATTGTCGCCGGTGTAGACGATAAAGGTGTTCTCGGCGAGCCCTTCCTTATCGAGATAGTCGAGCATGCGGCCGAGGTTTTCGTCCACGGCCATCAGCACCCGGTAGTAGTTCTTGAGGAAGGTTTGGTAGTTGAGCGGCTTGCGGATCTCGCGCGGAAGCTGGCGCGGAACGCCGCGGCGGGCGAAGTCCGGCATGTCGGCGATGTACATGTCCGAGTCGCGGATGCCTTGCGGCCGGTCCGACAGATCGATGTTGAATGTCGATGGCTCGGGAATGACGTCGTTCTCCCAGACCTTGGCGAAACGCTCTGGCGGCTCCCAGGCGCGGTGCGGCGCCTTGAAGTTGCAGATCATGCTGAACGGCTTGTCCTTCGGGCGCTGCTTCAGCGTCTCCAGCGCGTTGTCCATGATGATGTCGTCGACGTAGCCGCGAAACTGCAAGCGGCCGGTGTCGGTGATCATCTGCGGGTCGTGATACAACCCCTGGCCGGGCAGGATGCACCAGTGGTCGAACCCGAGGCCGCGCGGCAGCGTCGCGATGTGCCACTTGCCCATCATGGCCGTGTAGTAGCCGGCCTTCTGGAGGAGCATCGGATAGGTCACCGTACCCGGCTTGAGTTGGTTGATGCCCGGCGTGTTCGCCATCACGCCGTGCGCGTGACTATAGAGGCCCGTCAGAATAGTGCCGCGGCTCGGCGAGCAGAGTGCGTTGGTGACGAAGCCCTCGGTGAAGCGTACGCCGCCGTCGGCCAGCCGGTCCATGTTGGGCGTCTTCAGGATCGTGTTGCCCGCACAACTCATCGCGTCCCAACGCTGATCGTCGGTCATGACGAACAGGAAATTGGGCTTGCGGTTCTGCCCCTTCAAAATCGCGGGAAAACCGGCCGCCGTCGCGGCCATCGTCTTGAGAGCGGTTCGCCGGTTCATCGCGCCCATTATACTGGCGTCGCGTTCGCGTCCAAGGTGGCGGCGTCCGCGGGACGCCCTTCCGGCCGCTCCAGTCGCGCCCCCGTCAGCGCCGTAACCGCGCCCGGAACTCCAGGAAGTACTGGTGCGGCAGGAACTGGTGATTCGCCGCCAGTTCGAAACCAGCCGCCCGAAGTTCCCCGGCCACTTCCTCCTCGGTCAGCTTCATCCCCGGCGGCGGGCCGACGGGTAGCGGCCGCTTGTGAAAGTCCACGATGACGATGCGCCCGCCGGGCCGCAGCGCCGCGGCCAGTTTCCTGTAATACGCGCCGCGGTTGTGGATATGGTGGAGCACGTTGCAGATGAAGACGGTGTCCACCGAGTCTGCGGGCAGCTTCGGATTGTCCTCTGCCGCCAGCACGGTTTCGATCTTGCCGGAACCGGCCGAACGAACCATCTCCCACAGCCGCTCGTCGATGTCCACCGCGTAAACCTTGCCGGCGTGGTGGGCGAAGCGCCGCGCGAAGTAGCCCGAGCCGGCCCCGATGTCGGCAATCGTCTCGTCCGGCCGCAGTTTCAGCGCCATCAGCACCTCGTGCGGCTTCTGCCATGCATCTCGGGTTGGATTCTCGATGACGCTCGCATACTGCGCGTCCGATTGCGGAACGTGGTGTTCGTGCCGGCCATGCGCCGCCAGGTCGGCCGGGCGAACGCCGGTCCGATGGCCGTTGAACTTGAACGGCGACGGCTCGTAAGGGCCGGCGATGTCTACTTTGGCCCGCGCCGGAATCGCTCCTTCCATCCCGAGCGCCCAGTATGTCGCGTTTACCAGCAGCCGCCGGAAGCCTTCGTTTTCGAGGTCCTGCGACGAGCCCATTGTCGTCGTGAACACGCGCGCCGTCTTGCCCGCGGCGCCCGTGTACGAACGGGTCCACGCCACTGGCATCATGGGGTCGTTCTTGGGGCCGCCCACCGGCGGATCGTCCGGCTTCATCCCGGCGACCACCTGGCCCAACACCAGCGGCAAGCTGTCGCCAGGCAGCGGAAGCCGGACACCGTACACATCGGTCGGCCCCCAGATGTCGCCATCGGAGATGCCGCGCAGGATCGGATGGTTCTTCCGTTCGGCGGCGAGAATCCCGCGCGTGCTCTCGCCGCCGTGCTTGCCGTGGTGGTTGATCCACGTCTCGCCCAACACACGCCGGCCGAAGCCGCCGGCCCACTCGCCTTCCTTGTAGTTCCAACTGTAGTGGCTGTAGGTAGGGCTGGTTTTGAGTTGAAAGGCATGAGTGGCGGTCCGTATGCCGATGATGGGCCGGCCCGACTCGATGTAGTCCACGAGGTGCTTCATCTGGCCGTCGGGCAGGTCGCGGAAGCGCGTGAACAGGATCAGTAAGTCCGCTTTCTGCAGCGCTTCAAGGCCGGGGATGTTGTCGTTCTTCGACGGGTTGATGGTTCCGTCTGCCGGGTCGATGGCAAACAAGACCGTGCAGTCGAACCCGTGATGCGTCGAGAGAATGCGCCCCAGTTGCGGCAGTGCCTCCTCGGAGCGGTACTCTTCATCGCCGCTCACCAGCACGATATTCTTCCCGGCGCCCGGACCGCTGCCGCCCTTCAGCACCAGGCTGTCCTGGGCAAACACCGGCAAGGCGGCGAGCAGGAGGGAGAGAAGGGGCTTCACCCCCGCATTTTATCGCGCGCGAACAGTGGCGAGGCCGCCGTCGACGCCGAGCACCTGCCCGGTAACCCAGTCCTGCTCCGGCGACAGGAACCACGAGATGGCGGCGGCGATCTCGTCGGGGCGGCCGATCCGCCCCAGCGCGTGCATTGCCTCGGAGGCTTTCCGCGACGCTTCCCGCGACGTGATCTTCTCGGTGAGCGGAGTCTCGACCAGTCCCGGCGCGACACAGTTCACGCGAATCCCCCGCGAGGCGTAGGTGGCCGCCGCCGACAGCGCCAGACCGAGAATCCCCGCCTTCGCCGCCGCAATGGCTTCGTGATTCGCCAAGCCGACCCGCGCCGCCGCCGACGAGACGAACACCACCGAACTGCCGCCGGCCAAGTGCCTTACCACCGAGCGCAGCAGGTAGAAACAGGAGTCGAGGCTCTGGGCAATGGTCTGCCGCCACTCGCCGTTGGTCGTCAGGTGAGCCGGCTTCAGCAGCAGCGACCCGGTGCAATTCACCGCGCCGTTCAGGCTGCCGCTGTTCAAGGCCGCCTGAACCGCCGCGTCCACCTGTTCGGGCGCCGTGGCGTCGGCGGCGAACGAACCCGCCTCCAGTTCGCCGGCCAGTTCGCGCAGCTTCACCTCATTGCGCGCCGACAGAAACAGCCTGGCGCCCTCGGCCTTCAGGCGCCGGCATAGTGCCGCGGCGATACCGCCGGTGGCGCCAAGAACAAAGTAAGTGCGGCCGGAGTGAATCACGGAGGTCCTCATAGGGGTAGACACGTAATGTGATGAAAATTCTCAACGAATGTTTGCAAGAAATGTCACCATGGAAGGGTACGCACTGGGAATGTAATGAAGATTTCGGAGTTGCTGGGCGCCTGGAGAGGAATACTCGCCGGACGGAGACCGTCTCTTTCCATTGAGATCACCCGCGAGTGTCCTTTGCGCTGTCCCGGATGTTACGCCTACGAGGACGGCCACCTCGGCGGCGGCGTTACGCTCCGCCAATTGAACGACTTCAAAGGGGAGCCCCTGATTCGCGGCGTCCTGGAACTGGTGGACCGGCTGCGGCCCCTACACCTGTCGATCGTCGGCGGCGATCCGCTGGTTCGCTACCGGGAGTTGGAAGTACTGATTCCCCAACTGCTGGACCGCGGCGTCTATGTACAGGTGGTGACCAGCGCCTTCCGGCCGCTACCGGCAGCGTGGGCGGGCGTGCGGCGCTTGAATATGGTGGTTTCGATCGACGGACTTCAGCCCGAACACGACCTCCGGCGGAGTCCAGCCACCTACGATCGCATTCTTAAGAACATTGAGGGGCACCAGATAATCGTCCATTGCACGGTCACCGGCCAGATGATGAAGCCGCCGCGCTACCTCGAACGCTTCCTCGCCTTCTGGTCGGATCGGCCGGAGGTACAGAAGGTCTGGTTCAGCATCTTCACGCCGCAGCAGGGCGACGAGATGGAGGAGATTCTTACGCCCGAAGAGCGGCGGCAGGTGGTGGCTGAGTTGCTCGAATTGCGGGAACGGTTCCCGAAACTCGGCATGGGACCGAAGACCATCCGCGAACTGGCGAACCCGCCGCAGTCGCCGGAGGAGTGCGTCTTCGCGCAAACCACGCACACCATTTCGGCGGACCTCCGGACCGAGATCGGACCTTGCCAGTTCGGCGGCAAACCGGACTGTTCGCAATGCGGCTGCATGGCATCGGCCGGCCTGGCCGCTGTCGGCCGGTACCGTCTCGCGGGCCTCGTGCGCGCGGATACGATTCTGAAAGCGTCGATGCGAATCGGCGCCTGGCGATCGCGGCGCCGAAAGTCCGAACCGGCCGCTACGCCGCTTCGTGTGCTGCAATAGCCTTACTCCAACAGGCGGCGGCGAAGTTCCGGCGCCGGCCGCCGGTCCGCGTTGCGAAGCTGCATCTCAATGCGGGGGACGGACACGCATCTTCGCCAGTGGCCTTGGCTGGGTCGCAGCGGGCAGCCTGCGCAGTAGTTGCTCATCCGCTGGCAGTAGAGGCGCGCCAGCGGCTGGTGCGCGTTCAAAGCATTGCGTTCGAGCTAGCCCGGCACCGAAGCCAGCGGCGGCCGGGTCGAGCGCCACGCCTGTTCGGCCTGGTCCGGCGTGACCGGCCAGTCGAAGTGCCCCAGGCTGCTCGGATGGCCGGGGAAACGCAGTTCGACGAGATCAACACCTCACAGGCCACACCGTCCGAAGGGAATGATGCCCGGTGTTCTCCGCATCGTAGTTCCACGCGCCCCGACGGGCTTGCCGTTCTCCATGAGGATGCCGGTGCGCTTGCAGTCGCGCGCTTGAGCGTCGAACTCGTCGAGTGAGCAGAGGAAGTAGCAGTCGGGCCTGATGATCTCGAAATCGATGCCGGCTTCGCGAAGCGCCTCGCAGTTCTCCAGCCAGTGTGCCGGTGTTCTGGGGGCCGTCAAGCGCGCTGTAGCGGACGTTGAGTCGGTCGCGTTTCAGCCGGTCGCGGAAGTGGCGCATCGCCGCGAGGAACAGCGCGACATGCGCCTTGTGGCTCCAGACGCGCGTGGATTCTTCGGCGGCCTCGGCCATCCAGACCACATCGCACGCCGGGTCGAAATCGTCGAAAGCGGCTGAGTCGTGGTTCAGTTGATCGCCGGGAACGAGGACCAGCGTCGGAGCCGAAGGCACATCGTGTGAGATGCGCGGATGGGCGCGACCGATCCAATCTAAGCGCGTCCACGCGGCCGGCGAAAGCGTGCCTTCGCCGCCGGAGCCATTTTCTCGGTGGCGTACTGGTAGATCAGCCGCGGCGCTTGGTCTTTCCACTCGTCGAGGAATTCCTCCACCGGCTTCGGATGCCGCTTCCAGGCTTCGCGCAGAAACCAGCCGAGTCCCTGCTGAACGACACGGTCGGAGTCGAGCATCAGCGGGCGGAGAAAGTCGAGCAATTCGCCAACGGGCTGGGTGGTCTTCAGCAGGCCGAGCATCGCGACCGGTACGGCCCGCCGCTGATACTTGTGGGGCGACTTCCGCCATGAAGCGAAGTGGTCGAGCCGGAGGCGGCCCTGCTCCAGCAGCGGCGACAGGATCTCGGAGCAGAGGACATCGGTATGCGCCCAGTTGCCGATTCCGGCGGCAAACCACCGGGCCAGCCCCGGTAGCGCTCCTGCCTTGAGCTGATCGCGACAGGTGGCCAGCAGGCGGATGGCCATGGCGCCCTCTTCGTACTTGCCGCTCGCGAAAAGCAGTTCGCCGAGTTGGAGAAGGCCGCGCGGACCAAGGCTGTCATAACGGCCGAGCCATTCCTTCTGTTGCTCGTTCCAAAAGGGGTGCTTGCCGTCGACGAGGCCCCAGGCATCGTAGCCCTCCTTGAAGTAGCGGGCATACCGGCCGACCAGGGCGGGGTTGGCGTGAGCGGCGCAGTAGGAGCGGATCTCGGCGGCTAACTGGGCTGGAGTGGCGGCGGACATGGCGGATATCAGACCTCCGTGTCCGCTATTGTATCTCTTCAGTAAATGAAACCGAAGCCGAACTCCGCGAGGTTGCTTTCGGGAAGACCAAGGCCCCCGTGAAAGTTGGAGCGGAACTGATAGTTCGCCTTGAAAATGAGGTTGCGGCGTGGGCGATAGTTGGCGCCCACGGTCACGATGCGCAGATCCTGCTCGCGACGCGCCTGATTCGCCAGCGCGCCGTCGATCCGGTGGTGCGTGTTCAGCCGTTCGTAGCGGCTAAACACGCTGACGCTACGCTCGGAAACGCCGCGGCGGAAATAAGGCAGAACGTCGTGATCGCCTTCGAGGTACCAACCGTAGGTCCGGCTGCCGAGCACCCGGCCGGTGCGCGCGAACAGGTCCGTCGTGCGGCCGAGCGATCCCTGAGCGGCCACGGCGGTGAGGTTGTAGCGCGGAGCGGAGTAGCGGGCGTGGATCGCGCCGAGCGTGGTCGGCATCTTGATTCGGCCTTCGCCGCCAGTCACCTCGCCAAGCCCGGAGGCGCCATGATAGCCGGACACGCCGGCCTGGAAGCGTTCTCCCGCGTGGTAGCTCAACTGCGCGAGTGATGCATAGTCGGACGGGATGCTGTGATACACCTGCCGGCCCTGGCGCACCCAGCTTCCGCCGAAGAACTCGCGCGCGTCCAGACCACCCACGATCCCCACGGAGTAGGAGAGCCTCGGCGCCACCTGGCCGTACCCCATCATGCCGAGGCTGATCCATGAAGTTGGGATGATCACCCGCTCGACCTCGGGCCGGTTCACCGAGTTGAACATCACCGGCTCGTCGTTGTTGTTGATGTAACCGATGGGCAGCGGATAGTAGCCAACGCGGACGTTGAAACGCCGGTGGAGCAGAAAATCCATCATCGCCTCGATGATGACGTCGGTGCCTGTTTCCCGCGTGCCGTCATGCAGGAACTCGCCGAGAAACTCGGAATTGAAGATGATGCGGTCGGTCAGCTTATAACCGAAAAAGACGGAGAACCGGTACAGGTTCGTGTAGAACAGCTCGATGTCGCCGAGGTCCGGATTATTGCCCCCCGAATAGCGAACGAAGTTAGTCTCACCGAATCCGCTGATGGAGTACCGCTGGTCCGAGAAATATATTTTCGAGGCGGCGTAGGCCAGTCCCGGATGCTGTTGGTAGGTCAGTTCCGGGACCAGCTTCGTGTCTTGCTGCTCTTCCTGCTTTTCGCTCTGCTGCTCCTGTTCGCCGGACAGCGCGAACGGCCCGGCCAGAAGAAGTAGGAGGATGAGCAATACCTACACCTTGTCCGGCACGACGAACGGCGCGCGGTATTTGCGGGTGAGCATCCGGTTGGCTTCGTCGTCGCCAACGAAGCGCTCTTTCTTCGCGTCGAAGTGCAGAACGCGCTCCAAGCGGTACGCGATGTTCCCCAGGTGGGCGAGAGCCGAAGACAGATGCGCCGTCTCGACCGGACCGTGCTGGTCGCTCGTCTTGCGGCTGTTCACCGCCTTGACGAAGTTGGCGTAGTGATCGCCGCCGGCCTTGCGCGATGGGCCCTTCTCGCGCTTCTGCCCGTAGTAAACCTCATACGTGTCGTACCCTTTGACGACCATGTGCCCCTTCGACCCATAGAAGATGTTGCCGACGCCGGCGCCGTCCTCGAGGTTCGTACACCAGTGGCGCACTTCGAACTGGATGAGCTTTTTCTTGTCGGGATAGTGGAACAGCGTGGTGAGGATCTCGGGCGTTTCCTTGTCGTCGTCGAAGAGGAACTTGCCGCCCATCGCCGTAATCTTGGCGGGCAACTCTTCCACGCCGAGACCCCACAGGCAAAGGTCCGTTTCGTGGATGCCCTGGTTGCCGACGTCGCCGTTGCCGTAGTCCCAGTGCCAGTGCCAGTTGTAGTGGACGTAGCGGCGCGAGAATTGCCGCTCCTGCACGGGGCCTTGCCAGAGGTTCCAGTCGATGTGGCTGGGCGGCGGTTCGGGAGACTTGTTGCCGATGGACGGGCGCCAGCGGAACACCAGCCCGCGCGCCATGTACACGTCGCCGATGACGCCGTTGCGGAGCATGTCGACGGCCTCACGGAGGGCTTCGGAACTGCGGAGTTGCACGCCATGCTGGACGATGCGGTTGTACTTGTGAGCGGCTTCGACGAGCTTCCGGCCCTCGAACACATTGTGCGTCGCGGGCTTCTCCACATAGACATCTTTGCCGGCCTGGCACGCCCAGATGGCCGCCAGCGCGTGCCAGTGATTCGGCGTCGCAATGCTGACCGCGTCGATCTCCTTGTTGTCGAAGACGCGCCGCAGGTCGGTTTCGGTCTTCACTTTGCGGCCGTAGGTTTTCTCGAAATCCGCGGCCCGCTCGGCGAGGATCTGTTGGTCGACATCGCACAGCATGGCGACCTCGGCGCCGCCGGCGCCTTCAAAACCCTTGATGTGGTCTTTGCCGCGGCCGTTCAGGCCGATCACGCACACGCGCACGCGGCTGTTCGCATCGGCCTTCCCGGCCGCCAGGTGCGCGGCTACGCCGCCGGCGCCGAGGATGAATTTTCGTCTGCTGCTCATGGAGCCTCCTTAAAACATGGTAATCCGGCGGCGCGGCCGGTATCCGGGTAACCTGAAAGATCATGCGCGAGAAGGGCATCGTGTCGCCGGCCGCGCTCGAAGGCGAGCTGCAACTGGATGTCTCGCTGCGCCCGTCAAAACTGGAGGACTTCACCGGGCAGCCGAAGGTGAAGGAGATCCTGTCGATCGCCATTCAGGCCGCCCGCGCCCGCGGCGAGGCGATGGACCACGTGCTGCTGCACGGCCCGCCGGGACTAGGCAAGACCACGCTGGCCAACATCGTGGCGCAGGAACTCGGCGTGGCATTCGACCAGACCTCGGGGCCGATTCTTCAGCGGAAGCTCGATCTGACGGGAATCCTCACCAACATCCGGAACCAGCAGGTGTTCTTCATCGACGAGGTCCACCGTCTGATGCCGGATGTCGAGGAGATTCTTTATTCGGCGCTCGAGGATTTCCGGGTGGACATCGTGATCGGCGCCGGGCCGGGCGCGCGGACACACTCGCTGCAAATCCCGCGGTTCACCGCGGTGGCCGCGACCACGCGCCAGGGGCTGGTTTCGGCGCCGCTGCGCGGGCGGTTCGGCCTGGTGCTGCGGCTGAACCACTACGACGAAGAAGAGATGACGCGAATC
>CAYPUQ010000168.1:0-12435 GCA_964413655.1 uncultured Solibacteraceae bacterium | reverse complement strand
ACCCCATTTCAACGCCTCCCATAACGGAGGAGAAGAAATGTCTCTCGTCCTGAGAAGTTTTCCCGTCCAACCCGGCCAGGCCTCGCTCCAGTTCGAGAACGGGTTCCTCTACCCGCGCGACGGCGGCTACCTGCACCACGCTATCGACATTCGCGCCCAGTCGGGCGGAGATCCGCAGTCCGTAGTCGGCATGCCTGTCCTCAGCGCAACCGCCGGCACGGTTGTCCAAAGTTTCCGCTACCGCGGCGAGCGGCGCCCCGGCGCGGGCTTCAGCGACCGCGCCGGATACTACGTGATGATCGTCGACACGCTCGGCAATTTCCACAACTACACGCACCTCCGCGACCAGCCCACCGTCGTGCCGGGCGAACGGGTGAAGGACGGCGACCCGATTGGCTACCTCGGGCAGACCGGCAACGCGCGAGGTACCATCCCGCACCTTCACTATCAGGTCCGCGGGCCGCTCGCCGCACGGTTGGCCGATGCCTACCTGTCGCTCAATTTCCCCAGCACCGGCGGCGATCCGCTCAACCCTTACGACGAACTGCGCCGGCTCGCGGGCGAACTCCATGGCGCGCCTACCGGCCGCGGGACCGTCGTCGTGATCCCGTAGTTTAGTCGCTACGCGAGGATTTCGCGAACCAGGTTGCCGTGGACGTCGGTCAGGCGGAAATGCCGCCCCTGGTACTTGAAGGTCAGCTTTGTATGCTCGATGCCGAGCAGATGCAGAATCGTCGCGTGCAGATCGTGGACGTGAACCGGATCGCGCACGATGTTGTAGGAGAAGTCGTCCGTTTCGCCGAAACTGAAGCCCGGCTTCACGCCGCCCCCGGCCAGCCAGGCCGTGAAACAGCGTGGATGGTGGTCGCGGCCGTAATCGTCGGCGGTCAGCTTGCCTTGGCAGTACACGGTGCGGCCGAACTCGCCGCCCCACACGACGAGTGTGTCCTCCAGCAGGCCGCGCTGCTTCAGGTCGGCGATCAGCGCCGCGGACGCCTGGTCCGTATCGCGGCACTGGTTGACGATCTGCTTCGGCAGGTGATTGTGCTGGTCCCAGCCGCGATGGAAAAGCTGGATGAACCGCACGCCGCGCTCGGCCAGCCGCCGCGCGAGCAGGCAGTTCGCCGCGTAGGTGCCCGGCTTGCGCGATTCCGGCCCGTACATCTCGAACACGTGTTCCGGCTCGCCGGACAGGTCGGTGAGATCGGGCACGGAGGATTGCATCCGGTACGCCATCTCGTACTGCGAGATCCGCGTGGCGATCTCGGGATCGCCGGCCGCCGACAAGCGGTGCTGGTTCAGCCGCGCCAGATCGTCCAGGTAGCGCCGCCGCGAGCCGTCGCTCACGCCTGGCGGGTTGGATAGGAAGAGGACCGGGTCCGCGCCCGAGCGGAACTTCACACCCTGGTAGCGGGTCGGCAGGAAACCGCTGCCCCAGAGGCGGTCGTAGAGCGGCTGATCGCCGAGGTTGCCGGAGCCCTGCGAGATCATGACGACGAACGACGGCAGGTCCTGGTTGCTAGTGCCCAGCCCGTAAGAGATCCACGAGCCGATGCTCGGCCGGCCCGCGATCTGCGCGCCGGTCTGGAAGAAGGTGATGGCCGGGTCGTGATTGATGGCTTCGGTGTGCAGCGTCTTGACGAAGCACAGATCGTCCACGACCTTTGCGGTATGCGGTAGCAGTTCGCTGACCCAGGCGCCCGACTCGCCGTGCCGGGCAAAGCGGAACAGCGACGGAACGAGCGGGAAACTGGTTTGCGTTGAGGTCATGCCGGTGAGGCGCTGGCCCTGGCGGACCGAGTCCGGCAATTCCTGGCCGCGCAGTTTCTCGAGCGCCGGCTTGTAGTCGAACGTTTCGAACTGCGAGGGCGCGCCGGACTGGAACAGATAGATGACGCGCTTGGCCTTGGGCGCGAAGTGCGGGAACCCGGGCAGTCCGCCGTCGGCGGTCGCGCGCCCGTCGTCCGACAGCAAGTGCGCCAACGCGACGGTTCCGAGAAAGCTACGCCGGGTGAACTCCATCGCTACTCCTTCGTAATCACCTCGTCGAGATTCAGGATCATGCTCGCCAGCATCGTGTACGCGGCGTGCTCGGCCGGGTCCAGCGATTCGTCGCGCGGCGAGTCGCCCTGGCTCAGCAGGGCGCGGGCCGCGTCCGTGTTCGTCAGGTAGGTGTCGCGGTATCCGTGAAAAGCGCCGGTCATGATGCCGAGTTCCGTTTCGTCGGGCTGCCGCAGCGTGACAAGGCGGAACGCGATTCGGATTCGTTCGTCCGGCGAAGCGGCCTGCTTCATGACCCGCTCGGCCAGCTTGCGCGCGGCCTCGACGTAGGTGACGTCGTTCATCAGGTTCAGCGCCTGGAGCGGGGTGTTTGTGCGCGACTGGCGCACGATGCAGGTTTCGCGGCCGGCGCTGTCGAAGTTCATCATGAACGGCGGCGGCGCGGCGCGCTTCCAGAACGTGTACAAGCTGCGGCGGTACAGGTTCTCGCCTTTGTCCTCTTTGTAGTCGCCGCCGCCGCTGAGTTCCTTCCACAGGCCGGCCGGCTGATACGGCTTCACCGAGGGTCCGCCCACCTTCTCCACCAACAGGCCGGAGACGAGCAGGGCCTGGTCGCGGATCTGGTCCGCCGTCAGCCTGACGCGAGGTCCGCGCGCGAGCAACCGGTTTTCCGGGTCGCGCTTCAATAGGTCCGGCGTCACCGCCGACGACTGCCGGTAGGTCGCGCTGGTGACCATCAGCTTGACGAGGTGCTTGACATCCCAGCCGGACTCCGCAAACTCGACCGCCAGCCAATCGAGCAGTTCCATGTGCGAGGGCCATTCGCCTTGCGAGCCGAAGTCCTCGACCGTGCGCACCAGGCCGGCGCCGAACAGCATTTGCCAGAAGCGGTTCACGGTGACGCGGGCCGTTAGCGGATTGGCGGGGTCAACGAGCCACTTTGCGAAGCCAAGCCGGTTGTTGGGCGCCTTGGGCGGCAGCGGGGGCAGTACCGCCGGCAGCGCGGGCGAAACGCGCTCGCCGGGTTTGTCGTAAGCGCCGCGGGCCAGCAGGAACGTTTCGCGCGGGACCGGCATTTCCTCCATCACCATCACGGTGGGAACCCTGTCGAGGTAGGCCGCCCGCGCGCGGTTGGCGTTCACCAATTCGTGCCACGCCGCGCGGACCGGCTCCGGCGCGTGCTCTTCGAGGAAGGCGTGGCGGAGTTTGCTTTGCTGTGCGGCGGTGCGCTTTGTGGGCTTGGCGCGGACCAGCGCGGTGAGATTCTCCCGCGCGGACAGGGCGGCCGCCAAATCACTATCGAGGACTTCGGAGTAGATCCGGACCTCGCCGATGTCCCCGCGAAAGCGCTGCCCGTTACCGCCGCCGATGCGCAGCGGTTCGTTCGTGCGAAACTCCTGGTTCAATTCGTCGAGCAGGACCTTCGTCTCCGCCAACTCGCCGTTGATGTAGAAGCGGACGCCTTCGGCGAGACGGCTGCCGTCGTAGCTGATGGCGATGTGCGTCCACTCCTTCGCCGGAATCGCCGCGACGCTCTCGACGTGCATCGCGTCGTCGAGCCAGCGCTGGACCAGGTACAACCGGATGCGGCCGTTGTTGAGCAGAACGCCGTAGCCGTTGCCTTCGTCGATATCCTGTCCGCGCGACAGGATCGCGCCGGAGGCGGTGTCGTCCGGCCGGACCCAGGCGGATAGGGTGAAACGGTCGTAGAACCCGAAGCGGGCCTCATCGCCCGCGTCGTGGACGCGGGTGCCGTCGAAGCGCGGATCGTCCAGCGCAACGGACTTCGCAAGACCCCGCGCGGGCTTCCAGTCTCCTTCGGCGGCGAACTGCTTCTCCCACTGCCGCTGCGCTTTGGCGGCCGCTTCGCGGAGGCCGTCGAAGGTTTGCTTTGCGGCGACTACGCGCTCGTCGAGGGCGCGCAGTTTCGTCCGCTGCTCGGGCGTCGGGGCGTGGATGAACGGCGGCGTGTTGCCGTATTTGAAGTAGCGGCCGCGATCCGGGACGTTATTGAAGTAGGCGAAGAGTTGGTAGAACTCCTTCTGCGTGAAGGGGTCGTATTTGTGGTTGTGGCAGCGGGCGCAGCCCAGGGTAAGGCCGAGGAAGACGGTGCCGGTGGTTTCCACGCGGTCCGCCACGTATTCGACGGCGTACTCTTCGGGGATGATGCCGCCTTCGCCGTTGCCGCGGTGGTTGCGGTTGAAACCGCTGGCGATCTTCTGGTCGAGCGTGGCGTTGGGCAGCAGGTCGCCGGCGATCTGTTCAACGGTGAAGCGGTCGAAGGGCAGGTTCCGGTTGAAGGCTTCGATCACCCAGTCGCGCCAGCGCCACATGAAGCGTTCGGCGTCGGTCTGATAGCCGTTGGTGTCGGCGTATCGGGCAGCATCCAGCCACGGCAGCGCCATGCGTTCGCCGTAGCGGGGCGAGGCCAACAGGCGGCCGACGGCGCGCTCGAAGGCATCCGGCGCGGTGTCGTTGAGGAAGGCATCGAGGTCGTCGAGCGATGGTGGGATGCCGGTGATGTCGAGGGCGGCGCGGCGAAGGAGAGTAGCTTTGTCGGCTTCCGGCGAAGGCGCCAGTCCGTCCTGCTCCAGCCGCGCGAGGACGAAGTGGTCAATCGGATTGCGCGGCCAGTCCGTTAAGCGGACCTCGGGCAATTCGGGGCGCTTCGGAGTGACGAACGCCCAATGCGGCTCCCACTCGCCGCCCTGCTCGACCCAGGTCTTCAGCAGATCCGACTCGCGCACGGTGAGCGACAGCCCGGAGTAGACCGGCGGCATCCGAAGCGCCTTGTTCTCCGCCGTGATGCGGCGCAGCAATTCGCCCGATGCGATGGCCGGCCTGGCGGCCTCTTCGCCGTCGAGCCGCAGTTTGATGTTCTTGGCCGGCGCGTCGGGACCATGGCACGTGAAGCACTTGTCCGACAAGATGGGCCGGATATCGCGGTTGAAGCGAACCTCGGCTGCTGCCGCCAACGTGGCGGTCGCGAGGAGAAGGCACGAGATGAGCTTCATGGCCGTCATCGACGGGGCCGGGTGCTATCCGCAATATATCGCGTTCCGAGCCGGGCCGTATCACCGGCGGCCACGAGCCGACCACGGCCGCCACCGTCACCCGCATGCCGCGTATGCAGGCCTTGCCGGCCATGACTCACCCCTCGGGCGCTGTAAGTAAGGCCGCCAAGAGCGGGTGGGGCGACGGCGCAAACGGGTTGGTCACGGTTACTCCACGCCACGTGAACCCCTCTTGGAGATCCTCCGACAGAAGCAGCCGGCATGCGGCTTCCGCCGACGCCGATAGAACAACGGAGTCCCGGATCGATAGGCCGTGGCCGGACGCCAGGTCCGTTGCGTTGACCATCACCGTGGCGGACGTCTCCACCACGGCATACGCGTCGCGCCAACTCAGCACGGCAGCTTGTGCGCGGGCCGGCCGCCGCTTAGCCTTCCGGACGAGTACGTTGAACAGTTCGCCCAGCGTCTGAACCGGGAGAACGATGGACCCCTGCGGCAATCGCTGAATCAGTTCCAGCGCCTGGTCGCGCATGGCCGCTCCGTTGGCGCCCTCGGCGTAAGCGAGCACATTGGTGTCCAGGGCGATCTTCATGCTGGGTCGTCGTACAGTTCGTCACGCGTCCAGCGGCCGGCCTTAACCACCCGTTCGGTTCGGAGCCGGGCAAAGAGGGCAGAGCGCGCCCCCTCCGCAGCGCGTTCGTCCTCGACAACGGGCACGATCTTAGCCACGGGTTTGCCGTGACTTGTGACGACGACGCTTCGGCCCGTCTTCACGGTTCGGAGCAGTTCCGAAAACCGTCGATTAGCCTCCGCCGCTGAAACCGTCTTTTGCATGCCGCGCTCCACTTTGTAGTGATATTAACTACTATACAGGAACCCGGTGCGCATTACTCCGTGTGCCGGGACCACCCCACGAGGGAGCAGAAACCGGTCGCAAGCGTCGCCTGGATTGGTGAAGCCGTGGCGCCCCTCATCGGCGCCAGGACGGGCTGACGATGAACTTGGAGTCCGCCGCCGGGTAATCTTCGGGCTTGGCGACGGCGGGGTTGATCCACTCGATGACGGCGGCCCAGCCGAGGCTCTCGGGGTCGTGGCCGAGGTACTTCTGGACGACGGCGAGGACGTGGAAGCCCTGCTTGAGCTGGAACGACAATGTCGCGTCGCCGAGTTCGCCGCGTACGACCTTCAATACATACTCTTCGGCGTCGAGCTTGTCCGCCTGCTTGTGAAAGCCGCGCAGGCGGGCGCCGGCGCGGATGCGGAGCAGGCCGAGCCGTTCGGTCAGTTCGCGGCGGGCGCGATAGAGTTTCTTGCCAATGCCGCGTCCCTGAATTTCGGGATCGACCATCACCTCGGCGCCGTATAGCGTGCGGCCGGATTCGGGGTCGTGATTCGTGAAGTACCCCGAGGCGGTGAAGTCGCGCCACGGCATGTCGATTTCGTAGTCGTCCCACCAGACGATCAGGCTCGACGCGGAACCCACCACGCTGCCACCCATTTCGGCGACGAACTGGCCTTCGGGAAACACGCGCAGGTGCGAGGCGAGCTGCTCCTCGTTCCACGGCAGGCTGCCGCCGTACACACGCTTCGATAGCTCGATGATGCCGGCGAAATCCGCGGGCCGCGTGTTGCGGACAACAACCTTCTCGGCAGCCGCACTCATACGGTGGCAATGCTGACCGTCGAGGATATCTCGGCCGTCCGCCGGCTATCCAGCAACGGCACCACCGTCCCATTCGTGCGGGTGTCGAGAATGGTCCGCATGTTGAGTTCGCCGATCACCATCATTTCCTGGTTGATGTTGCCTTCGGCGAGGATACCATCGCGGGAGAAGGGGAAGTCGCTGGGCGTCAGGATGGAGGCTTGCCCGTAGTTGAGCGACACGGCCGGCACCATGGGCAGCGAGCCGACGGTGCAGGCCTGAATGACATACATCTGGTTCTCAATGGCCCGCGCCTGCGCGCAGTAACGCACGCGGAGGAAGCCCTGGCGGTCGTCGGTGCAGCTTGGCACGACGAGGATGTGCGCGCCTTCGCGCGCGGCGGCCCGCGGGATCTCGGGGAACTCGACGTCGTAACAGATTGCCACCGCCATCCGGCCGAACGAAGTGTCAAAGATTCTGAGTTTCGAGCGCGGCGAGACCATCCAGTCCTCGTTCTCGAAGCGGGTCATGTGGAGTTTGCCCTGGACGTCGTGCTCGCCGGTGGGACCGAAGACGAAACACTCGTTGTAGACGGGACCGGCCGAGTCGTCCATGGTCGGGATGGTGCCGGCAACGATGTAGATGTGGAAGCGCCGGGCGAGCTCCGACATGAGATCGACGAAGCGCGGCACCTGGCGGGCGAGGTCGACGATCTGCTCGCGAATCGGCCGCTTGACGTTGCCGAGCGTCAACAGTTGGATGGTGAAGTACTCGGGGAACACGATCATCTGGCACTTGTAGTCTTCGGCGGTTTCGACCAGCGCCTCTACCTGGTCGCGGAACTGTTCGAAGGTCTGCACGGGCCGGATGAAATACTGCAGCGACGCGACACGGATCCTGTCCGGTGTAACTATCTCCATTGATAAACAGGGTAGCAGCGGCGGTCGCCTATCAGTTGCCGCGACGCGCGAAGGCGGCCAGCGAGGGCGTGTCCCAGCGGTCGTCGCGAACCACGGTCTTCAGCGCCGATTCGAGGTCCGGCAGATCGAACTGGGCCAGCACGTCCGGCAGGAAGTTCGCCGTGGGCTCTTCATAGTCGTCGGTGTCGAGCAGGCCGCGGAAACTCGGGAGGCCGCGCGCCAGGTAGACGCCGGCGAGGCGCGTGTGCAGCGCGGCCGCCAACAAGGTGGGGACCACCATCTTGCCGCTGGCGGCCAGCAGGACGCGCCTTCCCTGAATCTCGGGCCACAGCGCCAGACCGTTGAGGACGGCGAGCAAATCCTTCGCGCGCTGTCCGGCCAGCGGACGGCCGAGCATCATCGACGCCCAGGCGTAGTGCTCTTCCTCCTGATGAGAGCGTCCGTGCCGCGCGGCGCCTCGGGGAAATTCGGGCATCAGGTCGCCGGTTCCCCGTGTGTCGGCGGCGCAAACTACTATGCCCAGGGCGGCCAATTCCTGATAGAGGCCTTCCTCGGCCCAGCGGCTGTTGCGGCCCTGCGGCTCGGCGAGCACGAGCAACGGCGCATCGGGCTTGAGAGCGTAGGGAAGGAACAGCCACGCCGGAACACGGACTTCGGGTTCGCTTTCGACATCGAATGCCACGACCTCGCAGTGCCGCGACGGCGCGGTCCCCAGCCGCTTCGCTGTCTTCCATGGTCCCTCCATGTCCGCGGCAATCCGAGTCATGTCGGCCTTCTTCGGGGTCTCGATCGCGGCGGCGCGCTGTTGGGCCAGCTTGCGCGGCGTCAGGCCGCCGAGATCGCGCACCACGTTGCCGGACTTCGTGACCCAAAGGGTTTCGTCGCGCTCGGCGGCAACTTCCGGTTCGCGTCCGAGCGGCTCTCTCTCGCCTTGCAGCCAGTAGCGGAACCAGTCGTAGATCTGCATGCGCAGATCGTAGCTGAGGCCGTGCGGAAGGGGCTTCTCGTGCCAGCCAATAGCCTCCGGTTTGCCAAGGACGCGGTAGGCTTCACGCAGTTTACCGAATTCCTCGCGGCCGTTTTCGATGTAGCGCGGCGAGTAGGTGCCAGCGAAATCCTTGCCGCTGACGAGAATCAGCAGCGGCTTCGGCGCCATGGGCCAAAGGGTGTCCCAGCGGTCGAACCCGGCCGGGCCGCCGCCGATGAAGTTCTGTTCGGCGTCGTCGGTCGACCCTGGCGGATTGAAATTTGCGCAGGCGTGGTTCTCGGTGTTCGGACAAGCAGGCGCGGCGCAGGCCAGCCGGTCGTCGACCGCGGTGAGCATCATGGTGATCGTGCCGCCGCCCGAGTTGCCGGTGGATGCCAGCCGCTTCGGGTCCACCAGCGGGTGCGAGGCGAGCACATCCAGGCTGCGCACGGCGTCCCAGGTTTGCAGCCGCGTGCTGGTGTCGCCGGTGAGCAGCAGTTGCCGGCCGGGCACGGTGTGTTCGTCGTCGGCCGAGGATAGCCGTGTCAACACTCCGCCCGGCCGTGGATAGTAAGTCCGTTCGCCCTGCCCCATCGGGTCGAAGGCGAGCACCACGAAGCCGAGTTTCGCGAGTCCCTGGCAGCAGTATTGGTAAAGGGGCGAGGCCTTACCGTTCAGCGAATGGCCCATCTGGAACAGCACGCCGGGATACGGCGGCTGGCCGTTCTTCGGGAGATAGAGATTCGCGGGAATGTGCAGACCGGGGCGGCTTTCGTAGATGAGCTTCTCGACCTTGTAGGCGGCGCGGTCGAACTCGCCAACGGTGCGCAGGTTCAACGGGGTCCGCTCGGGTTCGCCGCCGGTGAGTTGCCAGAACGTGCGGCGCACCCATTGTTGGCGTTCGCGGATCGCCGCCGGGGTGGTGAGTTTTGCCAGCGCCTCATTGCGCCGCTTATACGCTTCCTCCGCCAGCCGGCCGAGGAAATCCGGCAGGCAGCGCGAGTAGTCCGGGTAAAGGATTCGTGAATCGATCGGCTGCTGCGCGGCGGTTCGGGGTACAAACCCCGCCGCGGCGAAGGAAGCCAGGAACGCGCGCCGCTTCACGCTCCGTCCCTTAGCGCGCTGATGAGGTCGTTGATGGCCTTCTTGCCGTCGGAGAAAAACATCAGCGTGTTGTCGAGGGCAAACAGCGGATTAGGGATGCCGGCGAATCCGGGACTCAGGCTGCGCTTGATGACGACCACCGTGCGCGCGCGGTCGACATCGAGAATCGGCATGCCGGCGATCACCGACTTCGGATCGGTGCGCGCGACGGGGTTCACCACGTCGTTCGCGCCGATCACGATGGCGACATCGGTCTGGGGAAACTCCGGGTTGATGTCGTCCATCTCGCGCAACTGGTGATAAGGAACGTCGGCTTCGGCGAGCAGCACGTTCATGTGTCCCGGCATGCGTCCGGCGACCGGGTGAATGGCATAGTCCACCCGCGTCCCACGCGCCTCGAGCATTTTCGTGAGGTTGTGCAGGGCATGTTGTGCCTGGCTGACGGCCAACCCATAACCGGGAACGACGACAACGCGGCGCGCATTCTCGAGGAGCATCGCGATCTCTTCCGGGGACGCCGATTTGACCTTGCCCGCGTACACCGCGTCCGCCTTCGGCGCGCCGCCGGCCGCCGCCGCGCCTCCCACGCCGCCGAACAGCACGTTGGCCAGCGAGCGGTTCATGGCCTTGCACATGATCCGCGTGAGGATCAGGCCCGACGCGCCCACCAGCGAACCGGCGATGATCAGCATGTTGTTCGACAGCACGAAACCGGTGGACGCGGCCGCGAGGCCCGAATAGGAGTTGAGCAGCGAAATGACCACCGGCATGTCGGCACCGCCGATTGGCATGGGCAGCATCAAACCGAGCAACGAGGCCGCCGCCACGAGAAACCAGTAGGGCTGAGGATTCGCCGGGTCGGTCGCGAGCATCACCGCCAAAGCGACTGACGCGATCAACAGAGCCGCGTGAATGGCTTTTTGGCCGGGGAAAAGGACCGGCGAGCCGCTCATCAGTTCCTGCAATTTGGCGAACGCGATGCCGCTGCCCCAGAACGTCACCGAGCCCACCAACCCGGAAAAGGCCACCGAGACGATGAACTCCGTAGTGGGCATCTGGCCCGCTTCGAGCAGCTCGTACAACGCGGCGCCGGCGACCAGCACCGACGCGCCGCCGCCGAAGCCGTTGAGAAGCGCGACCATCTGCGGCATGGCGGTCATTTGAATTCTTGCCGCCATGATGGCGCCGATCGCGCCGCCTACCAGCATGCCCGCGAGGATCACTTTGAAGTCGATGATGTTGCGGTCGAGCAGCGTCACTATGACGGCGAGCAGCATGCCCGAAGCGCCCATCAGGTTGGCGCGGACGGCGGTGCGCGGGTGCGACAACCCCTTCAACCCGAGGATGAACAGGACACTGGCGACAAGATAAGCGAGGTTGATGACGGAGACCGGCATGGGGCGTCAGTCCTTCCGCTTGAACATGCCGAGCATGCGATGCGTCACCAGGAACCCGCCGACCACGTTGATGGTGGCGAAGACGATGGCGGAGAAACCGAGAACGGTGGTGAGCGTGGAATGCTGAGCGCCGGCCGCAAGAATGGCGCCAACCAGCGTAATGCCGCTGATCGCGTTGGAACCCGACATCAAGGGTGTGTGAAGGGTCGGCGGCACCTTGGTGATGACTTCGAATCCGACAAACACCGCGAGAACAAAGATGGTGATGCTGAAGATGAGGCTTTCCATTTACGATTCCTTTCTGGCGGCGGCCATCCGTTCGAGCACACGGGCGTGAACGATAGCCCCGTCGCGGGTGACGAGCGTTTCCCGGACGATTTCGTCATCCCAGTCGATCTCTTCCGGCCCCTTCTTGAGCAGATGCAAAAGAAAATTGGTGACGTTGCGCGAATACATCTGGCTAGCGTGCTGCGCGACGGCAGCGGGAATGTTCAGCGGTCCGAGGATGGTGACGCCGTTCTCCAGCACGGTCTCGCCGGCGCGGGTCAGTTCGCAGTTGCCGCCGCGTTCGGCGGCGATGTCCACGATTACGGTGCCCGGCTGCATCCGCGCGACCATGTCGCCGGTAACCAACAGCGGCGACCGGGCGCCGGGCACGGCCGCAGTCGTGATCACGACGTCGGATACGGCGATGGCGTCCGACAGCAACTCACGCTGTTTGGCATAGAACGCCTCATCCTGCTCCTTGGCATAGCCGCCCTGGTCCTCGGCGGCGGCGGTTACGAGCGGGAGTTCCAGGAAGTTCGCGCCGAGGCTCTGTACCTGCTCTTTCACCACGGGCCGGACGTCGTAAGCCGTGACAACGCCGCCGAGCCGCCGCGCGGTGGCGATGGCTTGCAGGCCGGCGACGCCAGCGCCGATGATGAGCACCTTCGCCGCCGCGAGCGTTCCGGCGGCGGTCATCAGCATGGGAAAGATGCGGGGTAGGTGCATGGCGGACAGCAGGACGGCACGATAGCCGGCGATGGTCGCCATGGAAGACAGCGCGTCCATGTTTTGGGCGCGGGTGATGCGTGGCATCAGTTCCATGGAGAACGCCGTCACGCCGGCCGCGGCCAGGGGATCGAGAGCCGCGGGCTGCCAAAGCGGATCGAGGAAACCGGCGAGCATCTGCCCCTTGCGCAAGCCCGTGTTCATCGCGTCGCCGCGAACCGCCGCGATGAAATCGGACGATTCGATCAGTTCGTCGCGCGAGGGCACGATCCGCGCGCCTTTCGCGGTATAGGCGCCGTCGGGGAACCCCGCCGCGACGCCCGCTCCGCTCTCCACCAGGAACTCCAGGGAGAGTTTGGCCAACCGCGGCAGATCGGCCGGAATCAGCGCGACGCGA
>CAYPUQ010000167.1:0-12442 GCA_964413655.1 uncultured Solibacteraceae bacterium | reverse complement strand
TGCGCCGCCTGCCGACGCCCGGTGAGCGCATGGTTGAACGGCGCTGCCGGCCGGGCCAGCAGTCGTTCGCCGAGTTCTGGTCTCCCGCTGGCAGTCTGCTGCCGGTGGCCGAGTGGTGGGAGCATTGGATGCGCGCGGCCGACTTGGCTGAGGTCGGCCGATTCGGCGGCTTGAACGCCCCGGTCACTTCCGTGTCGTACACCCCGCAAACCCAATTCGGCCTGTCAAGTCATGTAACCAGGTAACCGAAATGGGGGTGCCCGACTCGCTGGCCGTAGTATACTTTGACGACTGGGTTCAATCACCGATGATGCAAAGAACAACAAAACTGCTGCTTGTCAGTCTATTAGGAGCCGTAACCACCCTGCCCATTGCAGGCCAGCCTTTGCCTGGAGGGGAGGACCTGACGGTCGTGTATCCGCGATGCAGTAACTCCACCGACCTTAGTTGTGCCATTCCGAACCTGCTCGGAGGGCGGGATGGCGTGGAGCTTGTCGCGGGAATCCCACCGCCGCCCGCAGGGCACGTGGCCCACTTCAAGGACACCAGCGGGTTCACAAACAACTTTCTGCCGATCGGTTCGGCAGTGGCGACGCAATTGGCGCTGCTGCCGTTGGCGTCCCCGGCGTCCGGGTTCACCTACAGCCTCGATTCCGCGACCGGATCGTACACGCGTACTGCCCAGACTTTCGGACCGATTCTAACCGAAAGAGGGGAAACTTTGGGCCGGAGGAAGCTGTTCCTCGGATTTAATTATCAGCGCTTCAAGTTCGATCGAATCGATGGTCTGGATATGCACAACCTCCCGGCGGTGTTGACGCACGGTGATGTGGGGCGCGCCCGGGACGACGTGATGACCCTGAATACCGACATTCGCCTTCGCTTCGACCAGTTCACCTTCTATGGCACAGTGGGAGTCACCGACCGGTTCGACGTCTCCGTCGCAATTCCGATGGTTAATGTGAAGCTCGACGCATCGTCCCTGGCGACCATCATCCGGTATCCCTTCGTGAACCCCGGAACCGGCACCGTGGAAGTCGACTGCGCCCCAGGCTCCAATCTGCCGTGCCACGCGTTCGACGTGGCCGACAGGAGCGCGACCACGAGGCTGTTCCGCAGCGGCGGGAGTGCTTCCGGAATCGGCGACGTGACCCTTCGCTTGAAGCACAACGTTCTCCGCAATGAGAGTGCTGCGATCGCCATCCTCACCGATGTCCGGTTCAAGACGGGCGACGAGTTGAATTTCTTGGGTTCGGGTGCGACAGGTATTAAGCCGTTCATCGCGATCAGCATGAAGAAGGGCCCGCTGAGCCCGCACGTTAACTTCGGCTACCAGTGGAACGGCGACTCGATTCTGGCCGATCGCGTGATGCTGTCCGGAGCGAATGCAACCACGGTTCAGAGCAACAGCCTACCGGATCAGTTCTTTTACTCGGTGGGTTCAGACTTGGCTGTCACGAGGTGGCTTACCTTGGCGACGGACGTTCTCGGCCAGAGGTTGTTCGACGCCGAAAGAATTGTCCGGTCGACCTATACGCATCCGCGGGAAGCCAGCATTGGGTTACCCGCGTTGAGCCGCAGCGTTGGCGTTATCGGGATGAACAACTTCGCGTTTGGATTCAAAGTCAACCCAGGCAGTCAGTTGCTGTTAACCGGGAACCTGCTTTTTCGGCTGGACAATGGCGGGATGCGCTCCGGTGTGATCCCGCTGATCGGCCTGTCGTATTCGTTCTGACGGAGCCCGCCCGACAACCCGACCCGCCGGTATAATCTTGTGGGGGATCTCTCCGGCATACCGTTAGCGGTGCGCCGGTCCTCCCGTCGAGTTCCCGGCACGCATGGAGAAGATCGGCAAGTATCGGATTACCGCCCAGATCGGCCGCGGCGGATTCGGGCGTGTTTACCGCGCGTACGATCCGACCGTAGGCCGTGAAGTCGCCATCAAGGTCCTGACGGACGCTGGCGAGGAGCAGGCGGCGATGGTAGCCCGGTTCCGCGTTGAGGCCAGTGCTGCCGGCGGTCTCCAGCACAAGAACATCGTAACCATCTTCGAGTACGGCGAGCACGAGGGTGTGCCGTACCTGGTGATGGAGTATCTGAACGGCCAGGATCTCCACGACGTCCTCAAGAAGGGGCATTCGCTGACTCTGCTGGACAAGTTGTCGATCATGTCGCAGGTCGCCGAAGGGTTAAACCACGCCCACGTTCATGGCGTCGTCCACCGCGACGTCAAGCCCGCCAACATCATGGTCCTCAAGGATGGCGGCGTGAAGATCATGGACTTCGGCATCGCTCGCATGGTACGGGACCACGGAGCGCGACTTACGCAGACAGGGATGCTCATGGGTACGGTGCCGTACATGGCGCCGGAGCAGTTCGCGGGCGACCGCGTGGATCACATCACCGATATATTCGCCTACGGCGTCATTTTCTACGAAGTCCTGACGGGGACCCATCCTTTCCGCCCGCCTGATGCGGCGCTTTCGCAGGTGATGTTCAACATCGCGACGCTGGATCCTCCGCCAGTCTCTTCGATCGTCTCCGGCTGTCCAATCGCATTGGACTCTATTCTCGCCCGAATCCTGCACAAGGAACGAGAGCAGCGTTACCACTCGCTGGAGGACGTGCTGATCGACCTTGCTCCGAACCAGATGGATCTTCAGGCTGCCTTTGCGGAAGAACACCTGCAATTGGCGTCCAGGCTGCTCGACGGGGGTCAGGTCGACGAGGCGCGCTCTATCATCCGGGACGTGCTGCGGCGCGACCCATCCAACCGCGCGGCGAGACAACTCCGTGACTCACTTCAGGGGCACGCAAAGAGGCAGTCGCGCGAACGCTCCAGGAGCCTTGCGGAGGCGGGCCGCCGGGAGATCGAGGCGGGCAACTATCCGGAAGCCATGCGGCTGCTGGAAGAGGCGCGCCGTTTGGACACCACCAACACGGACGCCTCCGTGCTGCTGGAACAGGCGCGCGACGCGATCGAGCGGCACAAGCGTGCGGCGAACCTTCTGGCGCAGGCCAAGATCAAGCACGCAGCCGACGATCTCACCGGCGCTTACCAAAGCGCTGTGGAGGCGTTGAGCCTGACGCCGGATAGCGAGCCGGCATCCGCATTATTGGCGAACATCCGCCGGGAGATCGAGGAACGGAACCGCCGTCGGCGGCTTAAGGAGGACGCGGACCGTGTTCGGGACTTGGTAGGCGCAAACTCGTTCGATGAGGCGCTCGCCATTCTCGATCAACTTCAGACGGCGTACCCGGACTCCCGCACTTTGCGTCAGCTTCAACACGAGGTTCGCGCAAAACTGGATCAACGCCGGCGGGAGCAGCTCCAGCGCGAGGTCGCTCAGGTGCGGCAAGCCATTTCCGAAGGCAGGCACGGCGAGGCCGCGTCGATGCTGGAGCGGCTGGCGCGCGATCATACCCAAGACACCGAGGTTCATGCTCTCCAGGCTCACGTTCAGAAGCAGATCGAGGAGAAGAAGAAGGCTGACCGGATTAATGGGGCTCTTGCACGGGCTGAAAAGTCCGCGAGAGCACTGCAGTTCGACAAGGCGCGCGACCACGTGGACAGCGCGCTCAAGACCGACCCGTCGGAGCCGGCGCTGCGGGCGATGCTGGACTGGATCGACGCCGCAGAGCGCCACCAGGGGGTACGCTCCGCGATTGGCCAGGCCGAACAGCTTGCATCGAGGAAGGAGTTCCCCGCGGCTCTGGAGTGCCTTGATCGGGCGATCGCACGGTGGGGAGAAGAGGGGCTCGCGTCCGTGCGCACTCGCGTTGACAGCGAGCGGCAGCGGCACGAGCGCAGCGTCGAAGTGGCGAACGCCGCCCGCGGCGCCCGTCAGTTGCTTGATCGCGACAACCCACAAGCCGCGGTCGACTCGCTTCGCGCGGCACTGGCGAGCCACCCTGACGAGGCCGAACTCAGCTCGCTGCTCGCCACCGCCGAGGCGAGCCTGGCGGCGAAGAGAAAGGCGGAAAAGATCGGAGCAGTCACGGAGCGTGCGGAATCGCTGCTCAAGACCAATGCATTTGACCGTGCCATCGAAGAGATCGAGGAAGGCCGGCGGCAATTCCCGGAAGAGCCAGAGCTGGACCGTTTGCGAGAGAAGGTGCGGACTGCGCACTTAGTGGCCTGCCGCGCCGGCGTCAGTTCCCTGCTCGACGGCGGACGTTTCCAGGCAGCGATCGAAGCCGTGGAGTCGGCGCTCGGCCTCTTTCCTGCTGACGCCGCTCTTCAGAACATGCGCGCCGCCGCCGGTGCGGCTAAGGCGAGGCAGGCGCGGGATCAGTCGATTGCCGTCTCCTTAAAGCAGGCTTCCATCTTCAGGGAAAGCGGAAGAATCGACGAGGCAATATCGATTCTCGAAAAGGAGGAGAAAGATTCCGGAAGCAGCGAGGAGATACTATCGCTGCTGTCGCTGCTTCGGCAGGAGCGCGCCGAGCAGCAGCGGCGGCAGGCTGCGCTCGCGCGGATCGTCGATCGGGCGTCGACGCTCGCGGCGCGGCACGACTACGCCGGTGCAATCGACGTCGTCCAAGTCGGCCTCCAGGAGTTTCCCGGCAGCGCCGATCTCAAGATCCTGCTCCAAGAAACGCGGCTGGCGCAGTCCGGGCACGAGCAAAACGAAGCCGCCCGGCGAGCCGGCGAAGTCGTCAAGAAAGCCGCCGCGAAAGGTGACTGGATTGGCGCCGAACGGACTCTTCAGCTAACCCTGCGCGAGTTCCCTGAGAATGACCAGATCAGCAGAATGCTCGACGACGTACGGCGTGCGCGCAGGCAGGCCGAAGTCGACGCCCTCAAAGCCGAGATCGAGGATCTGCGCGCGGCAGGGAACATCGAGGACGCGGCCCGAAAGGTCGAGACCGCGGTCGGCGAGTATCCCGAAGAGTTGAGCTTTGCCGAGCTGGCGGAACGGATCGCTCAGCAGCGGCAGCGCTGTAAGGAGGTCCACCGGAGCCTGGAGGAGGCGCGCGTTCTGCTCGACCGGGGCGACGCCGAAGCCGCTGCGCGAGATCTCGAACGTGCGCTGAGCAAATACCCCGACGAGCCAGAATTGGCTACGCTGCTGGAGTCCGCGAATGCGGCCATCAATGCCCGGCGTCGCGCTGGCTTTGTCGAAGATGCGCTACGGAAAGCCCGTGAGTTGATGGAAGACGCACAGCCCGAGAAAGCCGTGGCGCTGCTCGAAGGCGCGCTCAATCGCTATCGGGACGCGAAAGAGATCGCCATGCTGCTCGAAGCGGCCCGCGATCAGGCGGCGGCAGAAAAGCGAGAGGCTGAGATCGGGCGGGCCCTATCGAACGTCCAATCGCTGGTCGCACAGTCGCGGTTCGCCGAAGCGATCTCCGAGTTGCAGCAGGCTCTGGCTCGGTTCCCCGGCGATCCTGCCCTTGAGTCGGCTCTGCGGGACACGGCAGGTCGAAAGGCTCGGTTTGACCGGCAAGCCTCGATCGCCGTGTCGTGCTCGCAGGCCGAGTCCGCACTCAATCAAGGGAAGACGGCAGAAGCTTTTTCGATCCTCGCGGCATCTCTGGCGGCATACCCCGGCGAGCCCGCGCTGCTGGAACTGCAGAGACGAGCCGCGAAGCTTCAACAGGACCAGGAGAAGGCTCGCGTTCGCAGTCGGGATCTGCAGACCCTGAAGAAGCTTTCCAAAGCTGCCGAATCGGCCGGAACTCTTCAAGACCTGGAATCGGTAGAGCAGCAGATGGAGGCCCTCCGCGCTTGCTATCCGGAGGATGCAGAATTTCGCGCGGCGGAAACGAGCGTAAAGTCAGCGATTCAAACGCGGCAGTCCAGGCTCACACCTTCCGTTCCCAAAGGCCGGGCGGCCGGTCACGGTGAACGTCCGCAACTGGGTCGTCGGAAATACCTGATCTCGGGCGTCGCCGCCGCTGCCGCTGTACTGCTGGTCGCGCTGGGAATCCGGTTGGCGCGAACTCCTTCGGGGACGGGACTGGTTGTCACGACGAGCCCGCCTGGGGCGGCGATCCGAATCGGAAACGAGTCTTGCTCTACGCCGGAATGCCGCTTTGATCTTGGCAACGGGACCTATGAAGTGGAGGCAATTCTGGAGGGCTACCGCCCGGTTAAGCGCAGCCTGGTGGTGCCGGGCGCGCCAAATCCGGTGCGGATCGAACTGGAGGCACTGCCCACGCGAGTGGTGATCTCCACCAACCTCGAGTCGGGGAGCGTGCTGCTGGACGGTCGCGCTGCCGGGACTTTGGAGCAGGGGAAGTTCTTGATCGAATCGGTCGCGAGCGGTACGCACCTCATCGAGATCAAAGGGGCGGGCAAGGAGGCGGCGCGGGTCGACTTCGAGGTGACTCCGGGCCGGACGCCGTCGCTTACCCGGCCGTCCGTATCGAGCGAGGTCCAGGTGTTGGTGATCGGTCAACTGGGGAACAAGGCCAGCCTGATCTCGGATGGAAGACCGAAGACGGTTTCCACCGCGAATCGAAGCTTGGGTAAATTGGGACCGGCTCCGACCTCGGTGGAGAACCTGCCGGAAAGTACGGTCGAAGTTGTCCTTCAGGAGGGCAATCGGTCCTGGACATACGCACTCCAACCGTCGGCGCAGCCGACGGTGGCTATTTTCGTCAGCGCCAATCGCGACACCGGCCTGTTGCTGGTGGAGACCGGAGTGGCTGGTGCCGACGTCCTGGTGGACGGCCGTGTCGCGGGCCAGACCGGTGTTAGCGGTCGTCTTGAGATCCCGCTGCGAACCGGTGCGTACCGTGTGGCGTTGGCCAAGGTCGGCTATGAGGCGGCTCCCGTGGCGCGTGTCGGGATCGAACGGGATAGCGTTCGCCGGGTCGCGCTGCCGCTCACGCCAAAAGGCGCGGTGCTGGCTCTTGTGGGTACTCTGCCGGGTACGGACCTGATGATTGACGGGCGTCTGGTGCAGACGGTGAACGGCGACACGACGCTGCCAGTCTCACCCGGACAACGCTCGATCGAGCTGAGGAAGGATGGCTATCGCCCGGCACGGTTCTCGCGGCAGTTCGATCCCGGCTCAACCGTGACCATCGGTCCGCCGGAGGTGACGCTCGCGGAGATACCCAAGACCCAGCCGGACCCCCGGGCAATCGAATTACAAAGGTGGGAGGTTGCACAGGGATCGAGCGACATCGGCGTTCTGGAACAGTTTCGTCGGGACTTTCCCACCAGCCCACGCGCCGCCGAGGCGGGTGTGCGGATCGAACAACTCGAGTGGGAAGCGGCCCGGAGCCGAAACGACATCGCCGCACTGCAGGCTTTCCTGGTTAAGTACCCCAACTCATCGCATCGCGCCGAGGCGGAGCAGAGGAGCGCCGGGATTGCCTGGGAGAAGCTGGATCGCAATAATCGCGACGGGCTGCGTGCATTCGCAAAGCAATACCCGCAGTATGCGCAGCAGGCCTTGGCTGAGATCGCCCGGCTGGAACAGGAAGCGCGATTGCAGGCGGATCTGGCTGCGATTCAGCAGACGCTGACACGCTTGACGCAAGCATTTGGCCGTAAGAACTTCCAGGAGGTCGCCATCCTCTGGCCAGATGTGCCGAGCAGCTTCCGCAGCAATTTTCAAGAGGCAAGGGAGATTTCGCTGAGAGTTCGGCCCACGTCGCAACCTCGCATCGACGGCGACACAGCGTCTTTGACGTGCGAGTGGGTTTTCGAGGCGAGATTCCAGGACCAAAGGAAGGCAGTGCCAATTGCTGCAACGATCAACCTCGTCCGTCGATCATCGGATTGGGGCATTCAGTCGATCCAGTTCCGGTAGTCGCGTTCGCGGTTCGTTGCTTGAGAACCTCTTCCGGCTAATCGCGGCAGACGAAGGTGTCCAAGTCGCGATTTTGTGCCGCCGCAGAGCAACCTCGAAGCCGATTGGGGTCGAGGCTGGCGGGGCGCGGATCCTGTGCCGATGCCTTACCTGTCTGCGCGATTCGATCGTCGGTCATGGGCGGCGCCGTAAACAGGCGCACGATGAATACCACGACTTGATTCGGATCCGCGCGGCCTCGGCAATCTGTGCAGAAGGCGGCCGTTCTTTCCGCCTTCTTGCCACAACAGCCTGATCGCCCGCCGGCCAGGCGCCACAATGTGGCCGTTGTGGTTGGGAAGCGTCGGCTCTCGCCGTTAAGTACCCGCAACGCGTAGCCGATCCCTCCACTCTGCGCCGATGGTTCCGCCCTTCCGTGCTAAAGTAGCGGGGACACGGTCGCTGGCCTTCATTTCTGAGCAGGGCAGTCTTGGCCGCTGGCGGAGTGTTCGTCCGTGCCCGCCTGGCAACACCTGATGGGGCATTCCCAGATCCACACCACCACGCTTTACGTCCAACTGGCGCCCCAGGATGTCTGGCGCGAATACTCCCGCGCCGTCGAGAACCGCACGCGCTTATCCACTCCCCAGATCCCATGAAACCCCCGCACACTCTCGACGACATCTTTGAATTTCCCATCCAAACTCTCGCTCCTACCTTGCAGCGGGACACCGTCACCAACTACCGATGCGTGGCCCGCCGCTGCCTCGGCTATCTGCACGCCGCTTTTCCGCCGGTCCGGCGGCTGTCTCAGCTTCGCCGCGATCCGCACCTGCTCGGTTGGTTCCGCTGGATGTGCGAACAAAATCCAAACCGCTGTGCAGCAAAACCTGCGCGGACTATCTGCTTGGCCTTCGCCGGTTGCTCGACGACTTGGCCGCCAATGGCCCGGCCATCCAGCCGGACCTCATTCGCCGCGAGGACTTCCCGCCACGGCCCCGGTAGCTGCCCAGGCCCTCCCTCCCCAAGACGACCAACTTCTCCCAGAGGAACTGCGCCGGACCGATGACTTGCCGGCTCACGCGCTCCGGCTCACCTGCGCCACCGGAATCCGCATCGGCGAATGTATCGATCTCGCCCTGGACTGTCTCCGGCAGGTCGGGCCGGACCAATGGGCGCTGCATGTCCCGCTGGGCAAGTTGCACACCGAGCGCCTGGTTCTGGCCGAGGATGACGTAAAGCGGATGGTGGCCCGCATTGTTGCCCTGCGCGCGCTGGCGCCACCCGCCCGCTTGGCAAAGTCCGAGGGTTTCCTGCTGCCGCGTTCCGGGGGCCATTACGCCCTGTATCAAACCCTCCTCTGGGCATTGGCCGACGCGGCCAAACGAGTAGGCTGCTCCTGTCCTGCGACGCCGCACCGGTTGCGCCACACCTTCGCCTCGGAGATGCTCCGCCTCGGCGTCAGCCTTCCCGCCCTGATGCAGTTGCTCGGCCACAAGGACATCCGCATGACCCTGCGCTACGTGCCGGTGACTCAGCCGGATTTACAACGCGAGTTCCACACCGCTCGCCAGCACGCGATTTGGCCGCATCAGGTGCCTGTTCTCTCCGCTCCCAACTGCTCCACCAGCGCGATCCCCCGGGCATTCGTCAGGAAATCGCGGCCACACGCCACCTCCTCGAAATGTACCGGCGCGGACTCCACGATGAGAAGACCCGACGCCGGCTCCAACGCCGAGACCAGCGGCTTCTGGAGGTCGCCCTGCAACTCGATCACATCGCCAAACCCGAAGAATGACGAAAGATTGGCCAGTCAAGTCGTCCACCCTTTGTGCGAACGGCTAACCGCTGGTGACACCTCGGCAGGTAGAATAGGGTATGGACCGCCGCCGATTCTTTCAGTCCTCCCTGCTGGCCGGCGCACTCGGCCAAGTTTCCCTGTCGCGGGCGCAAACCACCGCCAGCAAACTCGGGATCCCGGGGCCGTATCCGGGCCGCGTGGTCTCCGTCCACCATCCCGGCAGTTACGCGAACGACCGCTTCGACGGCGCCGCGGTGCGCGCCATGATGAACCGCGGCATGATGGACCTCACCGGCGCGCCTTCGCCTCAAGAGGCCTGGCGGACATTCTTTCAGCCGGGCGACGTGGTTGGGCTGAAGTTGAATCCGGTGGGGCGGCCATTCGTCATCTCCTCTCCCGAAGTGGTCCACGCCATCGTCGACGGCTTGAAGTTGGCCGGCGTGAAGGCGAACGACATCATTGCTTACGACCGGTATAAGCGCGAGTTCATCCAGGCGGGCTTCGACAAGTGGTTGCCGGAGGGTGTCCGCTGGACCGGGGCGACCGACCAGACGCATCCGCTGCAACTCGACATGGACGGCTACGACGCCGATCAGTATGTCGAAATGGCGCTGGTGCTGCCCAAGGCCAACGGCAGCGATCCGCATCACCGCCGTTCCTACCTCGCCAAGTGGATCAGCAAGGACGTGAACAAGGTGGTGAACCTCTGCGTGCTGAAGCATCACCAGTCGGCCGGGGTCACGATGGCGCTAAAGAACCTGTCGCACGGCGTGGTGAATAATGTGAGCCGCAGTCACTCCAGCCCCACGCTCAACACCTGCGGCACGTTTATTCCGGCAATCGTGCAACACCCGATCATTCGCGAGAAGGTGGTGCTGAACATCCTCGATTCAATCCTGGCGGCCTATCACGGCGGTCCGGGGCGGCGAGTCGAACGCTATGTCTGGCAGCACAAGACGATGTACTTCGCGACGGACCCGGTGGCGATGGACAAGGTTGGCTGGAAGGCGATTGACGAGCAACGCGAGAGGGTAGGCATGATGCCGATCGCCTTGGCTAAACCCGATGCCGATAGCCGCTACTTGAACATGCAGGTAGAGCATATCGAGATCTCCGGCGTGCTGGGCCTCGGCGTGTTCGCCGACGAGAAAATCGATCTGCGCAAGATCGAGTTGACGTAGGGCGGGCCGCGCGGACCCACCCTCGTCAAATTGCCGGCGGCTCAGAATACGAATCGCAAACCCAACTGGATGCGCCGGGCGTAATTCTCCTGCGTGGACGCCGCCACCGTGCCGAACGCCACCTGAGCCGGGTTTGTATTCGGATTCGGGAACTGCGCGCGGTTTAGCGCGTTCAGGAAATCCGCGCGGAACTGCAAGGTCTTGCTTTCGGTGATGCGGGCGTACTTGATGGCCCCGAAGTCGAAGTTGTTGACCGAGTCGCCGCGGAGGAAGCCGAAACGCAACGGGAACATGCGGAGATTGCGATCCAACTGTAGTGCGGCGTTACGCTCGAAGCCGGCGCCGGTGTTGAACCAGGCGTTGACCGTGCGCTGGCCGCCCGGAAGCGGGACATCGTTAATATTGCCCGCGAAGATGATGTTGCCGAAGTTGATGGGCGGCCCGCTCTGATACGTATAGATGCCGGCGATCTGCCAGCCGCCGAAGATGGCCCCAGCGACCGGGTGCATCGTCGAGAGATAACGCCGGCCCCGGCCAATCGGGATCTCGTAGATACCGCTCACGGCCAGCCGGTGCGGACGGTCCTGATCGGAGATCACTTCGAGGGGACGCGGGTCGTCCTGGTTCAGCACCTCGCTCGCCTGCATGAACTTCGAGAACGTGTAGTTGGCCATTACTGTGTAGCCGCGCGAGAAGCGTTTCTCAAGCTTCAACTGCATGGCGTGATACCAGGAGTAGCCGTCGTAGCGGGTCGCATTGACCCCGTCGAAATGCGGATAGGGGCGAAGCAGCCGCTCGCGGCCGATGTTGGCGGCGGTGAACGCGCCGATCGCGCCGGCCGGCAGCAGTCCGAGGAACGGGTTCGGAAGGTTGGCGCTCAGGTAGTTGATGGCTGGATTGTCGCGAACCGGGCTTGTGCTCAGATACTGCTGGGGCGTCACATTGAGGTTCTGGTTGATCTCGACGTGAGTTCCGCGATTGCCAACGTAGGTCGCTTCGGCGACATAACCGCCGGGTAGTTCGCGCTGAACACCCCACTGCCAGCGCTGCATGTACGGCATGAGAGGCTGTTCATAAAAGAACGTGACGCTCTGCCCGACGAAAGTCAACGGACCCTATCGTCCATGCGTTTCAGTAAACGGCGTCGCCACGACAGGAAACACCTTCTTCTCGCCCCGCGCCTGCATCGCCATCAAATCTCGCCGGACTACCGTGTGGAACAAAAGGAATTGATCGTCCCCAGACCAATCGCCCGCCCTGGGCCCCGTTCCTTCATTGGTCAACTGCTCCGGTTCGCCCGCGCCGCTCGCAGCTTTGCGAAACAACTCGAGGAAGGTACCGTCCCCCGCCGAACTGTACACGATCTCGTCCCCCGACGGCGACCAGATTCCATAGACGTCCATGCCCGGCCCCACGGTAAACCGCGTATCGGCGCCGCGAGCCAGGTCCCGCACCCAGATGTCCCAACCGCCCGGGTTCCCAAGGCGGCCATACGCCAAGCGCTTGCCATCCGGCGACAAGGAAGGCGATCCCAGGTCAGTCAGCGTAACGGGGTTTGCGATTGCCGCCCGTTCCGCTCACGCCATACCAGGCTCATAACACCTTCCCCGGCCCCATAGGCTAAGGCGCCGGTGCGCGAAACCGAAAGCAAGGCTAGCCCGGCAATGTTCCTTACCTGGCCGGCAACGGCAACTGGATCCCCACGCAGTTCG
>CAYPUQ010000166.1:8530-12464 GCA_964413655.1 uncultured Solibacteraceae bacterium | reverse complement strand
GCCATGTCCGGCTCCGCAAAACCTTCGTCGCGCTTCAGGTAGGCCTGTCCTGCCTTCTGCTGACAGTCGGCGCCCACACCACCCACCTTCTCACCGGGGCCGCTGCGACAGCGGCATCGCCATCCCCGGCGTCAAAGCCAAGGACGGCAATCAGCCGTGGAGCTTCTTCAACGTCATCACTCCCGGCTACCTTCGAAGCGATGAGCATCCCCATCAAAGCCGGCCGCGATCTCACCTGGAACGACTGGGGCCGCTCGCGCCGCGTCTGCCTCGTCAACGAGGCGCTGGTGAACGAGTACCTCGGCGGCGAAAACCCCGTCGGCCGTCTCATGTCGCAAGGAACCCGCACAACCCCCGACACCGAAATCATCGGCGTCTTCGCGAACGCCCGCTACGAAGACGTCCGCGGCGACATTCCCCGCCAGACCTTCGTCGCCCTGGACTCCCGCATGCAGTTCGTCAGCGGCGTCAACATTTACGCCCGCATCCTGGGCGACCCGCGCCAGATCATGCCCCGTTTGCGCTACGAGTAGCCGCTCAGCTCCCCTGCGCCAGCAGTTCTGTGTACCGCCGCTGCATTTCCTCCGGCGTCACGTCTTCGATGTGCTGGCCTAGCATCCACTCGTGTCCGAACGGATCGCGCACCTTGCCGGACCGCTCGCCGTAGAACTCGTCCTTTGCCGCGCGGACCAGCGTCGCACCTGCGTCCAGCGCCCGCTGCATCATCGCGTCCACGTTCTCCACGTGCAAGTGCATGCACATGCATGTCCCACCCAACGACTGCGGACCCAAAAACCCGAACTCCGGAAACTCGTCCGCCAGCATCACCGTCGCCGGGCCGATCTTCACTTCCGCGTGCCCGATCCGCCCGCTCGGTTCCTCGAGCCGGAAGATCTCCGTCGCTCCGAACGCCCGCTCGTAAAAGCTGATTGCATCGGCCGCACCCCTTACCGAGAGGTAGGCGAAAACCTCGTGTACCGTAACCGCGTTTTGTGTTGTGTCGCTCATACCGCCAATCTATCTTCTCGAGCGCCGGCCGTCTTGTACGAAATTTTCCTAAATCGCGACGTGGTTGATCCGCCCCGCGACAGGCCGGTAGTCTCCCGGTGGCACACCCGCGAACAGGCGGAATTCCCGGTTGAGATGAGGCTGGTCGTAGTAACCGCTGTCCGCGGCCACCCGCGCCCACTCGACGCGTCCGCCGCGCGCCAGTCGCTCGATTACCTGCTGAAACCGCGCGATCCGGCAGAACCGCTTCGGAGCCAGGCCCACGCCGTCGCGAAACAATTGGATAAACCGCTTCGCGCCATACCCGGCCTCGACCCGTACCGCGGCCACCCGCGCCACATCGGGCGAAACGCCGAATACCCGTAGCGCGTGCATCACGGCCGGATGCGGATCGAGCCGTCGCCGCAGCCGCTCAAGCAATACGCCTTCTACAATCCGGAATTGTTCCTCGACCGAGCCTGCCTCGCGCAGTTGCTCGCCGGTCTCGCGTGCCTGCCCGCCCCAGACGTCTTCGAGCCCCAGCGCGCGGTCCGTAAACTCGCCCGCCGGAGCGCCGAGAAACGGCGCCGCGCCACCCGGACGGAAATGCACGCCTACCACCGGAATCCGCCGCGACGTGTCCAGCACGAAGTATCCGGTTTGCGGTCCCAACACCAGCGATCCCGCGAACCGTTCTCCGTGCTGGTCGCCGTCGTCGCGGAAGACCCGCACGGGCTCGTCACTCAGCGCGAACACCAACTCCGCCGTTCCCGTCGGCAGCGCTCGCTCGCGCGCATACTCGCGTCCGCCGCCATCGAACCACCACAGACAGTCGATGTACCGTGCCAGTTCGCCACGCGCCGCCCGGCTGTATAGCCCCATGACCAAAGGCTACTAATGTCAGCGGACGAACACCACGACCCCATTCGCCGGAATCGTGATCCGCGCCGACGCCGCGAAGCCGTGCCTCGGCTCTCCATCCGCCTGAATCTGTCCGCCGTTGCCCACCGTGGAATGCTCTGGAGCGCTCTCGTAGTAATCGCTGTTGAACACCTCCCGCCATGTACCTCCGAACGGGAAGCCGATCTCGTAGTTGTACAGGCTGGCCTCGCTGAGCGTGCCCACCACCACGACATCGTCCCCAAAACCCTCCAGCCACCGGTGAAACGCGAGCACGCGCGCGCCGTTGTTTACGTGAAACGCGTTCACGTTCGGTCCGCTCAGTGCGCGGAGTTCACGGCGCAGCCGCAGCAGCGCTTGGCTGAAGCCGAGGAAATCGCCCATCGCCCGGTCCCACTTCAGACGCTCCCAATCGATGAGCGTGTTTTTGAAGAATCCCGGGTTGTCGCTCCAGTTCTTCTCTTCGAGAATCTCCTGCCCCATGAACAGCATCGGAACGCCCGGGGCTGTCAGCAGGATGGACTGCACGAAACGGACTCGGCTCCGCGCGTACCACGACCGCGGGTTTGACGGATCGGCCAGCCACGCCACGCGCGGCTGCCACTCCCACGGCGGCCGGTCCGCGTAGACGATATCGTGGTTCTCGATGCAATTCACCGCGCGCCACGCATCGCCGAAGCCGTGGGGCCTCGACATCCGGTCGCGGATCGGATCCAGGTTCACAAACACATCTCGTCCGCCGCTAGCCTGCCGCAAGGCGCCGCGCAACGCGTCCCGCAGTCCGTCGGCGAGCGCCGCGTCGAACCCCATGCCCGCGGGCGGCGGCTTCACGGCCAATTCCCGCGACGGATTCCAATACTCGGCGATCTGAATGGCCTCGGGCTTCACGAAGCGCACAGTGCTCGTCAGATCCTGGCAGAAGAACCAGCCGCCGTGATTGTCGATCACGCTCACCTCGTCGTAGCGGATACCGTCCACGTGGTATTCGCCGAGGAAAAACTTCGCGTTCTGAATCAAAAAGTCCCGCACCTCGGCTCTCCAGTACGCGAAAACCAGCCCACCGGCCCAACCCTGATCCGTGAAAAACAGGCTGTTATTGTTGTCGCCGTTCTTCCGGCGGTCGAAAAAATACAGGCTCTGATCGTCGAATCCGCCCCCCGCGTGATTGTAGACCAGATCGAAAATCACGGCCAGACCGTTTACGTGCAGCAGATCCACCAGCGCTTTCAACTGGTGAATGCCCGGTGCGAGTTCCGCCGCGCTCAACGGTGCGTGCCCCTTTTCGGCCAACAGTTCGTTTGCCGCGGCCAGGTAGCGGTCGAGTTCGGCCGCATCACCGGCCTGGTACGCCATTTCCGGCGAAAAGAAGTCGAGGTTGTTGTAGCCGAGACTGTTGTCGTACGGGAACTCCTGAATCGGCAGCAACTGGACGGCGTTGACACCGAGCGTGCGCAGGTACGGAATGCGCGTCAAGACATCGAGGAACGTGGCGACGTTTTCGCGCTTGTCGTGGCCCTCGGCGTCGACGCCGTAGAACGCCCCGACGTGCAGTTGATAGATGATCAGCTCGTGAAACGGCGGCGGACGGAAGCCGGCGTCGTGCCACGGGTAAGCGCTTGGATCGCGGACCAGGCAGTCGCAATCCGGAAAGGCCGGCTCCGTTCCCAGTTCGCGTGCCCACGGATCGCGCTTGAAGCCCTCGGAGCCTTCGCCCACCACGTAGTAGCGGTAGGGCGTGCCGTCCGTCGCACCGGGAAGAAAACCAGCCCAGGTGCCATCGTCAAGCCGGAGCAGACGGTCGCACTCGCGCGGAGGCGCTGCCAAGGCATCGCCGGCCATCAAGTACACTTCAGTTGCTTTGGGAGCCCAGACGCGAAACGTCGCGCCGCCCTCGACGAGTTGAGCGCCCATCGGCGTCCCCGGACCAACTCCGGTTTGGAAAACATACTTTAACGAAGCGGGCTGTGGTGCTGCCATATGTGGCTCTCAGTATGACTCTTCCGTCGTGCCTCTGTACGGTGCAAGGGCGGCATGGAAGCGTTGGCAC
>CAYPUQ010000166.1:0-8430 GCA_964413655.1 uncultured Solibacteraceae bacterium | reverse complement strand
TCTCCTTCACCGGCCAGAACTCGGACTCCGTCCGGGCGGACGCGAAGATCTCCTCCATCTTCTTGACGATGTCTGGCTTCGCGGCGGCGATGTCGCGGGTTTCGCCGAGGTCTTCGGTGAGGTTGTAGAGTTCCATCGGCTTGTTGCGCCCGTAGCGGACGGCTTTCCAGTCGCCCATCCGGACCGCCTGATGGAAGCCACGCTCGTGGAATTCCCAGTACAGGTATTCGTGCTTGGGGGCATCGCCGCCGGTCAGCGCTGAGGCGAACGAGAGGCCGTCGATTCCCTTTGGCGCGGGCTGGCCGGCCAGTTCCGCCGCGGTCGGCAGAAAGTCCCAGAAGGCGCAGATCTGGTCACTCACTTGGCCCGCGCGGACCCGGCCCGGCCACCGAGCCAGCGTCGGCACGCGGATACCACCCTCATAGAGATCGCGTTTTATTCCGCGCAGCGGGCCAGAGTCGCGGAAGAAGTTGGGATCGTGGCCCCCTTCCCGATGCGGACCGTTGTCGCTGCTGAAAAGGATCAGCGTGTTCTGATCCTGGCCGGTCTCTTTCAGCTTCTCGACCATCCGGCCGATGTCGGCGTCCATGCGGCTCACCATTGCCGCGAAGCCCTTCTCCTGGACGGGCCACGGCATGTCGGCGTACTCGCCGAAATGCGGTACTTCCATGCCGTTGCCCGTGTCGCGCCCCATTTCGTTGTTGGCGTGGGGAATGGTGTAGGAGGCTTTCAGAAACCAGGGGCGCTCATCTTTCTTTTCCAGGAACTGCAGCGAACGCCGGGTGAACAAGTCGTGCGCATACTCTTCCTTGCGCGCCCCGAAATTGCCGCGCAACAGGTAGGAGGTCTCGCCGTCGAGGAGATGCTCGGGGTAGTAGTTATGCGCGTGCGTCTGGCTGAAGAAGCCGAACCACTCGTCGAACCCTTTGCGCGTCGGGTAGCCGGTGGAGCCAAGCTGGCCGAGCGACCACTTTCCGAACAACCCGGTCCGATAGCCCGCCTTCTTCAGGATGTCGGTAACGGTCACGTCCTCTGGCCGGAGGGGAAGGTCCGGGTACTTGTTGCCGCGGGTGCGCGCATGGCCGGTGTGGTAGCCGGTCATCAGGCAGCAGCGGGAAGGCGCGCATACGGTAGAGCCGGCATAGGCCTGCGAAAAGCGCATCCCTTCCGCGGCGATCCGGTCGAGGTTCGGTGTCTTCACCTCCCTGGCGCCATAACAGCCGAGATTGCCGTAGCCGAGGTCGTCGGCCAGGACCAACAGGATGTTCGGTTTTCTGGCCTGCGCGGGCAGGAGGGCGGCTCCAGCCGCTCCGGCGGCGGCGCCAAGGAATGAGCGTCGGGAGAGCGGATTCATCAACCTTCCGTCAAGCTCCTGTATAGACCGGCCGTGTATCGCGCGCCTGTTGCACGTTGCGCTTCCAGTCCTCGAGCCAGGGCCCCTTGACGCGCTCGGCGCGTTTGCGCAACTCGGCCATCTCGGCGGCGGCCAGAGGCTTGAACTGCTGCACGACGCGGACGTCGTCCTCAAGCTGCCCGATCGTGGTGCAGCCGATCGCCGCGCAGTGAGCCGGCAGGCTGAGGGCGTACCGGATGCAATCCCGAACGCTGAGCACCGAAAGCAGCTTGGCGTTGGCAGTGATCTTCATTGCCTGAATGCCCAGGTTCATCTCTACCGCTTTCGGCAGCACGATCTTTTCGAAGCTCAAGTACGCTGGGTCGGCCGCGTGCAGCGGCATCAGGATGGTGTCCCACTTGTCGTAGCGCTTCAGCATCTCCGCGTGGACGTGCGGATCGTGATGGCCGGTGAAACCGATGAAGCGTGCCTTCCCCTGCTTCTTGGCCTGCTCGAAGGACTCTATGGCGCCACCCGGACCGAACAACTTATCGATTTCCGCCATTTCGCCGATGGCATGGACCTGCCAGAGGTCGACGTAATCCGTCTTCATCCGCTTCAGCGACAACTCGAGTTCGCTCATCGCCTCGCCCTTGTCGCGCTTGGTGCTCTTCGTCGTGATAAAGACCTGCTTGCGGAAGGCGGGCAGTACGACGCCGAATACTTCCTCCGACCGGCCATTCCAGTAGCTGTGGGCGTTGTCGAAGTAGTTAATACCGAGATCGTAGGCACGCCGCACGATCGCGGCGGCCTCTTCGAACGAGCAAAGCGGAAACCGGCCGCCCGCTTGCCCGATCACGGTGAGCTTCTCTCCGGTCTTGCCGAAGACACGCTTCGGGATATCGCCCGGTTTGACGGTCGCCGCGCGCGCCGCCGTAGTGGATAGAGAGAGTCCGGCGAATACGCCACCGAAGAAAGATCGACGTTGCATTCCTGCCTCCTTGTCCGACTTTCGGGAATCAGGCGGCCGCGAGCCCGCGCAGATTCCAGCCGCAGATCCAGCTTGCCTGCATTTTATCGCTGTTCGGACCCGGCCAGTGGGTTTCGAGACTCAGCCAGCCGCTGTAGCCATCGGCAAGCAGCGCGGCAATCTGGCCGTGCCAGTCCACAGCGCGCGTGCCGAGCGGTCCCCAGATCGGTTTGTGCCCTTCCAAGTGGCAATCCTTGGTGTGGACGTGGGCGATCCGGTCCTTCGGCAACAGGTTGTATCCGCCGGGGAATGGATTCTCACCGGCGCACAGCGCGTTGGCTGGGTCCCAGACCAGCTTGAGGTTGGGATGATTCACCCGCGCAAGAATCTGCGCCGATTCCGCCGCCGTGGCTATGTTGCAGGCATGTTCGTTCTCCAGGCCGATGATCTTGCCGCGCCGCGCCGCCTTCTCGGCGAGGCCGTTCAGCGCTTCCACCACCGCGTCATGGCACCTCTCGGGCTCGACCGTGCGCCAGTACGAAAAAACGCGAACGATCCCCGCACCGAGCCGGCCGGCGATATCGAGCGCGCGCTCAGTGAGCCGCGGCTGGTCCTCGAAGGTATGCTTGGACGCGAAGATGTCGTGCTGGAAGCGGCTGTCGACTTCGGGCGCGTTCGGCAGGACGCATTTCAACAGCGGCGAGGCAATAGAGATCACTTCCATTCCGGCGTCCGCGATGAGCTTCTTGGCACGGGCCAACTCCTCGTCGGTCAGGTCCATGATGTTCTTGCCCCAGACGACGCGCAGTTCGGCGCCGGTCATGCCGATCTCCTGCATCGGTCTGAGTGCTTCTTCGAGGTTCGGGGAGAATTCGTCGGTGATGGCGGCGATCCGCAGTTTTGGAATCATAACCCTCCATCCTACTATCGCGGCCCAAGGGAGCCGGGACTAACTTTCCTCGGTCTTCTCCACCAACTTGTCCACCGTCATCGTGAAGATGGCCGGTTTACCGTGCTTGCTGCTCTGGAAGAAAACGCGCTGGCTATCGGGGCTGAACATCGGCTGCACGGCCATATCGCCATTGCGCCGGTGCTCGCACAGTGTCAACTCGCGCCGCGCCGACCGGATCAGCAGCAACATATACGGAGCCGCCAAACTGCCGCTGGCGCCAAGAAACACGCTGGCGTCGCTGTTCAGCCCGAACTCGACGAATTGCGTCGTCGGCGCGAGTAACTTGTCCTCTCGAGTGTCGGGGTCCACTTCGCGGACGGTCACGACCTTGCCCTTCTCGCTCGGAAGCTGAAGGTACAGAATGGTCCGGCCGTCGGGCGACCAGTGCGCCTGGCCCGCTTCGCCTTCGGTGCGCACCTGATACTGTCGCGAGCTGGTGGTCTCGGCCAGCCAGATCGAGCCATCTTCGCGCCGGTACATCATCGAAGCGCGTTTCGGTCGCGGGCTCGGCGCAAGGATCTGTCCATCGACTTCGGTCACCGTCGATGGCGCGCCGCGCCCGAGCGTGACGGTTAGCAGGCGGCTCCGCTGGCCCTCGGTCTCTACCAGAACCGCCGACGGACCGGTCGGCGTTACGCTCACCGCCGGCGCCAGACTGCGGCCGCCGCCCGGCTTATACAAGGCTCGGCTCCGCCCGCCCGAACTCGCCGCGATCCACAGTGTTCCGTCGTCGATGTAACAGATCCAGCGGTCGTCCGGGCTGAGTACCACGCTGTCCTTGTCGAGCGCCGCGGCTTCGGTGAGTTGCCGGCTTTCCCATTTGCGCAGGCTCATTGAGTATACCTGGAGCGAGCCGGATCGCTCGGAGCAGTAGATCAGGAAATTGTTGCGCCGCGAGATGACACGATTGAAGTTCGGCGGAAGGTAACTCGCGTGTTCGGGATTGGTCAGCCGCTCGACCTCGAACTCGGTCGCCGGATCGAGAAACCGCACCCGCTCGGCCGGATAGTCGGTGCGCACGCTCGCCGATCCAACGGCATGCGAAACAAAGCCCATCCAAGGCAGGAACGCTAGGACCCGGCGCCGCGTCCAGCGATCGAACTCGGCACGCCGGGGCGCCATCACCTTCATCCTAGCACCTGCCGCTGCCCGCCTGACATACAATGACGGTCAAGACAACTTCGCCGAGGGACTGATGCGTTTTTTTTACATCCTGTTTGCCGCCACTCTTTGTACGCCCGGTTTTAGCGCGACTCAGACGGTCGATCTGCCGGGCGCCCATTCGTCTTCGCTTCGCCTCGCGGCCGGGCAGACCGTCGAGGTGTATGCCGGTCTGGCCGAGCCGTCGAAGATGCCGCCAAACGGACGCGTTGCGGTCGAGTGGGCCGGCTACCGGAAGGTATTGCACGCCCTCGATCCTGATCTCTTTCTTGCCTTCCGTGCGCCCCAGGCGGGCGAATACACTTTGAAGGTTTCCGTCGTCGAAGACGAAGAGGCCATCTTCAACCTGCCGCGCTGGCGCGAGATCGGAACGCTCCAAAAAGTCCGTCAGTTCCCGCGCCGGACTCCATGGCCGGCCTCGCACCGTGCCCAGTTGCAGTACTCGCTGACGCCGGTGGACTACGGTAAGACCACCCGCGGCATGGTCGTTGCCGTGGAACCGAACGACTCGATCGCCCAGGCTCAAACCATCGTGATTGGGGCTTCAGGCGGCGACGAAACGCTTCACATTACGGGCGGCGCCGACGACCTCGAATACTTCGACAACGGCAGGATCGGCCAGGCCGGCGACGACTGGTTCCGCATCGAATACAAAGGCTCCGAGCCGCGCCTCTTCACGGCCAACCTTGCGCTGGCCGATCCCCTCGTCGTGGCTCAGCTCTTGTGCTACACCGAAGACGGCAAGGAGTATCGCGAAGGCGCCAACGACAACGAACGCGTCCACCAACAGCTCGAAGGCCACCGCACCGCCATGACGCGGACCTTCAAGCCGGGCGGCGTCTACTTCCTCCGCGTGGAATCCAACTCACCCGGTTACGACGTCGAGTTGCGCCTTCGCCGGCTGGCGCCACACAAAGACCCGAGGGAAGCGGTTCGCGCCGCCATGTACGATCACCTTGGCCAAGTCCATGCTTGGCTGCTCAATCGCCCGCGCGGAGCTGCCGTCGACCGCCGCATCCGCGATACCGGGTCGCTACTCGGCACCCATTGCATGAGCTGCCATACGCAATCGGGTGTATGGGGTCCGGCCGGCGCCATGGCGGAGGGCTACCGGGTGGAGAACGTCGCCAACCTGCGTGGTCTCGTGAACCTGATGTACGAGTCCCTGCGACCCACCAACGAACTCGCCGAGGCGGCCAATAACACCTCGCTGCCGCCACTCGATCTCGGCGACGGTCCGGCGGGCACGCGCGTGGCCGGGTATAACGTAGTCACAGCCGAAAAAGTGATCCCCGCCCGGCGCCTCCACGCCGCTCAGCAGCAGCGCACCGCCAACTTCGTGCTGCAATCGGCCGATCCGTCGGGCGTCAACGCCGCCGGTCCCGGTTCGAACGTGGGCCAATCGGTCGTCTACCGGTTCACCGGCGAGATTCTACGACGCGCCTACCAGGACACGGGCAACGAGAAATACCTGAAGGCGCTGGAAGAGAAGGCGGAGCGGATGTTGCACGTCAACGTCCGCTATAGCGACGACCTGTCGAACCGCATCGAGTTTTTCCGCAAGGTCTTCCCGCAGGACTACGTTCGGCTTCGCGGCGAATCCGATGAGGCGCAATCGTTGTGGACCCGCGCGCGCGCACAGATGGAGGTGGACGAACGGCGTCTGCGCCAGACCCAGCGCGAGGACGGCATGTGGGGCTTCGATCCGGGCTCGACGGAAGATTATGGTCTGACTTGGAAGGTGACCAACACCGACCCGAAGGACATCGATCCGGCGCCCACGGCACTGGCCTTGACGGCCCTCGCCGCCCTTGGCTATGACGATCGCGATCCCGCCGTCGCGCGCGGCGTCAGGGCCTTATTGGAGCGTCAGGACTCCTATGGCAGGTGGAACAACAACGCTCTCACCGGGTTCGTCACAACGGCTTACACCATTCACGCACTCGCCCGCCTGTATCCGGCGAATGATCCGCGTCCGCGTCGCGAGGACTTTAGCGCGAAGCCCGGCGAGTCCCTTGCCGATACTATCGCCCGGTTCCGAGCGCTGGCGCAGCTTGGCTTTTCGCCCGAGGACCGGCAGTTTACGGATCTGGTTCTGCCGGGCGCGGAGCACCCGAACCCGCATGTCCGCTATTGGGCGCAGATCGCGCTCGGCGCGCTGCACGACGAACGCGGTGTCGCGGCGCAGATTCGAGGTCTGGGCGACCCGGTCAAGATGGTGCGCGAAGCCGCTCGTTGGGGGATGCGGCAGACCCTGCTCGACGACAAGGGCTGGGATTCGCTATTTCCCGCCTATGAGAGCGGCGACGACCGCACGCGCGAAGCCATCGCCGGCGCGCTCATCATGCGCGCCGACGGCGTCATGACCCGTTCCGCCGTCAACTTCCCGCGCCTGGCCGCTATGTTCGACCGGATGATGAACCGCGATCCGAATCCGGCCGTTCGCGCCTGGGCCACCCGGGCCGCCTGGAACTGGTGGGTCTGGAACCCGCCGGTTCGCGACCGCCTCAACGAGGCCGTTCTGGCGATGCTCGAACGCGAAGAGCCGAATTTCCTCACGGAGCAAGCGCAGATCTACCAGACCGAGGCGCTGTTCATCGCCAATGGCCAGAAGGCCAATCCGAGCCGCGAGCACCAGTACCCGCAGCTCTCGCGGCTCTTCGAAGCCATCAACAAACGCCTCGACGCCAATCCGAATCCGCGGCTCGTGGACCGTCTGGTTTCCATTGCCGGAACCTACTATTCGCAGTCCGGCGGCGATGGCGGGCCGGGTCAGATGGGTTACGTCACCCCGCACAGCGCGGACATGATGGGCAAGGCCGTCTACGCCTACTGGGATCGCGCCGAAAAGGCCAACCACCAGGAGCGTCTCCGCTTCAGTCTCGAATCTGCCGCCAACATCGTCTACGATCCGCTGCAGAAGAAGCTGCTCGACTATTCGAGCACGGGGCCGGACGAGTTGCGGACGATCGCGGCGACTTCGCTCGCCGACCCCCGCGTCATCACACTCCCCGGAACACAGGAGTTTCTGGAGCCGCTAATGGAGCAGTTCTACCGCGTCGCTGGCGAACCGGAGCGTCGCGCCGAACTCGCGGGACCGATCCTGAAGCTGTTCACCCGCGCCCGCTGGAACCTGCCCAAGACCGAGGAGCAGCAACGGATCTTCTACAGTCTAATGCTGCCCCACTTCCCCGAGGAGCGCGGCCGGCTGGAAGAGAACCTGCGCATGCCGCTTCAGATGGAGAAGGATTCGAAGGACTGGTACGTCGCGCGGTCGCTGGCCGGCGTGGTTCACTCGAACCCCGACTTGCACACGCCGATGCTGGTGAGTTCGGTTCCCGAGCGATTCGAGACCGTGATGGACGAAGTCTTCTGGCTGCCGAGTTTGCGCTGGCTACTTCAATTCGGCGAAGACGTTCCGGAAGTCGGCAAGAAGCCCGAACCGCCCGCTGAAGCCGCGGCGGCAATTGACCGTGTGGTGAACCTCTACGTCAGGACCATCGGCGACAAGGTAGACGGCCGTCTTCGCGCGACGGCGATTAACATGTCCGCGGACCCGATTCTGCGCCAGCATCCGCGCATCCAGCCGGCGCTAGCGAAGGCCCGGCCGCAATACTACGAAGACGATCCGGACGAGGTCGCCAAGATGTCCGCCACCTGGCGGCGCAACTGGGAGTACTTCCGCGATTTCGTCGCCCCCGAACTCACGCGGCCGAATCGCGAGGATCAGATGTCCTGCCTCGGCTGCCACGCCGTCCCTGGCCGCGTGCCGTCAATGGAGTTGAAGGACGCCGATAACCTGGGTTACATCAAGCAGGACGACCTCTACCGCAATTACACGATCCTGATGGAACGGATCAACGAGTCCGACGTTGAGTCGAGCAAGCTGCTCCGCAAACCGCTCAACGTCCAGAGTGGGGAAGAAGACGGCCACCAGGGCGGCCGCCGCTACAACCCGAACGACCGGCCGTATCAGATTCTGCAGCGCTGGGTTCAGGACGCGGCGGCGCTGCG
>CAYPUQ010000165.1:1558-12500 GCA_964413655.1 uncultured Solibacteraceae bacterium | reverse complement strand
CGTTTGCCGACTTGCAGGCGCAGGACAAGGGATTCCGCGAGGAACGGATCTCGACGTTCCGCGTCGCGCTCGGATGGCGGCGGTACGGAGGAGACGCTGTCGCCCGGTACTACGAGAATGCGCTGGAGAAGCTGGCCGCGATCCCTGGCGTCGAGGCGGCCGCGTTCGCACCGAATCCGCCGCTGGCGCGACAGGAGGATTCAGTGCCCGCAACCGTGCAAGTGGATGGGCAGTCGCTTCAGAATGCGCTGAAGAATCCGTACGTGAACTTTCAGGCGGTCAGCGAGAACTACCTCGGCGTGATGGGAATCCGGCTTAACGCGGGCCGGACGTTCAACATGCTCGACGGCAAGGACGGCGAGCAGGTGGCGGTCGTAAGCGAGCGGCTGGCCGCGCTGCTATGGCCGGGCAAGGACGCCATCGGGCAGCGGCTCCTGCACAACCCGACGGCGCGGCAACCCGGTCCATGGAGGAAGGTGATCGGCGTTGCGGGCAACGTGCAGCATCGTCAGTTGGGGGGCGAGCCGAGTCTCGACGTCTATGTGCCGTACCGGCAGTGGCCAACGGCGAACCAGTACCTGCTGGTGCGCCACCGTTTGCCGGAGCGGGAGTTTGTCGCTAAGGCGGAGCGGGCGATGTGGAGCATCGATCCCGAGCAGTCCTTGTTCAACTTCGCGACGTACGAGCAGCGCATCCTGGACGGAATCTGGCAACTCCGTGTGTCGAGAATGCTGCTGGTCCTGTTCGGACTGGTGGCGCTGGTGCTGGCCGCGACGGGCATCTATAGCCTGATGTCGTACCTGGTGGCGCAGCGTAAGCGCGAGATCGGCATCCGGCTGGCATTGGGCGCTACGCCGGCCAGCGTCCAAGGGCTGGTAGTCAAGCGCGGATTGTCGCTGGCCGCGTTCGGTCTTGCGGCGGGATTGGCAGGCGCGCTGGCGCTCGGCCAAGTGCTGCAAGCGCTGCTCCGCGGCGTCGGCGGAGCCGATCCGGTAAGCCTCGCCGGCGCGACGGGCGTGTTGCTTCTGACGACGGCGGCGGCGAGCGCCGTGCCGGCGTTGCGCGTGTCACGCATCGACCCGGTGAAGACGCTCCGGGAGGAGTGAGTCACGGCCGCCGGATGATCGAACGCCCGGCGCCGGCGGGTTCTGAGGATTGCCGCTCGCCGCCATAAACTGACCGCTGGCAGCCGCTTTCGTGCCGGTTGCGATCCCGTTCTTTGCGGCGTGCGGCACAAACGTTACAAGAGAACATGAAGCTGCGGCCATGCGGGTGCGTCGATGCCGGCTGATCTCGTCCGCGACTTCCGCGTCGCCGTCCGGCAATCGCTTCGTCATCCTGGCTTTTCCGCCGCCGTCGTGTTCACGCTCGCGCTTGGGATTGGCGCGTCGACCGCGGTGTTCAGCCTCGTCTATGGCATCCTGCTGCGACCGTATCCCTATCGCGATGCCGGACGGCTGGTGGTTATGGAGACCGCAACGAAGGGCGCTGCCGCCACGCGCGGCGGGTCGCTCGAAGATGTAGAGGATTGGCGACGGAGCAGCGAGACACTCGAAACGATCGGCGCGCACGCCACTTTTCAAAACACGCTCGATCTCGACGGGAACGCATACGCCGTCACCCTGACCTTCGCCAGCTGGCACGTCTTCCCGATGTTGGGCGTCGCCCCCTCATTGGGCCGGACGTTCGCCGAGTCAGAAGACCGTGCCGGCGGCGACGCAAAGAAGGCGATCCTCAGCGACGGGCTATGGCGGCGGCTCTACGGCGGAGACCCGGCGATTTTCGGCAGGATCATTCAGGCCCGCGGCGACCGCTACACGGTGATCGGCGTGATGCCTCCAGGATTCCGCTTCCCCGAGCGGACCGATCTTTGGGTACCGCTCATGGCGCGGTACGCGGGCTACCGGGAAAACTTCTGGCAGCCGCGCGATGCGAGGATGCACGCCGTGATCGCCCGCCTGCGGCAACACGTCAGCCTGGAGCAAGCAGCGGACGATGCGAAGCGTGTCTCACACTGGCTGAGCGCTGCGTTTCCGGACACCAACCGCGATGTCGAGGTCCGGCTGACGCCGCTGCGCGAGGCGGAGACGGGGAGGATCCGTCCGTATCTCGTCGCGCTGCTCGGCGCGGTGCTCATGGTCCTGCTGATCGGCTGCGTGAACGCCGCCAATCTGCTGCTGGCGCGCGGGGCGTCCCGAGAGAAGGAGATCGCCATCCGCACGGCACTCGGCTCGGGCAGATGGCCGATTGTCAGGCAACTGCTCGCGGGCAGTGTCCTCCTGTCGGCGGCGGGCGGAGTGCTCGGGATTGGACTCGCCGCGGGCGCTGTCCGGCTCTTTCCCGTCCTGGCGCCGGTCGAACTGCCGTTCTGGATGCACGTGGACATGAACGCTACGGTGGCTTTGTTTTGCGTTGCCGTTTCGTTGATGACCGGCGTCGTGTTCGGACTGTTCCCCGCGCTCCAGATGGCCAGGAGCGATCTCAACACCGCGCTCAAACACGGGGCGCGGGGGTCGTCGGGCTCCACCGCTTCGGCAAGGACACTGCGCGACGCCCTCGTCGTGGGAGAGGTCGCGCTGTCGGTAGTGCTGCTGATTGGCGCGGGCCTCATGATCGAAAGCTTCCTGAACCTGAAACGGGAGAACTTGGGAGTGCAGACCCAGGGGTTAGTCACCGCTTTCGTGGCAAAGTTCGCGCCCAACACGACGCAGGACGAACAACTGCGCATATACAGCGGGGCGTTTCGCCGCATCCTCGAAAAGCTCGAACAGATGCCCGGAGTCGTGAGCGCCGGCGCCGCCACCGACGTGCCGTATTCGTTGTGGCAGCGGCGCCAGGCAGACAGAGAAAAGATCGAGGTCACGATCCTCGGTCAACAGGAGCGCGAGTCGCGCTTCAACGCACCCGCACAGGTCAACTACGTCACTCCCGGATTCTTTCCCACATTGGGAGTCCGTTTCGTGGAGGGCAGGAACTACACCGAAGCCGACGACCGGTCGAAGCCCAGCGTAGTGATCATCAACCGCCGCATGGCCGAAGCCCTTTGGCCCTGGCAGGAGGCCGCCGGCCGCCAGATCCGGTTTGGCTCCGGACCGGACTGGACCACCGTCATCGGCGTGACCGGCGACATCAACTATCTTCCGACCGAGGAGAAAACCGGCTGGGAAGTGTACTGGCACTATCTCCGCATTCCGGTGCCGCAGATTCAGGTGGTCGCCGCGGTCAATGGCGAACCGTCGGTTTATGTGGACCGCATCCGCGCCGCGATTCGTGAATCCGATCCGCAAACCGCGATCGTGCACGTCAAGACGCTCGAACGGCTCGCCTCGGAATCGCTCTGGCAATCCCGGTTGTGGGGCCTGCTGTTCACGTCCTTCGCCGTGCTGGCTTTGGTGCTGGCCGTGGTTGGGCTGTATGGGGTGATGTCGTATCTGGTCGGCCAGCGCACACGCGAAATCGGCATCCGCGTGGCGCTGGGCGCGAAGCCTGCCACCGTCGCCGGCATGGTAACTGGGCAGGGGCTGCGCCTGGTGCTGGCTGGAGCCGCCGGGGGGCTTGTGCTGGCGTTTTTGCTGACGCGGACGATGCAATCGTTGCTGTTCGGTGTCGAAGGTCTCGATCTCCCCATCTACGCCGCCGTCCTGGGTATTCTGATTCTTGCTTCGTTGGCGGCGTGCGCCGTGCCGGCCCTTCGCGCCTGCCGCGTCGATCCGGCAACCGCGCTTCGTCAGGAATAAGGCTGACGGAAGCCGTCTGCGAACGCGGACGATCACTGCAAATCGACGCTTTGTGGCCTGAGCGATGCCGCGACTTGCTCAATCGCCCTGTGCCGCGACACCTCGCCGTTCCGCCGGACCGTCCAGACGCAGCCCTCCCCGCCTCGGTCGAGGCGGATGTGCAGATCCCATGAGCCCTCGAACACCACCTCGAAACCGAGCCGCTCCAGAGCGCGTGCGGTCCAGACCGTCTCAATGCCGTCGCCGCTCAAACAGGCTGTCCCTAGGGTCGCTTCGTGCAGGCGGAAATGGCCGGCCTGCCGGTCGAAATCGATTCCTTCGCTGGCGAACGTCGCCTCGAATGAACCGTTCAGGACGAGGTCTTCGGGCGCGCCGGCGAGAATCGTCCCTCCCGATTCGGGCCGTTTGGGCATCAGCCAGATGCGGTCCGAGCATCGAAGAGCCAGTTCGAGATCGTGCGTGGAGAGCAGAATCGAGCGTCCGTGGCGATGCGCCAGGCGGCGCAGGACCCGCATGATCTCAACTCTTCGAGGCAGGTCGAGGAAGGCGGTGATCTCATCGAGGATCATCAGGCCCGGCTCCTGCGCAAGGGCCCGCGCCACCATCACCTTCTGCCGTTCGCCATCGCTTAACTCGCTTACGGTTCGATGCGCCAGGTCCTCTGCGCCGACTGCTTCGATGGCTTCGCGCACCGCCCGGTGGTCGCGCTCCGTGAGGCGCCCCATCCAGTCGGTGTAAGGATGACGCCCCAGCGCCACCAGCGCGTAGACGGAGAGCAGTCCCCCGCTGACCCGATCCGTGAGAACGACGCTGAGTCTTCGCGCGAGCTCGCGCGGGCCGATGCGGTGAATATCGTGACCGTCGAGCAGCACACGCCCGCCGAGCGGATTCTGCATCGCCGCCATGGTCCGCAGGAAAGTGGATTTGCCCGCTCCGTTGGGTCCGAGCAGGCAAACGAGCTCACCGGGCCGCAAGTCGAGTTCGATGCCCGAGGCGACCACCGTCTCCGGCGCCTTTCCATGACGCGGGTAGCCGATCGCCAGCTTCTTCGCTTGAAGGATGCTTCCGTTCATAGCTCGAGTGTCTTCATCGAACGCCGCCGCAAGAGAACCCAAAGCACCACCGGCGCGCCGATCACGCCGTTTACGGCGTTGAGGTGGAGGAAATGCTTGCTCCACGGCAAGTGCGTGACCAAGTCGGCGGTGAGCGCGAGCATCGAGCCCATCAACACCACTGCGGGCATGAGGATGCGGTGGTCGGAGGTGTTGAAGATGCCGCGGCACAGATGCGCGACTACGATGCCCACGAACGCGATGGGTCCGCAAAACGCAGTCACGGCGCCTGCCAGGATCGCCACGCAAATGAAGGCGATGAGACGCGTGCGCTGTACCGTGACCCCCAGCGTGCGCGCGTAGTTCTCGCCAAGCAGCAAGCGCGTTCAGGTGCTTCACGGTGCCCAGCGCCGCCAGGATGCCGGCGAGAGTCAACGGAGCCAGCAGCGACAGTTGGCGGCGGCTGATTCCCGCAAAGCTTCCGTCGTTCCACGTCTCGAACACACGGGCCTGAATCTCGTCTGTAAAGTGCAGCAAGACGCTGATGAGACCCTGTGCGAGATAGCCGAGCATCAGACCGGCGATCAGCAGCGTGGCCGTGCTCACCCGGCGCGAGATCGCCGAGACCAGGAGCATGACGACGGTCGAACCCACGGCCGCCGCTGCCGCCAGGCTCACATCGCCGAGAAACCCGAACTTCGCGCCGAAGGTGTTCCCTGCGGCACCGGCGACGACGACTACAACCGCGACAGCGAGTCTGGCTCCGTGCACCACGCCCAACACAAAGGGATCGGCGAGCGGGTTCCGGAACAGCGTCTGCAAGAGCAGCCCGCAAACTCCGAGCGCCGCGCCGGAAAGCAGCGCATTGATAGCGCGGGGGAGCCGGAACTCGATCACGATGCGGTTCCAGGTAATCCGCTCCGATTCCCCGCCGAAGAGGATCGACACAACGTCGCTAATCGGAATGCGCACCGCGCCGATGGAAAGCTCGGCGAGAAAAGCCGCCACGACGCCGGCAGCCAGCAGCAGATACCCAAGCCTGCCGGCGCCCATGGGCGGACGCGAAAAAGAGGCGGCGGGGCGGTGTACGGATGGAACTGCGAGATCGGACATGTCAGTTCAGTTTGCGAAAGAATACGGGCTCGTGATCGGGGAGTAGTTCCGGATGGAGGATCTTGATCAGGTCGGCGAGCACTATGTCCGGCTTGTCTAGGCTTTGGTCCTGGTACGGAATGAGCCGCGTGTTCCGCGGCCCGCGGTCGGACACATGTACCTGGGTCATTTCGACCGGGCGGAAGTGCGTCAGCCTGGTGTCGCGGCCGACGAGCGTGGCCAGATCGGGCACCAGGTGGGCGCCCCAGGACGCCAACCAATGTCCCGTCGCGCTGGCTTCATCGAACACGTGTTCGAAGTTGGCGTAAACGAGGCTGCCGGCGATCGAATCCTTCCAAAAGTATTCGCCCCCGGCGTCCTCAATCAGGCGCGCCATGAAATTGCGGCCACCGTTCAGGCTCCACCCATCGCGCCTGTCCGGGAAGCCCATCATGACGCCGGGACGCGACGACACGGCGCGGGCCCGTTCCGACAAGGCGAGATAACGCTCGGCGGCCTGGGCATACAACGCGCCGGCCTCACGTTCGCGGTTGAAGAACACCGCAACGAACTTGATCCACTCGGTCCGCCCGAGCGGCGTCAATTCGGTGTGGCTCGCCAGCGGGACGGCTTCCACACCCAGCTCCCACAGCTTCGGATGAACGTTGAACTGGGGGTACGCGGAGTAGAAAGTGAAGAGGACCTCCGGGTCCACGGCGATCGCGGTCTCGATGCTCGAATGAGAGCTGCTCCCTACTTCCTCGATCTTTCCTTGCGAGTGCGCCTCAAGAATTCCCGGAGCGCTATATGACCGGATGGCGCTGATGCCCACCAGCCGGTCGAGGATACCCAGCGCAGCCACGGTCGAGCCGAATGCCGGCTCGTGCAGAACGAAGCTGCGCACCGGCACGCGGACTACCCTGGTTGTTGCATTGAGGCGGGGCTCCGGCGCGCCGCATTGCAGCAGTATCCAGCGGAAAGCTTCCTGGGTGTGGACCGACGGCTCGAACTGGAGGACCTTGTAGTGCCCGTGGTAGGTGACGCGGAACTGCGCCGCGTCCGTCACCGTGACCTTGTCCGGGAAATAGTCGAACGACGGATCGAAGTTCGCGACACACCCGCCGGTCAGGTTGGCCCTTGGCTGCGTCTCGATGTGGATGGCGTTCGCTGGCGTCCCCTTCCTGACTTCGGCCAGCCGGCATCCCGCCGCCAGGGACAGCGGCAGGATGATCGCACCGAAATTCGACGCCGTGCCGCGATAGAAGCGGAGTCTCAACAACTCAGTTGCAGCTTTGCGTGACGACCCGCTCAAAACGTAAGCTTGGCGCCAAGCTGGAACTGGCGCGGCGTGGTTGTGGCGACGGTCGTGGTGATTCTGCCGAAGAGTGCCGAGCTCAGAGTCCCGTTCGGCAGGGCGAGGTGGGCGCGATTCGGCACATTGAAACAGTTCGCTTCCAGGCGCAGTCCCATGCGCTCGGTGACCGCGAAATTCTTGATCGCCGAGAGATCGAAGTTGTACACCGCGGGCGCGCGGAACGCCAGGCGCGGTATGGTAGCAAACGGGTCGGTGACGTCGCCGGGCGTCACCAGCAACTGCCGCGCATCGGCTTGCGGAAGCAGATACTGGGTTTTGTCGGACACGCCGTCGCGGAGCGCGCGCAGGCTGGCTCCCGGCGCCAGCGCCGGACGGTCGTCGAACGAGCCGTCGTCGTTGTAGTCGACACCGCTCGTAACGTTGTACGTCGTTCCATTCCGCATCACGATGATGCTCGACAACGCCCACCCGCCGATGATGCCGTTCAGCACTCCTCCCGCACGGTTGGCAAAACGCCGCCCGCGTCCGAACGGCAGGTCCCACATTACCGAGGTTGTGTAAACGTGAGGGGTCTCCAGCTCCGACGAGCCGTAATCGGCACGGATCGGGCGAGGAGCAAAACGCGTCCCGCCTTGAATACCAGGCGCCGGCGACGCATCTAGGTTGATCAGGGTGGCGCGCGAGGCGAACTCGGCGTCGGCCGAGGAGTCGTCGAGAAATCGAGAATAAGTATATGTGGCGGTAAAGGTGAGCCCCTGGGAAAAGCGGCGCCGGGCGACCAGTTGCAGGGAGTCGTACTCTGAGCTCGAGTAGTTGCCGTAAATACGCTGCCAGCCGTAGCGTGGATCGGGACGAAGGCTCTGCGGAAAGGCACTTCCGACGTTCGGTTCCACGTAACGGACCAGTTTCCGCCCGCGGGTTCCGACGTAGCCGGCCGAGACGGTTGTGTCGGCGCCGAGCTGCTGTTCGAACGTGGCGTTCACGCGGTGAATATCGGGCGAGCGCAGCTCGGGATCGACGGCAAAGATCGCCGCGACCTGGGGAGTGATTGGGATTGGCTGTCCGAGACGGAACGGAAGGTTGTTCACGAGCCCGTTCACCGAGAACGGAGGATTGAGCGTCATGTTCGACATTCCGAGCTGCACCACGCGGTCGTTGTAGAGGCCGTATGCCGCGCGCAGGACGCTGCGCCCCGATTGGGTCAACGCCCAGGCAAAGCCGGCGCGCGGCTGGAAGTTGTTGCGGTCCGGCTGGTACAACGGCCGGCCGGAGGTGACGGGCTCCACCCGATTCAGCGCGCGCCCGAACGCGAGTGGATTCGCGCCCGGGACGATCTCTCCGCCCTGGGCGGTCGCATAGAGGTTCGAGAAGTATCCGTTCACCTCGTTGTACACGCCGAAGTATGAGTAGCGGACTCCCAAGTTGAGCGTAAGCCGGGGCCGGACGCGCCAGTCGAGCTGCGTGAAATACTCCTGCTGCGTGCTGCGCCAGCCTCGCAGGGGAGTGGTGGGCCCGCCGTTCTGGCCGAGCAGCGTTGCGTTGGCAACCAGGGCCACGGCGTCGGCCGACGACGCCGACGCACCGAGTAGGCCGTTCGCTCCCACGAGGCCGGCGAACGTGTAGGACGGTGTTTGGAACGCCATGTTCCCGAAGTTGACGTTCAGGCGGCGCAGATCGAGTCCGGAGCGTAATGTCATCGCGCCGCGGCTCCAGGTGTGCAGCGCCGAACCCTGGGTGGTCATCTGGTTGTCGAGCCAGTTCGGACTCGGGCCGACGACCGGCGCGCGGAAGGTCAACCCTTGAAGCGTGATGCCGAGGCCCTGCTGGCGGCTGACTCCGACGCCGTAGTAAGGATCGAGGGATTCGGGCAGCAGGATCTGATTCTTGGCCCGCAACAAGCCGCCGCGAACCTCGATAATCTGGGAGGGGCTCAATGTGTGGGTGCTCTGCGCCGCGAAGGACCGAAAGGCGTAGTCGCTAAGCGAGCGGGTGCCCGGAAGATTACCGGTGGAGGCGCCGCGGGCGATCTCGGCGTTGGCGTACCGGAAGCTCATCGACCAACCTTCGCTAAGCACGTGGTCTGTCCGGAACAACAATGAGTCTTGGTCGTAGTCGCGAATCGACGAGCCGCTCACCACCTGATTGCCGGCCTCTCCATTGGCTGCCGCACCGTCGAAGAGCGCCGCCGGGAAACCGGCCGCGATCGCGGCGTTCCGGTCGGCTGCCGCCAGCGGCACGACGGAGCCTGTGGGCGGCGCGTCCGGACTCATTACGCCGAGGTCGAAGAAGTAGCTGCGGAAGAGAAGGCCCAGGTCGCCCGGAACCAGCTTCACGAGGTCTGGAGTGGGCAGCACCAATGTGAGTGTATCCTGCAACCGCTGGCGGAAGCCTTCGTAGTTGCCGAAGAAGAAATGGCGGTTTCTGCGGATCGGACCGCCGATCGAGCCGCCGAACAGGTTCTGATTGAACGGCGGCACAATGGCGCGTCCCTGGCTGTCCAGGAACGGACCGCGGTTAAAAAAGTCGCGAGCGTCGAGTGCGTCGTTGCGCCAGTATTCGTAGAGCGACCCGTGCAATCCGTTCGTGCCCGACTTGGTCACGACGTTGATCTGTGCGCCGGAGCTGCGTCCAAAGGTCGCGTCGGCGTTGGCTGTCACGATGCGGAACTCGCGGATCGCCTCGGTGGAGATGACGTTCGGCACGCGCAGGTTCCGATGGCCACCCGCTGCTGGCGCGAGTCCAGCCGTCTGGCGCTCGTCGTTGGCGCTGACCCCGTCCACGACGTAGTTGTTCATCAGGTCGCGTGAGCCGGAGGAGGAGTTGTTAGTCGACGGGTTGTTCGACCGCTGTCCGCCAATCCCGGGCGCGAGAAACAGCAGCTTCTGAAAATCGCGCGAGTTCAGCGGGAGGTCCTTGATTCGCGCCTCGTCCATCAAGAGCGATACGCTGCTTGCCTGAGACTGCACCGGTGAAGTGTCCGCGACAACCGTGACCGTTGTCGAGACGTCGCCGACGCGGAGACTAAGATCCGCGACGGCCACGGCACTAATCGTGGCGGCGATTCCTTCGCGGACGAGTTTCTCGAAGCCCGGCTTCTCCGCAGTCAACGTGTAACGCCCGGGCGACACACGCGCGAAAAGGTACCTACCGTCCGGCGCGGACACGGCGCGGACGACACTGCGGGTCTCCGCGCTGGTCAAGGTCAGTTCGGCGGCCTCGACGGCGGCGCCCGTCGGGTCGGTCACACGGCCGGCGAGGCTCGCGTGAACGGTGGTTTGGGCCACGGACAAAGCGGCGGTAAGCGCGCAGAGAAGAAAGATTCGCAGCATAGCCCTCGATGGTAGGGGCCAAGCGGAGTTTGCCCTACAGATTGCTCGCGTGCGGGCGATTTCGGGCTGCGAGCGGATTGCTTACGGCGATGAGCGGCTGGGTTCCTTCAGGCTGTGTTGCGCGACAGCCTTCCGGATGCCCAGGCGAGGAGGACACCGATCGGGACCCAGAGTCCAAGCAGGCAGGCGACCGTCCCGCGGGCGCCGGTACGGATAGACGACAACGAAGGCCAGATTGAAGCGGCCAATCAGCACATGGAGCGGGTTTTCGTTCTCGACCTTGCTGAACACGTGGTGCCGGTTGTTCCACGGCGACACCTTGGTGAACGCCGGGTAGAGGTCGCTCTGGCCGACGGACAACACGGCGAGCGGCCGTGTGGGCAGGACGGCGATCCAACCGCCGATGGCAAGGGTGCC
>CAYPUQ010000165.1:0-1458 GCA_964413655.1 uncultured Solibacteraceae bacterium | reverse complement strand
GCCGCGCGGAGCGAAGCTCGTAGCGCTGCAGCAGGGGAGCCTCGAACGGTCGCTGCTAGTCACCGGCGAGTTGGTGCCGACGCGAGCAGTGAGGATCACGGTGCCGCGGTTCCGGGAGCGCGGAACGGTGCCGATTCAGGCGATGGCTCCGGAAGGATCGGTGGTCCAGCCCGGCGACCTGCTGTTGCAGATCGACAGCGCCAACCTGATGTCGAGCCTGCAAACCGAAAAGATCAACCTCGAGAAGGCCGCCAATGACCGCATCAAGAAAGAGGCCGAGGAGCAGGTCAAGCTCAAGGATCTCGAGCGCGAGGCGGGAAGGCGAAAGCTCGAGCTGGCGAAAGCCGAGTTGAAAGCGGCGATCCCGCAGGAGTATGCCGGACTTTGGGAGTGGCAGAACAACCAGTTCGTGCTGGAAAAGGCGAGGAAGGAGAGCGCCGCGGCCGAACGGAGCCTCGAGCTTGCGAGGAAGGCGGCGGAAGAAGAAGTTGCGCTGGCTCAATTGAAGCACGCCCAGATCGAGGCCAGGATTCGCGCGATCGAATCGGACCTCGACGCGCTGCGCATCGTCTCGGACCGAAGCGGCACGGTGTTGTACGAGTACGCGCCGCTCACCTGGAACAGCGGCGACGCGCGCCGTAAGCTCCAGATGGGCGATCAGGTCAACTCCGGAATGGTCATCATGAGCGTGCCGGACCTGACCGAGATGGAGGTGCGCGCCTACGTCAGCGAGGTGGACGGCGGCCGGGTCCGCCGCGGGCAGCGCGTCCGGCTGGCCGCCGACTCGCATCCCACGAAAAGGTTCGAGGGAATGGTCGAGTCGGTCGCCGAGGTTGCCGACTGGTCGTCGGCCGCCGAGCGCAGCGATCCGTTCAACGGCTCGATCGTGCTCAACTCGCACCAGCCCGGCCAGATGTGGGCTCCGGCCGACTTCGACCTTCGCCACCAGGTCAACGCCAACTGGATCGTCGAGCTGCCGTTCGGTCGCGGCAAGATCTTCGGAGGCAATCAGGGCGGCGTGGTGAATGCGCTGATCGGCGGATGGCAGCTCGCCGGCATCGGACGCTGGACCTCGGGATTCCCGGTCAGTGCCATCGCCAACGTCGCACGTTCCACCGGCCGCTACTTCCGGGGCTTCATGACGCCGGTGGGCGAGACGCCGGCCACGCAGAACACGCGCAACGCGCAGTCGCTTGGAGGCGGACCGAACCTGTTCGCCGATCCGGCGGCCGCGTTCTCAGTGTTCGGCATCACGCCCCCCGGCGAGACGGGACCGCGGAACAACCTGCGCGGCGACGGCCTGTTCCAGATGGACCTCGGGTTGAGCAAGTCGTTCGAGATGCCCTGGTCCGAGCAGCACCGGCTGGCCCTCCGCTGGGAGGTGTTCAACGCTACTAACAGCGTGCGGTTCGACACCCGCTCGCTCAGCCTGACCGATCAAAGCCCGGCGACATTCGG
>CAYPUQ010000164.1:0-12523 GCA_964413655.1 uncultured Solibacteraceae bacterium | reverse complement strand
GATAGCCCCCAACGGGAACAAAATTCTCGTTGGGGCCCCGATAACGGTCTAACAGACGCCTGAAGTCCACTGGGATGGTGATTTGTCCCTTACCGTATCACGGCGAACTCGAGGCGCGCGGCGACATCTAACAGGACTTCCTCCTCCCACGGCCGGCCCACCAACTGAACGCCACACGGCATTCCGTCCGCGCCGCGGCCCATCGGGATGACTAGCGCCGGAAGGCCGAGGACGTTCGCCGGTGTGAGCGGCGACATCACGTCGAGCAGGCCGTATTCGCCGCCCGCCAGATGAAACGGCCGTTGCCGGTGCGGGAAGGCGGTGACCGCGCAGGGCGGGGTCAGGAGGACCGGGTACTCTTCCATTTGTTCCAGCAGCCGGCTGCGTAGCGCGTCTCGCACCGCCAATTGACCGGCCACCTCCATCCCCGAGGGCTCCGGCTCGCCTCGCCGGGGTTCGAACAACTCGCGGCCGGTCCAGTGCGCTCCCTCGCCCTCGCCGTCGAGCATCGGCAGCACCATCGGCGCCGGCAGATGCACGAAAAAGAACTCCCACACCGCGTGGGCGCGCGCGTGATCGCCCCACGTAAACTCATCGACCGTGAAGCCTCCCTCCGCCGCCGCCCGCACGGCGCGTCGCAGCGCCATACGAATGTCATCGTGGAGCGGCGCGAGCGACCATCCTTCGGCCACGCCGAGCCGCAGCCCGTCGACCTTCGCTTCCCGGACGGGCACCGGCACCGACAGTGGATACTCGCGGTCGTAGCCGTTCAGCACCTCACAGAGAATCCGAACGTCGCCGGCCGTCCGCGCCATCGGTCCGCCGACGCCCATCATGCCACCCAAGAACCCGCAAACGGGGAAGTGTCCCGCCGCCGACAGGCGCCCGGGCGTCGGCTTCAGCCCGGCGATGCCGCAGAAGTGGGCGGGTTCGCGGATCGAGCCGCCGCCGTCGCTGCCCAGTCCCCCCGCCGAACAGAACGCCGCGATGGCCGCGCTCTCGCCGCCGCTCGATCCCCCCGCTGTGCGCTCCACCTTCCACGGATTGTTCGTGCGCCCCGTGATGGCGTTGTCGGTTTCGTAGTTGCCGAGAAGTTCCGGACAGTTCGTCTTGCCGAGGATCACCGCTCCGGCCGCACGCAGTTTCGCCACCATCGTCGCGTCGCGCGCCGCGCGATGGCCGATGCGCGAACGGCTGCCGCTCAGGGTAGGCAGTCCGGCTATGTCGAAGCTGTCCTTCACTGTCAACGGCACGCCATCCACCGGACCCGCACTGTCGCCCCGCATCTGGCGCGCTTCGGCCGCTTGCGCAGCGGAGAGCGCTTCGTCCTCCAGCACTTTCACGAACGCGTTGATTCGCGGATTCTCCGCGCCAATCTGCTTCAGATGGGCATCCAGCAACTCCACCGGCGAGATCTCCCGCCGCCGCAGCGCTTCGGCCATTCGCGCCAGCGTCCATCGATGAGGCATCGCTTCAGTCTACCGGCCTCGCCGGACGCGTTTCTGTGATAAACCGGAGGCAAATGTCACGAACAGCGGTTTGGGTTCTCGCGGCCGCCTGCGGCCTGTTTGCGCAGCAACAGTCTTACGATCTGCTGCTGCAGGGCGGCCACGTCATCGATCCGAAGAACAACATCAGCGGGGTGATGGACGTGGCGGTTGCCGGTGGCAAGATTGCCCGCGTCGCCGAGAACATTCCGGCGTCGGAGACGAGGGTTGTGGCCAACGTATCCGGCCTGTACGTCGTTCCCGGATTGATCGACATCCATGCCCACGTCTTCACCGGCACGCCGTTGCGGGCCGTCGCCAAGCGCGACACCAACCTCCAAGCAGACGTTATTTCCTTTCGCTCGGGCGTTACCACGCTGGTGGACGCCGGAACCTCCGGCTGGCGGACGTTCCCGGAGTTTCGCGACCTCGTGATCCGCCGGTCTCAAACCCGCATTCTGGCGATGCTGAACATCGCCGGGCATGGCATGGGCGGAGCCGGAAGCGAGCATGATCCGAAGGAGATGGACCCGGAAGCGACGGCGAAAGTGGCTCTCGCCAATCGCGACCTCGTGGTCGGGATCAAGAGCGCACATTACGCCGGGCCGGGCTGGGCCTCGATCGATGCTTCCGTCAAGGCCGGGAACCTGGCGGACATTCCGGTGATGGTGGACTTCGGTCAGGTCACCGCCGACCGGAATCTCGATGGGCTGCTCCGCGACAAACTGCGGCCGGGCGATATCTACACGCACTGCTACGCCGGACACCGCGACGAACTGCTGCGCGGCAAGGTGAATCCGGCGATGGTGGATGGCCGCAAGCGCGGCATCTTCTTCGACGTCGGTTTCGGGGCGGCGAGTTTTTTCTGGTATGTCGCCGTTCCTCTTACGCAGCAGGGCTTCTACCCCGACTCGATCTCGACCGACATTCACCGCAACAGCGTCAACGCCGGAATGAAGGACATGCTTCAGTCGATGTCGAAGATTCTGGCGCTCGGCGCTTCGCTGGAGGACGTGATCCGGATGTCTACCGCCAACCCGGCGAAACAGATCAAACGCCAGGAATTGGGCAACCTCGACGCAGGCGCGGAGGCTGATATTGCGGTGCTTCGCCTGGATCGTGGTTCATTCGGGTTGCTCGATTCGGCTGGCGCGAGATTCCCCGCCGACCGCCTGCTTAGCTGCGAGATGACGATCCGGGCGGGGCAGGTCGCATGGGATCTCAACGGCCGTGCGGCGATGGATTGGAAAAGTTATCCGTACCGGCGCCGGCCAGCCTCAAGATAGACTTCAGACGGCCACTGCTTCCAGCGCCGTCTGAAACGCCCGTGGCCGGAACAGAAACTCGACAATGTTACCTTCGTGCGGCTGGAGCCAGTCGAGGCGAATCGTCGGAATGGCTCCGATGTTGAGGCGGTCGATGTTCTGAGCGTCAATGAGCGCGCGCTGGAACCGCGCGTCCTCAGTGACGGCGCTGCACACCAGCGTCGGGCCGATCTTGCGGATCATCTGCTCCTGCGGACATTCGACGACGCTGACGAAGGGGAACATGTACTCCGTGTTTGCCATCGGAGCGTCCGGCGATTTGCAGTGGAGCACTGTGGGCCTGATGTAGCCGCAACGTTCGTGCAGCACCAGGCGCGAGCCGAAGCGGGCGGTCATGTGCTCCACGCCGCCGCCGTTCAGTTGGCTCTCGATGGAACGCCAGATAGCCTGTGCGGCGCCGGGCACGGTGAAGGCCGCCAGGCTGGACTCGGGGTCGTCGGGCGGTTTCGGTTCGACTGGCCCGATCCGTTCCGCGACCGCCTGGGCAATCTCGCGCGTGTGGCGCGGCGCCCAGATGCCCGAACAATTGATGCAGCCTCGGCCGCTGTTGGCGAACACGCTGTCCACCATGATGTCGAGGTAGTCTTCCCAGTGGTCCACCACGTCGTCGCCGAGCAGGATCTTGCTGAAGCCCGGCCCGTGCACCTGCACGCGCGGATCACCCTTGTAGCGCTGAACAGTGGCGGTGCCGCCGAAGATCATGCAGCGCTGGGTTCGCGCCACCACTTCGGCTCCGATATCTCCGCCGCCGGGGTAGATCGAAATGGCTTCGCGCGGCACGCCGGCTTCGAGAAATGCGGCGGTCATGCGGTATGGCGTCCAGGGCTCCTGGGGGCCCGGCTTAAGGACGAGGCCCACCTGCATGGGGATGACGGGCAGCCACAAAGTATGGACGCCGGGCGAGTTCGACGGCAGCACCAAGCCGAGCACCGGCGCTTGTGTCTGGTAACTCACAACGACACCGCGCGACTCCATCCCGTAGCCGCGCGTCAGGATGCCGGGGTCCAGGCCACGAGTCAGCGCGTCGAGGATGCGGTCCATGTTCGAGAGCACGAAGTGGTTCTTCTTCATGTTGCCGCGGCACAGGTGTTCGGGCAGGCCGGTGCTGGCGGACTGCTGGCGCGCGAAGTCCTCCGGAGTCTGCTCGCCGTCGCCCATCGGCAGCGCGGCATTCAGGTACAGGTCGGCCGCGCGCTTCATAGTTTCGATCAGTTCGGCAATCGGGATGGACGTGAGGAGGTCTCGCGCCCGCTGCGCATGGCGCATGTCTCGGGCGAGCAGTCCTGTATTAGCCTGACTGACTCGGGCGAGCGTTTCGCCGGTCTGGAAGTGAATAACCTGGTCCTGCTCGAGGCTTGAGTAAGGTTGTCCCCAACGAAGGACCGGTAGATTTAGCATGAAGGAACCTCCTAGCTTAGTAACTGGCGGCCTGAGAGGCTGCCGCGGGCCGAGGGCCTGCCCCAATTTCTCCGCGCCATACTTAGTAGACTCCAACGACGGTTGACGCGGCCAGTTGACGGAATGGCCGCACACCGCTAATGCCGTCCCACGGATACCGCTCGTACGGCGGTTCACGCTCGCCCTCGTCGCGTTCGAGAAAGCCGGGGATGAAGGTCTCGCGCGTTAGCGTGGTGAGCCGGACGCGTCCGGTTTGGCCATAGTCGACGACTCTGTCGTAGTCGTCGAAAGAAACCACCTCGATCGTCGCGCGCGGCTGCGGCGCATAGTAAGTAATCTTGTAACCGTCCTCCGGAGTAACTGGTTTCGAACAGGCCAGCCCCATCAGCGTGTTGCCGTAAGTGGGCGTCAAATAGACGCCCTCGCCGAGCAATTCTTCGGCCGCGAAGCGTGTGAACTGCGGAGTAAATTCGGTGCCGCCGGCGAAGATGCCGGTAATGCCAACCTCGCGAATGCTCGTCCCCTGGTCCTCCAGCCGCTCGGAAAGGGCTTCGAGCAGTTTCGGAGTGGTGAACAGACAGCGAATGTCGTGCCCGGCGCTCAGTACGGTCACCGCCTGTTCAATGACGTGCGCTTTGTAACGGGCCAGTTCGTCCATCAGGCCCATCTTGATCAGCTTGATGACCCAGCGCGGGTCCAGGTCGACCGAGAAGCAGACGCCGCCCCGGTGCTGACAGAGATGCTCGACGGCGAGGCGGAGCCGGCGCGGCCCGGAAGGACCGAGCATCAGCCAGTTCGCGCCGCGCGGAAAATACTGCTCCGGCAGGGTGCCGCTGAACATCTCGTAGTCGGTGCGAAAGTCGTTTATGGCGACGCGGGTCTTGGGCACGCCGGTGGTTCCGCCGGTTTCGAACACGAAGAGCGGCTCTCCCTCCAGACCACGCGGCACCCAACGGCGGACCGGACCGCCGCGCAGCCAGTCGTCCTGGAACGGGGGGAACTTTCGCAGGTCCTCGAAACGGTGGATCTCTTGCCGCGGATCCCAGCCGAGTTGCTTCGCGAAGTCCAGCCAGAAGGGACAACCCGTTTCCGGGTCGAAGTGCCATCTGACCGTTTCGACGACATGCGCGTCCAGACGCTTTTTCGCTTCTTGTATTTCCGCGGCAAGATCCATCGTGGTTCCACTCTTCATCCAGTGTGCTCCAGGCGCGCGCCTACGGCGCGGGCTTTCGAAACCAGAGTATCTTATCCGGCCGGGCGCCCGTCATCGGCTCGCCGGCGGAGTTGACATCGATCGAATGATGGCCGCCCGATTCGATGGCGCCGAGAATCCGTCCGGTGCGCCGGTCCACGCGCACGAGCCAAGGTTCGACGCCGTTGGCGACGTTGTGGGGTTGCGTGCCAATCCAGAGATCGCCGGTCCGGCCGGCCGTCAACGAGAAGGTCTTGCCGAGATGGCTCCACTCGCCGAGGTAGACGCCATCGAGTGTGAATCGCTGAATGCGGCCATTCTCGCGGTCGGCGACACAGAGGCTGCCGTCATCGTCAATCGCGATACCGTGGGGCAGGCGAAACTCGCCCGGCGCGGTTCCCGGTTTGCCCCATTCGCGAACACGCTGGCCGGTGGCGCGGTATTCGACGATGCGGGCGTTAACGTAACCGTCGGCGATGAAGACGCGCTCGCCCGCGAACGCAATATCGGTGGCGCCCGCAAAGGCGCTTGCGTGTTTCTCCGGCAGTCCGCCGGCGTCGATGGCAAGCAGTTGTTTGCCGTCGCGGGTGAACCGGTGGACCATCGAGTTTCCAGCATCTACGGTCCAAATGTTTCCCGCCGGGTCCACCCGGATACTGTGCGGGATCTGGAAGAGTCCCCGGCCCCAAGAGCGAAGGACCTTGCCGTCGCGATTCACCGCGATAACCGGATCGGCGTCCGGACCCCGGTGAAAAATGTAGATCACGCCTTCAGCGTCGATGGCCAGCGACGAGACGAAGCCGGTCGTCCAATCGCCGGGCGGCGGTTTGACGCGGAAGTCTGTCATCGAGAGCGGAAGGCGAGGAGACGCACGGAGCAATGCGCGCAATCGATCCGCGCGTGCATCGAGGTCCTGTGCCCAAACCGGCAGGCATAGACCGAGCGAGAGAACCTGCAACCCGAGAAACTCCATGCGCACTCCGAGGGCCATAACCTACTTACTGTACCGCCTAACGGTTTCCTGCGGAACGAGCGGAATGTTTATCCTTGACGCGGCGCACCACTTGGGTCTATAAAGGGAGTAATCGATTTCCATTACACCCGAACGGGGTAAGAGAAAGGGTAAAAATGCTAAGGGGCAAAATTTTCAACAATCTGGCTATCTGTCTGAGCATCGTTCTGTGTCTGGCTGCATTCGTGCAGACGGCGTCGGCGCAGGTGCTCTACGGTTCCATTGTCGGCACGATAACCGATTCCACTGGAGCCGTTATTGCCAACGCAAATGTAACACTCACCGAGGCGGCCACCGGCTTAACTCGTGAGTACACCACGAATGAGACCGGCGGCTTTGTCGCCAACAACCTGCCGCAAGGACGCTACGAGGTACGTGTCTCTGCGAGTGGCTTCAAGACCGTCAGCCGGCAGAACGTGCAGGTGACGATCAACAACATAACCCGCGTGGATATGCCGCTCGAGATCGGCCAGATAACCGAACAGATCACGGTCGAAGGCGCCGCCACCGTCTTGCAGACCGACAAATCGGACGTACGGGTCGAACTGGGCTCGTCGGCTGTGTCACAGTTACCGCTGCCGCGGTACCGCAACTACCAAAGCTTAATCAACTTGGTTCCCGGCGCGACGCCGGCGCAGTTCCAGAATGCCCAGGTCGATACACCCGGCCGCGCCCTTACCTCCAACATTAATGGCACGGCGCGCAACAATAACAACACCAAGCTCGACGGCGCCCAGAACGTTAACATCTGGCTGCCGCACCACACCAACTACGTGGCTCCATCCGAGACCGTCGAGCAGGTGAACATCAGTACCAACAACTTCGACGCCGAGCAGGGACTGGCCGGAGGCGCGGCGATCACTGTGGTCACCAAGTCCGGCACTAACGAAGTCCATGGTTCGGGCTTCTGGTTTCACGACAACCAGCGCCTGCGGGCCCGCAACTTCTTCCTCCCAGCGGGCCGCGAGAAACCGGTTGCTACCACGAATATCTACGGTGGAACGATCGGTGGACCCATCAAGCAGAACAAGCTGTTTTATTTCGGATCGGTTGAAGCGTATCGCGACAAGGCAGGCCGCCAAGCCTTGCAGACGGTTCCGACCGCGGACCAACGAGCGGGAAATTTCAGCGCCTATAGCGCCCTCCTCTACGATCCGGCTACCGGCACTGACCAGGGCGTGAACCGCATGCCGTTCGCGGGCAACATCATCCCGCTGAACCGGCAAAGCACGGCAATGCGCCGGTTCCAGGATCTGATTCCCGAGCCCAATCTGGGCGGTGTGTTCTCGAATTACTTTGCATCGGGCAACGAAACCCTGGACCGCTACAACTACGATCTGAAGATCAACTACAACCGCAACGTGAAGCACATGATGTGGGGCAAATACAGCGCCATGGACGCACTGGTCGACTGCCCGTTCTCTCTCGGTGCGGCGGGTGGCGTCGCTCTCTGCTCAGCCGGCGAGGGCGATACGCTGGTGCAGCTTGCCACCTTCGGGAACACCTACATTCTGTCGCCGACGATGCTGATGGACGTGACCGTGGGTTGGACCCGGCTGGGCCAGACCGTGCTCGGACCGGACTACGGCACGAATTTCGGATCCGAGACCCTCGGTATCCCCGGAACCAACGGTGCGGATATCCGCCAGAGCGGAATGCCTGGCACATCCATTACGGGTTACACCACGCTCGGCAACGGGAACGGCTGGAATCCGCTGTTCCGAAACGACCAGAGCTATACGTTGACGACCAACTTCAATGCCCAGAAGCGGAATCACGACATCCGTTTCGGCTACGACGGCGTGCGTCATCACTTAAACCACTGGCAGCCGGAGTTAGGTTCCGGTCCCCGCGGCGCACTGACTTTCGGCAGCGGCGTCACGGCGCTGAGCGGCGGTGCCGCGCCGGGTCAGTTTAACGCCTACGGCGCGTTTCTGCTCGGTCTGCCGTCGAACGTGGGCAAGAGCGTCCAGTTTCTCAAGATGACCGGCTTCGAACTCCAGCACGGGCTTTACGTCCGCGACCGCTGGCAGGTCAACCAACGGCTCACGCTCACCTTGGGACTGCGCTGGGAGTACTTCCCGCTCATGACCCGCTCCGGTGCCGGCGGGCTTGAACGTTACGACCAGAACACGAACACAGTGTTCGTCGGCGGCTACGGCAACGTTCCGAAGGACGTCGGCGTGACGGTCAGCAAGCGGATGTTCGCGCCGCGCGTCGGCTTGGCGTACCGCATGACCGACTCGACGGTCATCCGTACCGGCTACGGCATCACCAACAACCCAATGGTGCTGGCCCGGCCGCTCCGCGGATTCTTCCCGCTGACCGTGGGATCGGACTTCACCAACGTGGCCAATCCGGCCTTCAATCCGGTGTCTTTTGTCGATCCGACTCGTCCGCCAGTGGTCGCCAACGTCTTCCACGGGATCCCCGAGATCTGCTGCCCCGACTTGAGTTCGGGTCAAGTGCAGCTTCCGACCGCCGCTCTCATGCGCACGCCGTTCGAGGGTCCGCTAAACCGGGGCTATATCCAGAGCTGGAACTTCATTGTCGAGCACCGGCTGCCGGGCGAGGTCGCCGTTTCGGCCGGCTACGTCGGCACCAAGACGGTTCGGTCCTTCGCCGATGTCAATATCAACGCTTCGGCGCCGGGTGCCGGTAATGCCGGACGGCCCGCGTTCCAGCAGTTCGGCCGCATCGCCGACACGCTGTTGTGGTCGGGCTGGGCCGACGCCAACTATCACGCCCTGCAAACCACGATCAACCGCCAGTTCCGCAACGGGCTGTTCATCAAGGGCGCCTACACCTTCTCGGCCGCCATCAATTACACCGACGACGATGGGTGGGCCGGCATGCCGCTCACCAACTATCAGCCCGCGTTGCGCCGGAATCGCGCCCGCGCCGGCTACGATATCCCGCACAACTTCCAGATCGCGGGTATCTACGAACTCCCGTTCGGCAAGGGGAAGTCTCACTTCACCGATGGGCCGGCGGCCGCCGTCCTCGGGAACTGGCAGTTGAACGTCAATGTCGCCGCGTTCTCCGGCCGGCCGTTCATGGTCACCGCGCCGGGCCAGTCGCTCAACGCGGCCGGCAGCACCCAGACGGCGGAGCAGATCAACCCGACCGTTCGAAAACTCGGTGGCATCGGACCGGGCAACCCCTTCTATGATGTCACCGCGTTCGCCGCGCCAACCTGCACTGCTTGCTTCGGCTCCTCGGGCCGCAATATTCTGCGGCGCCCGCGGGCCTTCGCTTCGGACCTGGGCCTGTTCAAGAACATTCCCATCTCGGAGCGCTGGCTCTTGCAGTTCCGCGCGGAGGCGTTCAACTGGACCAATACGCCGGTTTTCAACGCGCCCGCCGGGAACGTCGGCGTCCCGGCCAGCTTCATGATCATCAACAGCACCGACGGCAACCAGCCGGAGCGGCAGTTCCGTTTCGGCCTGCGCTTGCAGTTCTGATCGATCGAGACCTACCGTAAAGAAAGCGGGTGCGGCTCCCGCCGGGGCCCGCACCCGCTTCGACGTTATGCTGCCGCTGTTGCTGATTCTTGCCGTTGCGCCGGTGGCCGCCCAGAACATGGAGGAGGTCTCGGCGCGCGCGCAGGCTGCGCTACAGGCGGGGCAACTCCGCGAGGCCATCCCGTTGCTCGAACAGTTGCGCAAAGCCGCGCCGGATCATCCGGGCGTGTCGATGAATCTCGGCATGGTCCACCAGAAACTGGGCGAGGACGAGAAGGCCGTACCCCACTTTCGCCATGTTCTGAAGTTGACGCCCCACGATGCCCGCGCCGCCGCTTCGTTGGGCGCGTCGCTGATGAAACTCGGCGAGTTCGGCAAGGCCATTCCGCCGCTCCGCCAGGCGGCGGAGGCGATGACGGAGAACGGGGCGTTGCGCCAGATGCTCGCCGACGCGTATCTCTTCGAGCAGCGGTTCGCTGAAGGCGTCGCGGCGTATCGGGAAGTCGCGCGCATCGATGGGCGGAATCCGCGAGCCTGGTACGGCCTCGGTAAGTGCTACGAGGAGATGGCGGTGCGGTCTTTCGAGGCGTTGGAGAAGGCGGCGCCGGAGTCGGCCTGGTGGCTGCGCCTGGTCGCCGATGCCCGGCTGAGGCAACGCCAGCTTTCGAGCGCCTTCTTTCTGTACCGCCGCGCACTGGAACGGAACGATCGTTTGTTCGGCGTACACGAAGCGGTTGCCGAGATCTACCGGCGGACTGGTAACTCCGAATGGGCGGCCGCCGAAGGACGGAAGGCCGCCGCGCCGGATTGCGCCGTTGACCAGGCCGAGTGCGCGTACCGGGAGCGCCGCTACGAAGACGTCGTCGCCATGCATACCGGCCAGGAGTCGCCCAAAGCGCACTACTGGCGTTCGCTGGCCTACAATCAACTCGCCGCCCAGTCCTTCGCGCGGCTTGCCGAATTACCGCCGTCGCCGGAGTCGCACGAGATTCTCGCGACAGTGCATCGCGGCCAGGGCCGGCATCGGGAGGCGGTCGAGGAGTGGAGGAAGGCCCTCGCGTTGCGTCCGGGGGACTGGCGCCTGTCGCGCGAGCTTGCGATCTCGCTCCACGACGCCCGCGACATGGAGGCTGCTCTCGATCATTTGGGCGCGCTTCTCAAAGACGACCCCGGCAATGCCGAGTGGAACTTCATGTACGGCGACACGCTGCTGGCACGGCAAGAGACCGAGAAAGCTCTTTCTTATCTCCAAAAGGCCGTGAACGCCGACCCGGAACTGCTACCGGCGAAGGCCGCGCTCGGTCGCGCGCTGATGCAGACCGGCAAGCCGGCCGGTGCCGCTCCGCTGCTGGAAGCGGCTCTCGGTATCGACACCGACGGCAGTCTGCACTTCCAGCTTTCCCGCGCTTTGCAGGCGTCCGGCCAGGTGGAGAAGGCGCGCGGCGTGCTGGCGAAATATCAGGAGATTATGCGTTCGCTCCGTGAGCAGCGGGAGTCAGCGTTGGAGGAGGTGAAGGTTACGCCGCCGTAGGCGCTGAGACCCACCGCGCACTCGAGTCTGGCAGCGCCGGCGGGCGGAATCGGATGGTCCGCTGGGCGGACGAGCGTGCGGGCAGCTTCCCAATCCCAAGCTGATCTTTATGCCCAACTGGATCGAACGCGGCCCGGAGCCCAGGCCCTGGAAGTGTTCCGAGACGGCGGCCAAGGCGCTGCAGGCAGTGTTGCGAACTCTGAGGGGCAGTCTGAACTGTGTCGACGATGTATACTATACATCATGAGACGCACCCAACTCTACCTTGATGACGATCTTTGGAGCGCGCTTCACGCGCGCGCCCAGTCGCTCGGCACTTCAATTTCAGAGTTAGTCCGGATTGCCGTTCGCGAGCGGTATGTCGGCAAACTCGACGAGCGGCGAAGGGCGATGGAGGCTATTGTCGGAATTCGGAAAGACCGGCCTGAGTTTAGGCATTCCCAAGCGTACGTGCGATCCCTGCGTCGCGGAAGCCGGATCGAGAGGCTGGGTGACGAGTGACTGTTCTGGTCGATTCCGACATTCTGATCGAGGTGACGCGCGCAAGAGATGATGGGATTCTTGGGAATTGGGCCGAGCTCAGTCGATCCGAGGACATCATTCTCTGTTCCCCGGTGTCGGTGGCCGAACTGTGGCACGGTGCTCGGGCGAGCGAGCAAGCCGCGCTATCCAACCTGTTTGACACGCTGGTCTGTGTTCCGATCGATGCCGAGGCAGGCCGTCTGGCGGGGGACTATCTTCGGCAGTACCGTAAGAGCTACGGCCTCGAACTCGGCGATGCGCTTATTGCCTCGTTGGCGGTTTTGCGCGGCGCTGTCCTGTGGACACGCAACCGCAAACACTACCCGATGAAGGATATCTCATTCTTCTAATGCTCACCCGACTGCAAAGGCCGACGCACGGATGTATGCCGTACTGTCACAGAAAGAACTCCATGACAACCTCGTCGTCCTCTTGCCCGTCGATCCTGACCTGGCGTGCCAGCCGGCCGCATTCGCGGAATCCCAACCGCTTATAGAACGACTGCGCGGGCGTGTTCGATGCCCGGATATGAACAACGAACTTGCTATAGCCGGAATCGCGGGCAAAGGTCTGAGTCACCCGGAAGAGCTTA